>CP070648.1:588031-619749 GCA_020354555.1 Armatimonadota bacterium | reverse complement strand
CTGCACCAAGCACGCCGTCGCGCTGACCAAGGCCGCCGCCAGCGCCGGCTACGATGCGGTGATGGTCGTCGCGCCGTATTACTCGCGCCCGACGCAGGAGGGACTGCGCCTGCACTTCGAGCAAGTAGCCGCCGCCGCCGATCTGCCGGTGATGCTGTACAACATCCCGCTCTTCGCGGGCGCCAACATCGCGCCGGAGACGGTCGCGGTTCTGGCGAAGATCCCGAACGTCGTCGCGATCAAGGAAGAGGCGGGCATCAACCCGCTCCAGACCTCGGATTTCGTCCTCGGCACGCCGGACGGGTTCGAGGTGTACTGCGGCGACGACACGATGGCGCTGCAGGTCCTGACGCAGGGCGGGGTCGGCGTCGTCAGCGGCGGGTCGCACGTCGTGGGCGACATGATGCGCGAGGCGATTGACGCCTTTCTCGCCGGCGAGGTGGCGAAGGCGACGGAGATACACCTCAAGCTGTATCCCTTCTTCAAGGCGCTGTTGGGCGAGGGGCGGATCAACCCGATTCCGCTCGTGCGCGAGGCGGTGAGCCTGACGTGGCAGCCCATCGGGCCGCCGCGCCTGCCGCAGACACCGGCCTCGGATGCCGAACGCGAAATGTTGGTGCGCGTGCTCGCGGAGCTGGGGAAGCTCTGACCTCGCACCGAGAGCGCTGGAAATGCGGCGCTGCGGCTAGAACGAGCGCCGACCGAGGGGCGGTTGCACAGAGCTATTGTAGAGGAGGACCCGCCACCGAACGTGTCATTCAGAGCGCCGCGCGAAGCGCGAAGCGTGGAATCCCGGCCCCGTCGAAGCATCCATGCTAGAGCCGCCTGCGCCCGCTCCGATCTGCGTCATCCGCCTGTGGCGGGCAAGCCTGTGTGATCTGTGGATTGAATCCTCCGTCGCGAAGGGAGTGACATGAAGATCTACATCCTGACGGATCTCGAAGGTGTGGGCGGCGTGTGCTTGACCCAGCACGTGGAGGCGGGCGGCGCGCTGTACCAGGAGGCGCGGCACCTGCTGACGCAGGAGGTCAACGCGGCGGTGCAGGGGGCGATCGAGGGCGGCGCGACCGAGATACTCGTGCGCGACGGGCACGGCGCCAACGGGGGCTACAACTTGATCTTCGACGACCTGCACGACGGCGCGCTGTACATGATGGGATCGCCGACGGATTCGTATCTCAGCGAACTCGATGACAGCTTCGACGCGATGTTCCAACTCGGCATGCACCCCATGGCGGGGACGATGCACGGGGTGCTGGAGCACACGCAGTCGTCCGCGGCGTGGGAGGAAATGCGCGCAAACGGGCGCCCGATGAGCGAGATGAGTTTCTGCGCGGCGATCGCGGGCGAGATGGGCGTGCCGTGCGTACTCGTGACGGGCGACCAGGCGGTGTGTGATGAAGCGCGGGAGGTGCTCGGCCCCGAAGTGGAGTTGGTGGTGACCAAGGTTGGGCTGTCGCGCCACTGCGCGATCATGAAGCCGGCGGCGGTGGTGCGCGAGATGATTCGCGAAGGCGCTCACGCGGCGATGGGCAAGGTCGGCAAGGTCACGCCGCTGGACATCGGCAAGCCGGTGGAGATCGCGGTGCGCTTCAAGCACGTGTACATGGCGGACGGCCACAAGTGCGCGGGCAAGCGCCGCCTGGATTCGCGGACGATCGCCGTCACCGGCAATACCGCCCGCGAGGCATTCGACAACCTGGCGTGACCGCCGTCATGCCGAGCGAGCCAAGCGAGCGGGGAATCTCGCCCGGGGACGATTCGGGCAGCGGGCGGGCCGCCGCCGGCGACTGACGCTCCTGCCCTGGGGATGGTGAGATGGATTTCTGGGACTGCAACTGCATGGTCGGGCGCTTCGGGCAGCCGCTGCCCGGCCAGTTCCACAGCGCGGATGACCTGGAAGCCGAACTCGAGCGCTGCGGCATCGCGCGCGCGCTGGTGTTCCACGCGCTCGGCAAGGAACTGGACCCGGCGACCGGCAACGCGGCGCTCGCCGACGACCTGGCGGACGGCAAACGGTTCGTTCCCTGCTGGGTCGTCATGCCGCACCACACCGACGAAATGCCGCCGGCGGAAGAACTGTGCGAGCGCATGGCGGAGCAGGGCGTGCGCGCGGCGCGCGTGTTCCCCCAGGCCCATGGTTACAGCCTCGCCGAATGGTGCAGCGGGGAGTTGCTGACGGCGCTGGAACGGCGACGGATACCGGTGTTCGTGGATCACGATGAGACGAATTGGGATGCCGTGAACTCCGTCTGCGCCGCACACCCCGATCTGCCGTTTGTCCTGCTGCGGCCGAATTACCGCGTGCATCGCTCGCTGTACCCGCTGCTCGAACGCCACCCGAACCTGCACATCGAGATCGGCATCTTCGTGGCGCATGACGCGCTGGCGGACTGCGCCCGCCGCTACGGAGCCGAACGCATGCTGTTCGGCTCCGCCCTGCCGCATTACACGCCGGGAGGCCCGATCGCGAACATCATGTACTCCGAGCTGTCCGACGCGGACAAGGCGCTCGTCGCGGGCGGCAACCTGCGGCGGCTGCTGGGGGAAGCGTGATGGCGACATTGCTGGAGCGAGTTCGCGCAGGTGACGCACTCGACGACAGTCCTGTCATTGACGCGCACGCGCACATGGGGCAGTGGTTCGCGTTTCACGTTCCCGACGGCACGGCAGCCGGGATGATCCGCACGATGGACCGCATGGGGGTCAAGGCCTGCGTCGCCTCCGGCCACGCGGGCATCGGGCCGGACTTCGTGCTCGGCAATGACGAGGTAGCGCGCGGCGCGGAATCCTTCCCCGGGCGCATCTTCGGCTACATCGTGGTCAACCCGAACTACTCGGCAGAGGAGATGCGCGCCGAACTGGAGCGGTGCTGGGCGACCGGGCACTTCGTCGGCATCAAGTTCCACGCGAGCATGCACAGCTATCGCACGGACGGGGAGCGGTATGCGCCTGCCTGGGAATTCGCCAACGAGCGCGGGCTGCCGGTGCTGTCACACGACGGCGCGGCGAACTTCGAGGAGCCGGCGCGCAACTACCCGAATGCCAAGCTCCTCATCGCGCACGCGATAAGCTCTCAGGACATGCTGGACGCCGCCACCGCGCTGGCTCTGCGCCGGCCGAACGTGTACCTCGACATCTGCGGCTCGCCGCTGATCTACGGGGCGCTGGAGCAGGCCGTGGACAAGGTCGGCGCGGAGCGGATCCTGTTCGGCACGGATCTGCCGTTTATTGACCCGCGGCCGCAGGTCGGGCGCGTCGCGTTCGCGAAGATATCGGAGGCGGACAAGCTGCGCATCCTGGGGGAGAACGCGCTGGCGCTTCTCAGGCTGGAGGGGCGGCTGGGGTGAAGCGCCGCCGGGTCCGATCGCAAACCTGAGCAACGGAGGTACGGTGACATGAAGCAGTTCGGTTGTGCGGTACACGGCGCGGGGTGGGTGAGCACGGAGCACCTCCGCGCGTACATGAAGAACCCGCACTGCCGGGTGGTGGCGATTTCCAGCAGGACCGAGAAGAGCGCCCGCGCGCGCGCGGACGAACTCGGCCTGGACTGCAAGATCTACACTGATTACGACAGGCTGCTTGCCGATCCCGCAGTGGACTGCCTCTCCATCTGCACACCGAATCACCTGCACGCCCAGGAAACGATTGCGGCGGCGCAGGCGGGCAAGCACGTCGTGATCGAGAAGCCCGTCGCGCTCAACCTCAAGGACCTGCGCGCGATGCAGAAAGCGGTGAAGAAGGCGCGGGTCAAGACGGTGGTGAGCTTCGTCCTGCGCTGGAATCCGCTGTTCGACGTCATCAAGTCCCTGCTTGCTCAGCGCGCCATCGGCGACCTCTTCTACGCCGAGCTGGACTACTGGCACGGCATCGGACCGTGGTACGCCCAGTTCAAGTGGGTGAGCAAGAAGAAGATGGGCGGGAGTTCATTCCTCTCCGGCGGCTGCCACGCGGTTGACGCCATGCGCTACTTCGTCGGCGCGGAGGTGGCGGAGGTCTGCGCCTTCCAGGGCGCGACGCCGCACGCGTTCGGCTATGAGTACTCGCCGACGGTCGTCGGCATCGTCAAGTTCGAGAACGGGGTCATCGGGAAGCTCTGCTCGAGCGTCGAGGCGCGCCTGCCCTACAAGTTCAACATCGACCTGCTGGGCAAGGAGGGCTCGATCCGCAACAACGAGCTATACTCGTTGAGCCTGATGAAGGGGCAGACGGATATGGCGACCATCCCCACCATCCTGCCCGACAGCGGCGATGTCACGCACCACCCCTTCGAGGGCGAGATAGACCACTTCGTGGACTGCATCATCAATGACGTGGAATCGCACGTCAACCTCGATGACGCAGTGAAAACCCACGAGATATGCCTGGCCCTCGACGAGTCCGCGGCGAAGGACGGCAAGAAGGTCAAGCTGCCGTATCCGAAGTCCTGAGCGGACTCGGCGAGGGGACGCAGTCACCTGTTCCGGGCGGATGCGCACTGCGCTCGCCGAAGCTGAAGCACAGAACGCCGGCCAGGCAGGACAGGAACTGTCCCCATGCGACAGCCCCGCCCCGCCGTTGACGCAGGCGCGTAGATCTGGAGGTTGTTTGTTGGACACACGCATCATTGGTCGCACCGGCCTGTCAACGCCCGCGATTGCCTTCGGCGGCATTCCGGTGAACCGCGTCGGCGAGGAGCAAGGCGTCGCTACCGTGCGCCGCTGCGTCGAACTGGGATACCGTCTGTTCGACACCTCGCGTACCTACGGCGACAGCGAGCGGCGCATCGGGCTCGGCCTTGGCGGGCGGCGTGACGGCCTCATTCTGGCGACCAAGCTGGGGCCGTGGAAAGTTGAATCCGAGCGAGATGCCGAGGGCTTCATCCGCGACAGCCTCGCCGCGCTCGGCGCGCCGCGCGCTGACATCTTCATGATTAAGAATCTGGATAACGAGGACAACCTCACGCGCTGCCTGACCCTCGCGCTGCCTGCGGTGAAGAGAGCGCGGGACGCCGGGCTGATCGGCCATATCGGCATGACGTCCCATGTGCCATCGTTCGCCATGGATGCGCTGCGCACCGGGGAGTTCTCCGTGGCCATGCTGCCGTACAACATCGCCAACCGCGCGCACGAGCACGTTCTCGACTTCTGCGGCGCGCAAGGCATCGGCGTGCTCGTCATGAAACCGTTGGCGGGCGGCGCGTTGGTCGAGCCCGGCGAGCGCGAGTTGCCCAGCATCCGCGACGCCTTCAGCTTCTGTCTCAGTCATCCGGCCGCCTCTGCCATTGTCGTCGGCGTCGGGAGCGTTCACGAAGCGGAGGCCGCGTGGCAGGCCGGCGAACAGGCCCGGCCGCTCTCGACCGAAGAATGGGACCGCCTGGTTGCCGCGGCGGAGAGCCTGGGTGAGGACTACTGCCGCGGCTGCGGCTACTGCCTGCCGTGCTCGTCGGAGATAGACATCGGCGACATCCTGCAAACGGCAGACCGCGTGCGCCGCTTCCACACCGACGTCGCCCTACGCGACAGCAGCCGCGCGCACTACGGGCGCCTGGCGGTCACCGCAGCGGCGTGCGCGGAGTGCCTGGAGTGCGTGGAGCGCTGTCCCTTCGACCTCGACATCCCAGAGCGCCTGCGGGAGGCGCACAAGCTGCTGAGCGAGTAATCCGGGACCGTATGCGAGGACAATCGGCTCGGCGGCGGCGACGGGCGGAGCGAGTGTGCGGACCGAGTGTCGCGATAACGCGCCGATGTGTATTTACACGCGGCGCGATATGTGTTACTATTCGTTTGCAAGGGCGCCGGGCTTTCAAGCTGCGGTGGCCGGCCAGTACCAGTAGTCAGAAGTCAAGGGGTGTCGGTGCAAGCGACCCTTGACTTCTGACATCTGATTACTGGCCGCCTGTGCGAAGATGCTGGATGCTCGGCGCCTTTGACTAAGGAAAGCGCGTGTTGACGAGCTATCCAGTCAATCCGAGGCACAGGAGGTAGAGAGCAGGAGATGCCGATACCGACGCAACGCAAGTCGCAGATCCTGTCCGAGCACCGACAGCACGATTCGGACACGGGGTCGGCTGAAGTGCAAGTGGCGCTGCTGACCGAGCGCATCAACCAGCTCACCGACCATCTGCGCGATAACCGCAAGGATCACCATTCGCGCCGCGGACTGTTTTCCTTGATCGGTCGGCGACGGCGTCTCCTCACCTATCTTCGCAACCGTGACGTCGAGCGCTACCGCTCGCTGATCGGCAAGCTCGGATTACGGGATACCGTCGGCTCGCGCTCATAGGAGCCGACATAATGGCTATCGTGAACGCCGCGCCCGGCGGCAGGGAACTGTCGCTTGAGGCCGGCAGCCTCGCCCGGCAAGCGAACGGCGCAGTCGTCGTGCGTCAGGGCGACAGCATCGTCCTCGCTACTGTTGCAGCATCCGAACAACCCCGCGAAGGCATCAGCTTCTTCCCGCTGACCTGCGATTACGAAGAGAAACTCTACGCCGCGGGCCGCATCCCCGGCAGCCGCTTCATCAAGCGCGAAGGCCGCCCGAGCGAGCAGGCGATCGTCACCGCCCGCCGCATTGACCGCCCTCTGCGACCGCTGTTCCCCAAGCACGTGCGCAATGAAGTGCAGGTCATCGTCACCGTGCTGTCCGCCGATCTCGACAACATCCCGGACATCCTGGGCATGGTCGGGGCGTCGGCGGCGCTCACCATCTCGGACATTCCATTCGACGGCCCGGTTGGCTCGGTGCGCGTCGCGCGCGTGGACGGCGAGTTGCTGCTCAACCCGACCTACGAGCAGCGCGACATGAGCGATCTCGAACTGGTGATCGCGGGCACGCGCGAGGGCGTCATCATGGTCGAGGGCGCGGCGCAGCAAGTCCCGGAGGACGTCATCGCCGCCGCCATCGAGCGCGGGCGTGACGCGACGCTCGAGATCATCGAGGCGCAGGAGCGCCTGCGCGCGCAGATGGACAGCCCGCCAAAGCGCGAGATACCGGTGCCGGATAACGGCGACATCGTGCAGGCACTTGCCCCGTACGCCGCCCAGCTTCGCGACGCGGTGCAGTCGCCGGACAAGAAGGGCCGCGAGCGGGCGATGCAGGACGCCTCGATGGCGGTCATCGGGGGCGTCCTGGAGCAGTTCCCGGAGCGTTACAGCGAGATCGCCGAGCAGGTCGACCAGGTGATCAAGCAGGAGCTGCGGCGGCTGATCCTCGACGAGGGCCGGCGGCCGGACGGGCGCCGCCCGGACGAGCTGCGGCCGCTGGAGTCGCACGTCGGGCTGCTCCCGCGCGCGCACGGCTCAGGACTGTTCACCCGCGGGCAGACGCAGGTGCTGTCCATCGTCACGCTCGGCGGCACCGGCGAAGAGCAGATCGTGGACGCCCTGCCCGAGGAGCGCACCAAGCGTTTCATGCATCACTACAACTTCCCGCCGTACAGCGTCGGCGAGACCCGGCCGCTGCGCGGGCCGAGCCGGCGCGACGTCGGGCACGGCAACCTGGTCGAGCGGGCGATCGGAGCCGTGCTGCCGCCGGAGGACGAGTTCCCGTATACCATCCGCGTGGTTTCCGAGGTGCTGGAAAGCAACGGGTCAAGCTCCATGGCCAGCGCGTGCGCCACGACGCTTGGTCTGATGGACGCGGGAGTGCCCATCGTTGCGCCGGTCGCCGGGATCTCCATCGGCATGGTCAGCGACGACAGCCGCTACGTCCTGCTGACGGACATTCAGGGCGTCGAGGACTTCAACGGCGACATGGACTTCAAGATCGCCGGCACGCGGGACGGCGTCACGGCGGTGCAGATGGACGTCAAGCGCGGCGGGCTGTCACGCGACGTGCTGCATGGCGCGATGGAGCAGGGACGCCGCGCGCGGCTGCAGATTCTCGATCACATGGCGACGACCCTCGCCGCGCCGCGGCCCGAGCTGGCGCCGCACGCGCCGCGCATCTTCGTCATCGAGGTGCATCCCGACAAGATCGGCGATATCATCGGGCCGGGCGGCAAGATCATCAAGAAGATCGAGGCCGACTTCGGCGTCAAGGTTGACATCGAGCAGGACGGCCGCGTGTTCATCGCCGCCACCGACGCCGGCGGCGGCAACGGCGCGCTCAAGACCATCGAAGACCTCACGCGCGATATCACCATCGGCGAAACCTACGTCGGCAAGGTGGTCCGGGTCACCTACTTCGGCGCGTTCGTCGAACTGCTCCCGGGGCGCGACGGGCTGATTCACATTTCCCAGCTCGCCCGCGAGCGTGTGGAGCGCGTCGAGGACGTCGTCAACGTCGGCGACGAGGTGATGGTCAAGGTCATAGACATTGACCCGCAGGGCAAAGTGCGGCTCACGCGCAAAGGCCTGCTCCCCGGCGGCGAGGAGACGGAAGAGCGCCGCCCGAGTGACGATCGGCGTCGCCCGAGCGACGATCGGCGCCGTCGGCGGCGGTGACCCGCCGGCCGGCGCGCCTTGAAGCAGCTCCCGATCACGGAGGAGTCTCGGGTGAGACTCCTCCGGAAACGGGTCTGACAAGCACCGTCCGCCCGGCTTGGATCTGTCCGGCGGTACCGGTATCCCACTGGCAGAAGCGCATGCAGGGTGACGAGCGGATAGCGGAGCACGTGCTGGACAACGGCGTGCGCGTCGTCGCGGAACACATCCCATGGGTGCGTTCGACGGCGCTCGGCGTGTACATCCGCACCGGCGCCGCGTACGAGGGGGCCTCGCGGCACGGCCTCAGCCACTGCATCGAGCACATGTTGTTCAAGGGCACGGCGCGCCGCAGCGCGGAGCAGATCGCGCACGTCATAGACGGAGTCGGCGGCGTGCTCAACGCCTACACCGAGCACGAGTACACCTGCGTTTACGCGCAGGTAGTCACCGACCACGCGGAGCTGGCCGTGGACATCATCGCCGACATGCTCGGCGAGTCCCTGTTCGATGACGCGGAGTATCAGCGAGAGAAGCAAGTCCTCATCGAGGAGATCAAGAAAGCCGACGACACCCCCGACGATCGCGTGCACGATCTGTTTGCGGAAACGATCTGGCCGGACCATCCGCTGGGGCAGTCGGTCATCGGCCGCGAGGAGGTAGTGCGCGCGCTCGCGCGCGACGCGGTCGTCCAGTTCTTCCGCGACAACTACGGGCCGGGCGGGATCACTTTCGTTGTCGCGGGCAGCCTCGCGCCCGATGCCGCATTCGAGCTGGCGCGCCGCTATCTCGGCTCCCTCAGCGGCGGCTCCCCTCCCCCACTCGATGCCTCGCCGCGGGCGAACTCCGGCGAGGTCTATCTGACCCGTCCTACGGAGCAAGTGCACTTCTGCATCGGCTGCGAAGGCCTGGCGATGACCGATGACGACTGGCACGCCCTCGCGCTGGCGGAGTGCGTCCTCGGCGGCGGCATGAGCAGCCGCCTGTTCCAGGAGATCCGCGAGAAGCGCGGCCTGGTATACAACATCGGCAGCTACCTCGCGAGCTATCGCTGCGCCGGGCTTCTCGTCGTCACCGGCGGGGCGACGCCGGAACGCTGGCCGATGGTGCGCGACCTCGTGCGCGAGCAAGTGGAGCGCACGTGCGAGGAGGGGGTTTCGCAAGCGGAACTTGACCGCGCGCGCGAGCAGATCAAGGGAGGGATGGCCCTGGCTCTCGAGAACACCGGGTACCGCATGCGGCGCATCGGCACGTGCATCCTACACTTCGGGCGCGTCATCCCGGTCGCGGAGGCCATCGCCAGATTTGAGGCCGTAACCACCGGGCGAGCGACCGACGCAGCACGGCGCGTCCTGGGCGCGCGGCCTCTCCACCTCGCAGCGGTCGGCCCGCACGGCGAATAAGGGCAGATCCCGCCGGTCGTGCGCAAGCCAGCTACTCCTCGACGCTACTCCCACGCCAACCTGGGCCTCGAAACCCCGCAGCCGCAGCAGGAACCCTCGGCCCCTCGCTCGTAACAGGAGACACTCCAGGGCTTCGACCATTCGCTACTGGGGTGTGACCGTTTGCCTTCGGTCGCGCCCACAACGCCTCGCCCTTGAAACGAGAGGCTTACCCGCCCGAGGCGGGCCGTCTCGATTCGGCGGGGCGGGTGACGGTGGACGGCCCGGGCGTTCACCGCGAGCGCGCTGAGGCAGGAGGAAGGACATGTCGGCCACGCCTATTACGATCATCGTCACCGGCGCCTGCGGCAAGGTCGGGCGCAACATCGTGCGCGGCATCGCCGGGGAGCCGGACCTTTCCGTCGTCGCGGCAGTGGATCGCAAGCGCGTGGAGCAGGACGCCGGCACGATCGCCGGCGTCGCGCCGCTGGGCGTGGCGATACGCGACGATCTGGCGGCGGCGATTGACTCCGCCAAGCCGCAGGTGATGGTTGACTTCACCACCCCGGCGGCGGTCAAGGACAACGTGCGCATCGCCCTCAAGAAGCGGGTGGCGTGCGTCGTCGGCACGACGGGGTTGGCGCCGACCGACCTCGCCGACATCGGAGCGCTGTGCCGGGAGTATCAGACGCCGGCGCTGGTGGCGCCGAACTTCGCGATCGGGGCGGTGCTGATGATGCAATTCGCCGCGCAGGCGGCGAAGCACTTGGCATCTGCGGAGATCATCGAGCTGCATCACGACCAGAAGCTCGACGCGCCGTCGGGCACCGCGTTGAAGACGGCGGAGATGATGCGCCACGTCGAAGGGAGCATGCTCGCGGGCGAGCCGGAGAAGCGGGATGAGCGTGATCCGCGCGGACAATCCGCGGGGACGATTCGCATTCACTCGGTACGCCTGCCCGGGTTGGTGGCGCACCAGGAGGTCATCTTCGGCGGGCTGGGTCAGACCTTGACGATCCGCCACGATTCCATCAGCCGCGACTCATTCGTGCCGGGGGTGCTGCTGGCGATCCGCACGATCCTCTTGCTCGAAGGCCTGACCTACGGCCTGGAGGCGATACTCTAGAGCGGGCGTCATCGCGCGCAATCCGACGCCCGGGTCACCCGACCCGGCGCGGAGCAAGCGTCTGTGGGACGCGCCGGGGCGGGGGTGCGGTCAATCCCGCACGGGCGAGATCCGACGTGCGAGCAGCGCCCTTGACACCCGCTTGAGCAGGTGCTATTCTCATTCCGCGGCGGATTCCGGCCGTTTCGCAGTCGCCCGACGGTACCGAGGCAAGCGATGTCAGACGAGCGGGCGGTGAAGAAGATCCTGATCGTGGATGACGATCGCGCCAGCCGCGTGCTGATGCGCACGATGTTGCAATCGCTCGCCGAGCCGTGCCACATCAGCGAGGCAATCGGGGGACAGCAGGCGCTGCGTATCATCGAGGCCAACCAGCCCGACATCGTGCTCCTCGACGTCCTGATGCCGGACATGGACGGCGTCAGCCTGTGCGACACCATCAAACGCACTCTCGAGACGCGGCAGACGAAGATCCTCATGGTGACCGCTCGCCGCGACGAGCGCATGATCCGCGCGGGGCTGCTGGCGGGGGCCGACGATTACATCACCAAGCCCTTCACGCAGGACCAGTTCCTGGGCGCGGTGCAGCGGCTGATGACCGCGTGATTGCGGCCGCTGCGGCGGCGCGATCCACCACAGCCCCGATTACCCATCACCGGTTGATCTCTCGTGAAACGCCTGCTTCGGTCGCGCCTGAGGCTTACCCGCCTCCCGGGGGCTGATCCGCGTCCGCCAGCGGCGCACAGGCACGGCGGGCGCGCAAGCGTCATGAATAACCCCCGAGCAGCGAGTGCGGCGCACGGGAAGAGGATATCGCCGACCTGCGGCGATGGGCAATGCAGGCCGGGGTACAACGACGAGACCGGAGGCCCTTGCGCGCCTCCGGTCTCGCACTTCAAGACATCCGCTCGATTACTTCTTCTTCTTGGCCGCCTTCTTGGCGGACTTGGCGCACTTCTTCGCGCCACCGCTCTTCGCACAAGCCATTGCGCTCACCTCCTCACTGGCGAACTCGCATTTCTCACACGCGAAACGCATCCGGCCAACCGGCTTGTCGTCCGCCTCGCGCGAGCACCCGATCATCCACGACGGTAACGGCCCGCACCGCCGGCGGGAGCCCGTCGTGGATCGTCCGAGCTTCATGTGCATACGTCTTATAGCGCACAACGGAGGCGCTGTCAATAGTCCTGCGCAAAATCTTTTCGCACGCATGCCGAAGCGCCCACCGGGAGCGATGTGACTGAGGCCGCGCCGAGCGCCGCCGGGGGGCATCGCGAGGCGAAGGACTCGCCGTAGCGTCAGGACTGAGCCGGCGAAGGAGCGGCGACACATTTGTGGAATAGCATCCAGGATGGTCGAATCCGCACGGGAGCGCGTGCTCCCGGAAGGGAAGTGACAATGAACAGGCGACTGACCGTACTCGTGCTCGCAGCGCTGGTTGCCCTGACCGCGGCGCTGGCGGCTTACGCGCAAGACGAATCGGTGCTCCTCAGGTTCAAGTTCCAGCCGGGCGACGTCATGCGCTACCGCCTCTTTGCCGACGCAACGGGACTGGTGCGCATGGATCTGCCGATGCCTCCCGAAGCCGGGGCAATGCCGGGTCAGATACCAGTGCAGATGAAACTGCAGGGCGAAGCGGTGGCGAAGGTTCTGCGCGTGGACGACGCGGGAGCGGCGCGCCTGCGCGTGACCGCCGAGAGCCTGTCAATGGACGTGGATTTCATGGGGCAGCAGTTCGCGATCGCCATCAAAGGTGGCAAGTACACGGTGACGCAGAACGGAGAGCCCGTCGAAGGAGGCAAGATCCCGATGGTGCCCGGGGAGATGAAGATTCCGCTGCTCCAGGAGCCGATCGAGATCAAGATCGGCCCGCGCGGGGAGGTGCTCGACCTGGTGATTCCCGGCCTGACGGAGATGATGGCGATGATGCCGGGCCTGTCCCTCGAAGACATGATGAAGGAGCAGCTCCTGCTGCCGGAGGAGCCGCTCACTGTCGGGCAGATCTGGAGCGACACGAAAACCGAGAACATCCCCGGCATGAACGTGCCGGTCAGTTACGCCGTCAAGATGGCGCTCAACGGCGTCGAGACCTGGTCGGGCGATCGCCAGATCGCGAATATCCGAGTCGAGTCGGTGACCGGGCTGCAGAATCTCGACCTGAGCCAGGCGATGCCGGAGTCGGGTATGCAGGGCATACCCGATATGGCGGGGACGATGAGCATGGATCAACAGCTCGCCGGGAACATGCAGTTCGATGCGACCCGCGGCTATATGATACGGTTCGACTTTCAGTTGAACCAGCAGATGAGCATGCAGAGCACGATGAATATGCCGGACCAGGGCTCCATGTCCATGGGGATGGACCTCCAGTTGACGATAAAGGGAGCGGTTGCCAAGGTCTGACGACGCTTTGACGCTGGAAAACGCCCGGCGGCCGGCGATTCGGTGCTCCGCCGGCGAGCAGGGCGTCAGGCCGAGACGATGAAGGCGCCCTCGTAGGGATCGAGGGTGAGAGCAAACCCATCTGCCGCAGACGGCATGCAGGGCTCGATTGCGCCGGTGCGCGGTCGGTATAGCCATGCGTCGCCGGCGGTCACCGTCGCGAAGCGCGCGGTCAGGTCAAGCGCGTCGCCCGACGTGTTGGTCAGGAAGTAGACATGCAGCCCGTCATCCCGCACCCGGTGCAGCACGAGCACCTGCGGCGACTGCGGCTCCAGCATCACCTCCGCACCTACCCTGTCCGCGGCTTGCGCAAGAGCATCCTCGAGCGATAACGCCTCAACGCCCGCGCCGCGCAGGTCGTCGCCCAACTTCGCTGCCGCGTCCGCGTCCGGCCACCGCGCCGCTTTCTCGGGAAGAGTCCCCACGCACACGACGGCGCCGCCGGCTTGCGCAAAGCGCACTGCCGTCGTCAGCGCGTCGCGTTCCATCACCCGTGCCCCCGGGAGGATAAGCAAGCGGTAAGACTCGTCCGCGATGCGCAGCGAGCCATCGCGAATATCGGCCGCAGCGAGCGCCTCGTCGTCCACGAAGTCGAAATCCAACTGCCTGTGCAGCAGCCCGCGTGCCAAGTCGCGCACCAATGCGTCCAGCGCCGCGACCTCGGCGCCGTGGGCATCGGGTTGATGGTATGGGCGGGTGGAGGGCCGAAACAAGGCTTGCATCGCGTGCACCGGGTAGTACACGGCCACCGGACACGCGTGGCGCCCGCCGCGCAGCATCACACCCAACCGCCCGACATAATCGCAGTACGCGCGGTAGGCGTTGCTTCCCGGCGCCGGCGCGCCCTTCAGCCAGTCCGCGGCATCGTCTGGGCCGTAACTGCGCCACGGGTAGTACGAGGTAATCAGGTTGACCCCGAGCGCGTACTGCAGCCCGGCGGTGCCCGCCATCTGCGCGAGCGACGCGGCACCCCCGCCCATGCGTTGAACGAAGTCCGAGGTCTCGCTCATGACGATCGGCCGGTCGCAGATGTGGGCGGCGGAGCTGACGAACTTCGGCGTCAGGAAGCCATCCCCAGCGAGCAGATCTTCGGGAGCGGAG
This sequence comes from Armatimonadota bacterium, assembly GCA_020354555.1. Lineage (NCBI taxonomy): Bacteria > Bacillati > Armatimonadota > Armatimonadota bacterium. Next base: position 605,293 of record CP070648.1, on the reverse strand, counting down.
CTGAGCACGTCTATCCCCGGCCAATCCATGCGGCGCAGGCAGCGGAACAAATCGCCCTCGAACCACACGTGCCAGCTCAGCCGCTCCTCGCACAGCAGATGGCCGCTCGACGCAATCCCGTTGGCGCGGCACCACTCCTGAATCGGCGCGAAGAAGTTCTCCGCGATCAGTTCCGATACCACGCGGTAGAACGCGACCCGCACCGACTCATAGTCATCGCCGATGTCGAGGAACAGTTCGGGCAGCCGCGCTTCGAGCGCGTAGCCCGCGCGATCCGCGAACTCGCGCGGCAGCTCCGAGCACCACGGCAGCGCCCCCGGCCGCCACGACTCCACGGTGTCGTGATACGCCACGATGAGCGACGGCTCGTCGGTGAAGGTAGCTGCCACGTGAGCAAGCGCCTCCGGGCTCATTCGACGGGCGTACTCCTTGTGGGTCACTTCCACAAAGCGCCGGCCGACGCGAGGGTCGAGGAGGTTGACGTAGCGGCGCTTGGCGAAGACGTTGGTCGTCGCGTGCGTTCCTTCGAACATCACGCGCGAGGCAAAGCAGTAAAGCGCCCACGGCGTTGATGCATCGGGCGCTCGCCACTCGATGGGCGCGGATCCGGTGACATTCAGGATAACGCGCTCGGCGATGCCCTTCTCTGCCGGCAGCAGCGCGACGGCGCAGACCCACGCCTCGGCGCCATCCGGCAACGCGACGCGCGCTGTCTCGCCGGGCGCGACTTCGGCGGTGGCGCCTATGAGCCCTCGCGCCTCGAGTTCGGGGTGACCATCGAGGACGATGTCGCCCGCGGCGCCGCTGGGATAGCCCTCTTCGTCGTAGAGCCACAGCGCTAGGCCGCGACGACGCGCGGCCTCGGCGCCGAGGAGGAATGTGTGCCACCGGTCTTCGTCGCGCAGATAACCCGGCCAGGCGACGTTCGCGACGACGCCGCCGCAGCCCACAGCGGCCAAAGCGTCGAGCCCGCTGCCGATGCGGTCCGCATCTTGACCGAGGGAATCGAAGCCGTGGATGATTTGCAGCGGGCGGAAATCGGTCGGGGGATTGACGAAGCTCCGGCGCAGCTCCTCTGTCATGCTATCTCCCATAAGGCGGGCTGCGGCGCCGGCGGGCACGCAAATGTCCGCTGCTAGTCTTTGGCCGCCAACCGCTCTTTGAGTTCGTCTATGGCCCGGATGCCGTGGGGATCCACGCCGTTGAGAAAGGCGAGGTACACGCTGACGAAATCGCCGAGGTTGACGGCACTGAGGACGCGCGCGAGGGCGGACTGGCCGCGCGCCGTCTCGAAATGGACGTCAACGTCGGGGGCGAGTATTTCGCACGTGATCTCGACGCGCATCCGCATGCGGTCGGAGATGCCTGGATCCATAAGCACGACGACGCGCAGATCACCGGCCAGCCCGCGTCCGAGTTCCCAGCCGACGATCTCGTTGTGATCCAGCTCCGGCAGCTCGTTGGACAGAGCGAGCACTTTTGCATTCTCGTTGCACTGCGTGCGCCAGCGATAAGCCGCGCTTCCCAGCGCCGGCGTCGCAGCGTAGATGACCGGCAGCCTGCCATGGAGCAGATCGGCGAGTTGCTTCGCGCGGTTGGCGTCGGCGGGCGCGTGCCGACCGTACTCCGCCGCCTGCGCGTCGAGGATCTCGATGCACTCGCGGCGCGCTGCGGTTTGATCGCCGATGAGACGGAGGCGCTCGAGAATGGCGACCGCGGGCATGAGCAGGTATCCCGTCGAGGCACGCGGCGGACGTCCGCCCGGGACGATCACGTGAGGCACGCCATGGGCCGCGCAGATCCGTGCGAGTTCACCGCCCTTGGTGATCGCGATAACCTTCGCCCCTCGTTGCCGCGCCGCTTCGAAGGCGTGGAGCGTCTCCTCGGTATCGCCGGAGTGGGAAATGGCGAAGACGAGCGTGCCCTTGCCGACCCAGGCAGGGAGCGCGTAGTCCCTGACGGTCAGTGCCGGCACGCCAATCTCCTCGGCGTAGATGTCAGCGAGGAGATCGCTTCCAATCGCGGAGCCGCCCATGCCGAGGCCGACGATTGCGCTGTACTCGGTGCGGTAAGCGTCGGGCAGGTTCAGTTCATCCCCGAGCGCGAGGCCGGTGCGGCATTGATCCGGGAAGTCCTCGACCGTTGCCAACATGTCATGGGAATCGAGGGCTCCGTAGATCGCCGGATCGTCGAGGGATGCCGTCGGCGTATCGCACTCCAAAGGGTTATCGGGCATGAACTTCGGCCTCTTTTTTCGCAGATGGCACTGCCATGCGGCGCGCCGCGCCAAGATGCGCCTGCAGCGCATCAGTGCGGCAAAGCCGGCCGACGTGGAGGTACACCGGCAGGCCGACTTCTGTTGCGCCCGGACGACGCCCCGCGCGGCGGTTTACTCCGAAACGAACGGTACGAGCGCGATCTCGCGTGCGCGCTTGATGGCGCGGGCGACAGCGCGTTGGTGATGCGCGCAGGTGCCGCTGCCGCGCCGCGGCATTATCTTGCCGCGCTCTGAAATGAACCTGCGCAGGATGTCTATGTTCTTGTAGTCAATGTGCTCTATCTTGTCCACGCAGAACTGGCAGACGCGGCGGCGCGGCCGGCGCGGCCTGCCTCCCGATCTACCGGACCTATATGAGTCGCTCATGAGTCCTCCCAATGGGGTCTTGTGTTAGCGGCGGAAGCCAAGCCGGGCGAACCTGCTCGGCAACCCCGGTCCGCAGGAATCTCGGGTGATGCGTACACGGAGCGGCGCTGTACGCCGCGCGGTCCATCCCCGAAACTCCACAGCTATGCATGCCGTCGCTGGAAACACCAATTCGCGCAAATCGAAGAACCGCCCAACTCCGCTCGGCTACTGATCCGCGAACGGATCGGGTAGCCCTTCGGCGGCGTCCGGAAGCGCCGCCTCGGTCTCGTGGGTGTCGCCCTCGGCAGCCTCGGCCTGCCCTTCGCGCGGCCGATCGAGCCCGCGCACGCGGTCGGCGACAACCTCGACGCTGCGCCGACGCTGCCCGTCCTGGGTCGTCCAATTGCGGACCTGCATTCTGCCGTCAATCAGGACAAGCCGTCCCTTGCCCAAGTAATTGGCCGAGAACTCGGCATCCTGGCGCCATGCGACGATGTCAATGAAGTCGGTCTCGCGCTCACCCTGCGCATTGGTGAACTGCCGGTCAACGGCGAGCCTGAAATTGGCCACTGCGATGCCGCTTGGGGTGTACCTGAGCTCGGGGTCGTTACACAGCCGTCCGACGAGGATGACCTTATTGAACACTCTCCGCCGCTCCTTGCGCCGGCCGCTCCTTCTCATCCGGGGCCACGACCATGTGCCGCAGCACCGGTTCGGCCAGCTTGAGAACTCGCGCCAACTCCGCCATCATCGGCGGCTCCGCACGCATCTTCGTGACGACGTAGCATCCTTCGCCCTTCCCCTTGATGCGGTAGGCGAGCCGCCGTTTCGGCCATCGCTCGGGCTCGTCAACTTCGGCGCCCTGGTCTTTCGCGACTTGGGTGAAGCGCTGGACGGCTTCGTTCAGCTCTTCTTCGTTGAGAGCGGGGTCGAGAATGTAGATCAACTCGTAAGCACGCAAAGCGGCTTACCCCCTTCCTATGGTCTGTGCAGCCCCGTGACGGGGCAGGAAAGGATCGCGAGGAAGCCTCGCCCGGCAATCGTCTCCTGCACAGTGAGCGCGCACGCATCGCGCGTGGGACACACGCTTCTTAGGCGTAGTACGAGCAGTCCCGGTTGACGGTATTATAGCACCCACGGCACTGCTCGGACAACCCCCGGCACGGGACTGCCCGCCCGCCCGCAACGTCGAAGCGGCCCGGACAGCGTCTGCCGAGCCGCTCGCGGGCCTGTGGTGCGGCCGACTGGATTTGAACCAGCACGGGGTACTCCCCCACTAGGCCCTCAACCTAGCGCGTCTGCCATTCCGCCACGGCCGCACGGTATTGCTCTGGGATGCGAGTGATGCGAGGTGTCCTAGTAGCCCGCCGGCGCGTCCTACCAGCCGTGCATGCTCCAAACGGAAGCCAGTAGGGAGAGCGCCAGGAAGGCAATCGCCACCCACATGGTGATGCGGTTGAGGTGCTCCTCGACGCCCCAGCGGGTGCGGATGCTGGAGGTGCTCTTGCCGCCGATTACGCCCCAGCCCATGCCGCTGCTACCGCTGGATTGCTCGCTCTTGGTGGTCTGGAGCAGGATCGCGGTGATGATGGCGACTGCGGCTATCATCTGAAGAACCTGTAGTGCCGTTCCCATCGTCCCAATTCTCCCTCGCGCGAACATCTTACCACAAAGGCGCGGGAGGTGGCAAGGACGGTGTTGAGGCGCGCGCGCCAGGCCGATGCGAGTGGCCCCGGCGGGAACAAGCCCAACTGCCGGCCGCCTCGGGGGGCGCGGATACCCTCTTCGAGCACGGCCGCAGGGCGAAGAAGGGCCGAGGGGGAAATGGATATTCTAGCCCCATTTCCGCCGCCGGAAAGGCCAAGCTAGGAGTGCACCCACGCACGCGCGAGAACGCGGAATGGCTCGATGAGCGATACCGGATGGGCGTGTCCGAGGGCCGGTACTTCGCCCACGAGCCGATATACGGCGTCGGCAGCGATCAGTCCGAGGTGAATCAGGCCCGGCGCCTCGCGCGCACATACGCCATATTCCGGCGCCTGGCGCAGATGCGCTTTGAGACCCTGCTGGACGTGGGTGGTGCTGAGGGCTACCACGCCAGCCTGGCGCGCCGGGTCTTCGGGGCTCGCGTGGTGAGTTCCGACCTCTCGCTCGAGGCGAACCTTCGCGCGCGCGAGTTCTTCGGCCTGCCCGTTGTCGCCAGCGACGCGCATTGGCTGCCGTATCGAGATGAGAGCTTCGACGTCGTGCTGTGCTGCGAGGTGCTCGAGCACGTGGCGGATCCCGTGGCCGTGATGTGCGAGGCGGCGCGGGTCGCGCGGCGATACGCGGTCTTCGCGACGGAACACGCGTGCACGCTGGCGCGCGAGCGGGAGATCCGTCTGCTGCTCGCCGATCGGGAATCGCCACATTCCGACTTGAATTTCTTCCTGCCGCAGGACTTCGCGACGGTTCTCGGCCAGGGGATGACACATGAGCGACAGGCCAGGGTGACACGGCGCTACGCCGAGCTGGAGCAAGCAGGCCGCGAGCCGCGGGCGGACCGGGTGCGCCGCATCATTCGCGAGATGACGCGCCCCAGTCGGGCTACCCCTGCGGACTACGGCATCGTCGCGATCAAAGCGAAGGGCGATGCTCCGCCCATTGACATCTCGCAGGGCGGCGACCCGGCGTTGCTCGATACCATCCTGGCGCACAAGGTGGCTCCGGCCCACGCGCCGCACGACATTCCCGAGCAGCTCGATCCGTTGCTTCGCGAGATGCTCGCCTGCCCCGCGTGCCTGCTGCCCTTGGAGCAGGCCGAGGATTCGCTCCGCTGCACGCCGTGCGGACGCAGCTATCGAGTGGATCGAGGCGTGCCCTGTCTGCACCTGGAGCGGAAAGATACCGAGCAGGAGCCGGCCCAAGGTTCCCGCTGCCCCGCGCTAACTGACGAGGCGCAGGAGCTGCGAGGGCTGTTCACCGCGCCGCGGCCCGCGAGCCGGCTGCTGTGTCATCTGCTCGACCTCGAATTGAGTCTGCTGAACCTGTGTGGGCCCGCAACGGATGCGGGTATTGCGCGCGAGAGCACCGCCGAACTCCGCAGCGCGCTCACACGCGCGACGGGTGGCGGAGAGGCGTCATCGACCGGGCCGGTGGGCGAGCCGAAGTGGTGGGATCGGCTGCCCGCGACCGATGAAGAGTTGAAGGTCATGCGAGAACTCGACCTTTGGATCCTCGACCTGCTGCGTCAGGCAGGGGTGCCGCGCGGGGGCTCCGTGGCCAGGGCGGCCAGAAAGGCCGGGGGGCGCCTGCTGCGGCTGCTGCGCCTGCGGTGAGGTCGCAGCGTCTCCGGGTGCGGTGACCCGCGCCCGGTGTATCTGCTCGGCGGGCTTGGGCAAGCCCATCCTACAGGCGCGGGCTAAAGGCCACGCGCCCGGTTGCCCCCCTTCAAGGCCGCAGTGAGGAAGTCGAGCAGATCGCCGGCGATGAGGCAGTGTTCCGTTTTCTCTTCCGCGGCGAGGTCGCCGGCGAGGCCGTGGAAGAATGCCCCGACGCTCGCGGCGTCGAACGCATTGAGCCCTTGCGCCATGAGGCCGCCGATCATTCCCGCCAGCACATCGCCGGTACCGCCGGATGCCATGCCCGGGTTGCCGGTGGGACTGATGCGGACCTCGCCGCCGGAGTCGGCGACGATGCTCTTCGCGCCCTTAAGGAGCATGACGCAGCCCAAGTCCGCAGCAGCCCGGCGCGCAACGCCCGGCCGATCGCGCTGGACCTCCTCCGCCGAAGCGCCCAGGAGCCTGCCCATCTCGCCGGGATGCGGCGTACACACCGTGGGCGCCTGGCGCTGCCTCAGGGGCGAAGGATCGCCGGAGAGCGCATTGATGCCGTCGGCGTCGAGGACAAGCGGGCGCTCGATTGCGGGCACCAGGTCACGGATCAGCCTCACTGTTTCCTCATTGCGCGAGACGCCCGGTCCGAAGATGACGACGTCAGCCTCACGCGCGAAAGCGAGAGCGTCGCCGCGCGCGGCGAAGGACAGAGTGCGCGCGGGTGTCTCAGGCAGCGGGCGGGTCATTACCTCGGTGAGCTTGACCTCGAGGATATCGTTGAGGGAGGCCGGCGCGCCGAGGGTCACGAGCCCCGCGCCCATTCGCAGCGCGGCCGTCGAGCACAGCACGGCGGCTCCGGTCATGCCGACCGAACCGGCGATGACCGCGACGCGCCCGAAGTCGCCTTTGTGCGCATCGCGCCGCCGCGAGGGCAGCGCTGAATCGGCCCACACGCGCTCGATCAGCTCGGCCTCGCAAGGCGACTCGGCGATGACATCCACCGGGAAGCCGATGTCCGCGACAGTCAACTCGCCCGTGTGCGCGATCCCCTCCCCGACCAGCACGCCGAGCTTCGGCAGGCCCATGGTGACGGTGTGATCCGCCTCGACCGCCCGCCCGCACACCGCGCCGGTGTCGGAGTCTATGCCGGATGGCACGTCCACGGCGACGACGAGACCGCGCCCGCGCTTGCGCGAATCGTTGATGAGATCCACAAGCTCGCCGATAATCCCGGTCACCTCGCCGCGAACACCCGTGCCGAGAAGCGCGTCTACGAGGATGTCGGCTTGCGCGGCAGCATCCGCGAGCGGCTTCGCCCCGCACCAGGAGGAGAGTGATTCCGCGAGTTCCACAACTGGCACCGCCGCCTTGCGCGCGGCCTCGAGGTGATGTGCTGCGTCGCCCGTGACCTCGCCGGCGCGGGCCGCGAGAACGACGCGGACGGACATCCCCCACTCCGCGAGGTGCCGCGCGACGACGAAGCCGTCGCCGCCGTTGTTGCCCCTGCCGCAGAAGACGATGGCGCTCGCGATGCCCGGGTCCGCGACGGCGCGCCGTACCAGGTCGGCGACCGCCTTGCCCGCATTCTCCATGAGCACGCGGCCGGGAATGTCCCGCTCCTCGATCGCCCGGCGGTCTATCTGACGCATCTGAGCCGCGGTGACGACCTTCACTCCCCCACCCCCTGCACGATCACCGCTGCGACGGCGACATCGCCGCTGTGCGACATCGAGATGGCGACATCGCGGCCCGCGGCGGCGGCAGCGGTGCCTCCCGACAGGCGCACCCGGGGCGGCCCGCCGCTGCCGATGACCTCGATCTCGCGCCAGCGGACGGATGTCTGCAGAGCCTTCGCCACCGCCTCCTTTGCGGCAAAGCGCGCGGCGTAATGCTGCCCCGGGCGGCGCCGGCTGTTACAGTACTCGCGCTCCTGCTCGCTGAAGCAGCGCTGTTCCAGGCGCGGGCGCCGGTGCAAGGCGGCCTCGATGCGGCTGATCTGAATCACGTCTATGCCGATTCCCATAGCGAGTTCCTGATGGCGCGCATCCTTTTCACGCCAATTCGGCAGGCTCGGACATCGGACTGATATTGTCCGCCGTATCCACGGCGGCGACGGCGTACGAGCAGCGTGAGTCCGGCGGGTGGTCGTCGGTGCAGGTTGACCACACGCAGAGCGAACTGTTGATCTTACGCCATCCGTGGTCTTCGGTTCGGTACACATCGTATCCTGCGAGGTCTTCGTCGGCGCATGCCCGCCAGCGCAAGACGGTGCCCTTTTCACTGCGCGTCGCGACGAGATCCCGGGGCTGTGCGGGCGGTGTGCCGTTGAGGCGGGGCTCGCCGCGGATACGGTATTCCGTGCTCCCCGAGGGCACCTCGACGCAGGCGACGCCGTCATCGAGCGGCCCCAACGACCGCTCGCCGAGCCGCGTCGTGCCTTCGGCGAAATCGGTCGCCACGCGCAACGTGAACGGCCGATCCGTCTCCACTCGAATGACATAGTCCCGGTCCGGAGAGCGCGCCGCGCAGACGATGGAGGCCGTGCACGGCCCGAACGTGAGATCCTCGATCCCATGCCTTGCCCTGAGCAGCGGCGTCCACGAGAGGGTATTGGTCGGCGCGTCCGCGCGCAGCCCCAGGACGGCCTCGATGAGCAGAGCGATCGGTCCCACTCCGGCCCAACCGACCATGTCTTTCACGCCGCCGCCGCAGTCGCGCTCCGGCGAGCAGTGCTCGAACAACGTGCCCTGGGCCTCCAACTGCGTGACCATGGAGCGCAGGTATTCGAGCGCGATGGTCTTCGCCAGGCCGGGCCGACCGACCTCGAGCAGGCCGCGCACGATCATGTAGTTCGTGGGGGGCCACACGGCACCGCGCCAGTAGTCGCCGTCGGGCGCGTTGTAGATGGCGCTGTCGGCGGAGACGCTCGGCACCGGCGTGGGGCGCCAGAACTCGTGGGGATCCGTGAGACGGCCGATCACCGCGGCGGCTCGGTCTTCCGGCGCGACCCCCGCGAGCAATGGCCAGAAGCCGGCGACGGATTTGAAGTCAGCGCCGCCGGCGTCCTCGTACCAGCGGCGGTCCTCGTTCCACAGGACGCGGTTGATGCTGTCGGCGAGCTGCGCATGCTCCGCCGCGTATGCCGACGCGGTTTCATTCTGACTCAATTCGCCGGCTATCAGCGCGAGGCAGCGCGCATCGAGGGCCATCTGGGAGGACAGGTCAATCCAGCCCGAGCCCCTGCGGGGCTGGTCATCCATGCCGCTGCCGAGGGGATCCTCGAAGCGATAGAGGCCGTCCGCGTTGCGGCGGTTGTTGACAATCCACCGGTGGAAGCGCGCCAGAACCGGCAACACCTGCGCCAGGCGCGTGCGGTCACCCCTGATGCGATAGGAGTCCCACTCCGCCCAGGAGTAGAGCGGCGGGTTGAGGGCGTCGCCGAACTTGACGGGGTCGCCGGTCGTGGCGATCTGCCGCGGGATGAAGCCGTCGGGCTGCTGCTTCGCGTACAGGTTGGAGAGCATAACCGGTGTGGGGAACACTCGGTGGCCGTACTTGGCATACTGGGCGATGAAGCACAGATCCCACTGGAACAGGTCGCCGTTGAAGCCGGGGTCAATGTAGTCCGAGACGAAGCCGCTGCCCAGCTCGGGCGCGCGCAGGTGGGCCCACGCGAGTTTCCACGCCCGTCGGTAGAGGCGCGCCAGAGCGCGGGCGGGCACGACGGGCGTGGGGATGCCTCTGCGCGGCAGGGCGCGCGTGCGCCCTGAGGTCGCGCACGCGTGGAGCAGGAGAGCCGCAGCCAGGAAGGCTGCGGGGTCAACGATCGTGTCCCAGTTCGCCATCCCGTGACCCAACGCGCCGAGCCGGAGAGCGCGTGACGACCGCAGAACGCCAAGCGCTGAGGCGTAGTTCTGCGCCCAGCGCGGGTGACCCTTTTCAGAGGCCGAGGCCCCGCTCGCACCTGCGGTAGAGGCGCCGGTGCGCCCGGAATCGAGGCTGCGGCGCACGTTTTTCGCGAGATTTTTTTGCTCGGGGCGGCCAAAACAGGATTGAATTTCACGCCGGTGGTAATATACTAAGTAATGGGGAATTAGTCGGCAGACCGCTGCGAACGAGAATGGTACTCATAGGTAAGGATACTCTTCAGCAGATCATCGCCGACGCCGAGCGTGCATACCCCGCCGAGTGCTGCGGCATTCTCATCGGCCGCCGCGAGGACGTGCGCGTGGTCACGGTGGCGCATCCGGCCGCCAACGTGAGCCGCGACGGCCGGCGCGACCGCTACGAGATTGACCCGGCGGAGATCCACCGGGTCGCGCGCGAGACCGAGGGCACGGCAGAGCAGATCATCGGCTTCTACCATTCCCATCCGGGTTTCCCGCCGCACCCATCGGTGCACGACGCCGTCAAGGCGTGGCCGTACTACTCCTACCTGATTGTGTCGATCCGCAACGGTGGGCACAACGGCGGGAACATCGCCTTGCGCTCGTGGGTATGGCAAAACGGCAAAGGCGAGTTCCGCGAAGAGCCGGTAGAGGTCACGTTGGCTTCGGCAACAGCGGAGGCCGTGTCCTAGCATCGGCCTCGGATCGGCGCGGCAAGCGCACACGGCGCTTCGGGCGCCTGCGCGGGCCGGCGCGATGCCCCCTTTCCCCAGCTAACCCGCATCCTTCACACCTGCCGGCGGTGTGTGACACAATCCTCGTCTCCGCCTCATCTCACCGCTCGGGACTATCCGTGGCGCTCGTGCGCGCGCCTGAGGCGGGTTGACCTCAAGCGCCGTCGAAGCGCGCACCATGCGCATAGCCCAGACTTGCCACGAATGACCGAGGCTAGTGCCACTCCCCGAGGCTGGTGTCCAGGTACTGGCCCGAGCGCCCGACACCGAAATCAGGCCGTCCCCAATCGAAGGCCTTGATGCGGAAATCCAGCCGGAACAAGTCGCGCTGCAGGCTGTAATACGCCATCGCCTCCCAGCAGTGCATATCGCGGGTGACCAGCACTTCGCCGTAGACGAACTTGTCCTGCAGGCCATCGTAGCTCGACAGAAGCTGCACACGCCACTTGGGGTTGGCGACCCAGTCGAGGTAGCCGGTGGCGCGCAAGAGCTTACCCGAGTCGGGCTGATAGAGCGCACTGACCTCCAAGGCCGTCCGGTAATCGCCGAAGCGCAGTTGCGTGAGCAGGTCGCGGGGCATGCCGCGGTTGGGGTCGTAGCCGGCGGAGACGCCGAGTTGCAGATTGCGATGGAGCGGCAGCTCCGCGCGCGCGATGACGTTTTGCCAGCGACTGAAGCGAGCGTCGTAGCCGGTGCGCAGTCGCGCGCGGTAGCGCGTGCCGCGGCGGTAGTTCAAATCGAACGTCGCCGACCGATAGTTGCCGATGTAATCGAACCGGAATGGCGTGTATCCCTTGGGTTCGAGCAGGACGTACCCGAGCCGCGCCTGCCACTCATCGCCGAGGTCCTGCTCGAGGCGAAGGTTGCCGCCGTAGGCGTATTGGGCGGTGCGATCGCGGTCGCCGTAGAGGTACTGCTGGAACCGGCCGGTGGCGTTGACGCGCGTCGCGGGGCCCAGGCGGATGGTGTCGGGAATAGCGCGGTAATCGTAATAGACGCGGTAGGCATCGAGGTCGGTCGGGCGCTCCGAGAAATTGCCCACGCTGAGGGTCATTCTCGCGGGGATGCCGCCCGGCGCCGCGCGCAGGCGATAGGTATCGGTTTCCAGCAGCAGCTCCGGCAGGCGATCAACGACCTGGTAGAAATCGTCGCCCGTGTAATCGTCGTCATCCAGATCGAACCGCTTGCTGACGACGAGCCGCGCGTCCATGCTCGTCTGGCGGTCGGTGACCTCGACGCGGTTGTTCAGCTCGAGGTCGTCGGCCTCGTCGGCGAACGTCGTCTGGCTGTCGTAGCGCGAGTCGAGCGAGAGGCCGTAGCGCGGCCCGCGCTGGTTGTGGCGCAACGACGTCGAGAAGCGCGTGAAGTCGAAAGAGCCGCTGGTGTTGTTGTAATCGAAGGCGAGGGATGAGTGGCTGCCGCCGCGCTGCTGGTTGAGGGCGAGTTGAGAGTTGGCCACCCGGGTGCCCGCGACGTAGTAGTAGTTCTGGCTGCGGACGTCGGCGCTGGCGCGCAGGCTCAAGCCGTCCCCGAGGTCCTGTTGATGCGTGCCGCGCGCGGTCCACTCGGTTGCGTTGGTATTGGTGTTGTTGACCTGGTAGAGGTAGAGATCGCTGCGGCCGCGGGGGTGGACCTCGGTGTGCTCGATGCCGGTGCCGACTCCGCGCCGGCTCATCAGGTCGAGATGCCCGGAGCCGTAGGAGTCGTCGCTGCGGACGTAGTTGATGATCGTCTTGAGGTAATAACCCTGGAACGCGTCCTGCCCGGCGAGAGGCACGAGAGGCTGCCGCCCCGGCTCCCGAAGCGGGACGAGAAACCACGGGAGAGTGAAGATGCGCTCGCCGAGCACCCAGAATCCGGCGTGATCGGCGATGAGCTTGCGCCCGGGCCAGATGCGCAGGCTGCGGGCGGTTATCTCGTAGTGGGGGTGCGGCAGGTCGCAGGTCGTGAAATCCGCGCCCTTGACCGCGAGGCGGTCCTTGAAGCCTCGCACGTCGCGCGCGCCGACGTAGAGCGGGGACAGCACCCCGCTCTCGAAGTAGCGCGGGGAGATCGCGCTGCGCGCGTCGGTAAATTCCCATTCTCGAGTGTCGAGGTGAACCAGCAAGGTGTCGCCGCGGAACTGCTCCCCCTGCGTGCGCAGGACGACGCCGCCCGCGAGCACGGCGGTGTCGGCCCGCAGGTCGGCCGTGAGTTCGTCGGCCGATACTTCGACGTCCTCGTAGCCGAAGCGAACATTCCCGCGGGCATAGACGACGCGGCGCGCGTCGTCGTAGCGGATGTGATCGGCCGACCGCAGCTCGATATAGTCGGCGGGCTGATCCTGCGACCAGCCCGCGCCGGCCGCGCCGACGAGCATCACCATCAGCAGCGCGGCCATGCGGCGGCCAGTGCAAGAACCCGTGCTCATGATGCCCACGCGCGCCTCATTCCTGCTTGACGATGAAGAAGATGCCTGCGGCGCCGAACATGACGTTTTGCGACCACGCGGCTACCATCGGCGGGAGCGTGCCGGATTCACCGAGCAGCCTGCTCCACGACATCAGGACCTGGTACAAGAACGCCAGAACGAACGCGACCGCCAGCCCCATCATCCCGCCGCCGCGCGCGAAGCGCAGCGCGAGGGGCGCGGCGAGCAGCGCGAATACCAGCGGCGCGAGCGGCAGCGCGAACTTGAAATGGTACTCCAGCTCCAGGCCCCGCACATCCACGCCGCTCTGCGCGAACACGCCGATGTAGCGGCTGAGTTCCTCGGCGGTCATCTCGCGCGGGGTCTTCTGCTCGGTCCAGAAGTCCGCCATCGCCTGATGCAGGTTGATGGTCGCGCGGCCGAAGCGCGCCTCGTATTCCCACGAGCCGTCGGCGCGGAGCTTGTGGCGGACGCCGTCGTGGAGGTACAGGATCTCGCCCTGCCAGTCTCCACTCCGCGCCGCAGTCAGCAGAGGATAACCGCTCCCGGTGAGTTCGTAGACCAGGATATCGTGGAAGCGCTTCGTCTTGGGCTCCAGGCGATGGATGTACACGTAGTAGTTGGGCGGCACGCGGAAGAAGACGTCCTGGCGGAAAAAGGGCGCCGGTTGGCGGAGCACCATGCGGCGCACGATATTCTCAGCCGCGTGGGTCGCCCACGGGACGGCGTGCTCGGCATTGAGGTACGCGAGGCCGCTCACCAGCGTTGCGGTGGCGATGATGGGCACGAGTATGCGCCGCACGCTCGCGCCGCCGGCGCGCAGGGCCGTGAACTCGCTGTCTCGCGCGAGTCTCGTCACCGCCCACGACGCCGCGAGCAGCATCGAGAACGGGATGCCGTAAACCGCCACTTCCGGCGCGCGCAAAACCAGCAGCCTGGCGACGATATGCCAACCGGCGCCGGCGTCGCGGATCAAGCGCCAATGGAGGTAGAGCACGTTGCCGAGCATGAGCAGCTCGAAGCCAACGAGACCCACGACGAATGGCGCCAGGAGTTCTCTCGCGACGTAGCGGTCAAGAATCTTCATCGAGTGGATTCAACGGCGGCGAATGTCGGACCCGTTCTCTTGCGCTGCCGCCGGGGCGCAGGCGGTCCGCACCGTCACCGGGCGGCGCCGTCCGCCGACAGCCGCGCGACGGCGGCCGCGCCGGCCGTCCCGGCTCATTTGCTCAGACTCACCAGCCCAGGGCCGGCACATCGCTGCGCGGGATGAGCGATATGCCGTCACGGGCACAGGCCGCGCGACATACCCCGCAGCCCCAGCATTGCTGCTGGTCTATCACGCACTTGCTTGCGGCGGCGCTGTAGCCGATCGCGCCGAACTGGCACTGCCGCATGCACGCGCGGCACCCCTCGCACTGGTCCCAATCCACCTGCGCCACGTACTCCGCCTTGAACATGAACCTGGTGTCGTGGCCGACCGCGGCGATCATGGCCAGGCAGTCGCTGCGGTCGCAATTGCAGATGCCGGCGATAAACGGGGTGACGAAGGTCCACACCGAATGCACCAGGCCGCGCTTCTCGAAGTCGGCCATCATGTCGAGCGCCTGCGCGGGTTCGAGGCGCTCGGTCATCTGGGTCTCAGGGCCCGCGGCGAAGCTCTCGTCCACCTCGCTGAAAGCGATCGCGGCCTTCGGACTGATGCTGACGCCGAAGCAGAAGCGCGCATCTTTGTCGCCGCGCGTCAACCCGCGACATGCGCATGGGGTGCACACGACGGAGCCGGCGATCTCCATCACCTGGCGCACGTCCTCCAGCGGCAGCACCTGCCCGAAGTGCTGCCGCTTCATGCGGCGCGTCATCCATCCTCGCCGCAGCGACTGAACGACCCGCGGGGCGCGATCGAGCCGGCGCATGCGCTCCAGCTGCGCGCCCCATTTGCGGTCAAAGCTGTTGAAGAACTCGCCGATGAATCGGCGCCGACGCAGGTCCGACGCCAAGTCGAGCCCGTAGTTGCGGGCTTGCAGGTACCACTTCTTGCCCTCGCCATGCTTAACGCAGAACTCACACATCAGCGCATCTCCGCGGTTCCTTGCCGCACCTCCGGCGCGAGGGGCGTCGCCTACTCGCCTTCCGCGCGTCCCTCCGTCAGCCCCGCCAGCAGGTGTTCCAAGCGCTCGATATGGTACAGCTCGTCTCGCTTGATCTGTTCCACGCTGTGGCGCAGGTCGGAGTCTTGTGCGATCGCCAGACACTGGTCGTAGGAGGCGATGGCGCGCCGCTCTCCTTCCAGTGACGACCTGATGACGTCCTCCGGGCCGGCAGCCCACGGCAGCGGAGGCAGCTCCCATTCGGGGAGCCCACCGAGGTCGATGATAATGCCCATGAGCTGGTGCGAGTGGCGCACCTCCATCTGCCCGATATTGCGCAGTTCCTGCGCGAGGTCGGGATCCTCGATTTCCTGCGCGAAGCGACTGTAGTGAACGATCGCGTGGTATTCGAGTTGACCCGCCTCCGACAGGCGGCTGATCAGCTCTTGTTGGAGGCCTGACATGACGCGAAGCCCTCCCGCTCCGTGGGGGCCAGTTTCGACCGCCGCTGTCACCCCTCCTGCACCTTCGCACGCAGGAAAGTGGTCGGTGCCGCCGAACCATCGCGCGGAGGCGTGCCATGATTGTCGGTGTCCCGCGAGAGATCAAGGACGGCGAGAACCGGGTCGCGATCACCCCGGCGGGTGTCAGCGCGCTGGACGACCACGGGCACGAGGTGCTCGTGGAGAGCGGCGCGGGCGCTGGCAGCGGTTACGGCGACGATGAGTACCGAGCCGCCGGCGCGAGCATCGGCGCCGATGCCGGGGAGACCTATGCCCGCGCACAGTTGCTGCTCAAGGTCAAAGAGCCGCTGCCCGAGGAATATTCGCTGCTGCGCCCCGACTTCGTACTGTTCACTTATCTCCATCTGGCGTCGTCGGAAAGCCTCACGCGTGCGCTGCTCGATTCCGGCGTGACCGCCGTCGGCTACGAAACAGTGCAGACCGACTCCGGCGCCCTGCCTTTGCTGATACCGATGAGCGAAGTGGCAGGGAAGATGGCGGTGCACATCGGCGCCCGTTACCTGGAGACCGACTTCGGGGGCCGCGGCATCCTCGTCGGCGGCGTCCCCGGGGTGCCGCCGGCGGAGGTCGTCATCATCGGCTGCGGGGTCGTCGGCATCAACGCGGCCAAGGTCGCGACCGGCCTCGGCGCGCACGTCACCATCCTCGATATTGACCACGAGCGCCTGCGCTATCTCGACGACATCATGCACGGCAACGTCATCACCGTGTACTCGAATCCGCTGAGCATCGCGCGGGCGGCCGGCTATGCCGACCTGCTGGTCGGCGCGGTCCTCCTGCCCGGGGCGCGTGCGCCCAGGCTGGTGACCGAGGATATGGTGCGCGCGATGAAGCGCGGCTCGGTCATCGTTGACGTCTCCGTGGATCAGGGGGGCTGCGTCGAGACGACGCGGGCGACGAGCCACTCGGACCCGACGTACGTCGTCCACGACGTGATTCACTACGCGGTGCCCAACATTCCCGCCGCGGTGGCGCGCACCGCAACCCATGCCCTGACCAACGCCACGCTGCCGTATGTTCTCGACCTCGCGGATTACGGGCTGGACGAGGCGCTGCGGCGGAACGAGGCCCTGCGACGGGGCGTCAACTTGCGCGGCGGCAAGGTCACGTATCCGGCGGTCGCGGCGGCATTCGGCATGGAGTGCGGCGAGGTCTGACCGACGCGCCGCGCAGGCGCGCGCCTAGGACTTCGCAACAAGGCCGAGAAGTATGCGGCCCGCCGCGGGCAGGTCTTCCGCGACGTAGTCCGGAGTGACGTCAGACCCGTCTCGCACCGCGAGTTCACGTTCCGCCCCGACCCACAGCGTGCGCATGCCCGCGGTCTTCGCGCCCGCGACATCCTCCGGCAGCGAGTCGCCGACCATGATCGTGTCGGCGGGCGACGTGCCGAGCGCCGCCAACGCGCGGCGGAACAACTCGGGGTGCGGCTTGCGATGCCCGCGGTCGGAGAACACGCGCGTGTCTAAGTACTCGTCGAGGCCGAAGCGCGCGAGGTCGCGCTGCACGAGGTGCCCGGGAACGTCCCACGGTGTGTTCGAGATGAGGGCGAGGCGCAGTCCGGCGCGCTTCAGCTCCCGCAGCAGCTCGCGAGCAGCGGGCAGCGGGCGACTGCATGCGCTGACCGGCTCGTAGAGCCGAGCCACCAGTTCGCCCAACAGCTGCGGCTCGGGCTCGATG
>CP070648.1:584978-587931 GCA_020354555.1 Armatimonadota bacterium | reverse complement strand
GCCCGGTGTCGTCGCGCTTCGTGTGCAGGCAGAGCAGGGTGCTCGGCAGGCCGTTCGGGCCAGGCTTGCCATCGCCGAAGATCCAGCGAATGTCATTGCGCTTGACGTCGTACTCGCCGCGGTCGGTGGTAATGTGGAGCGTCTGCACGCGTCCGCCCGGTGATCGTCCATCGGTCTTCATCTCAATCAGGCGTCCGGGTGGCTCTTCGTCACCGGTGAGCACTCGCAAGTTCGCGTCGAGCAGCCGCTGCATCTCGGCCGCAGCGTACGTGCGCCGCCACCGGTAGCGCGGCGACCGCGCGCAGTAGTACGACGACTGCTCCGCCAGGAACTGCACCACCTGCGGCTCGGTCGGCTCTGCCGACGAGATGGACTTCGCACCGCGCGGCGCGTCCGCCGTCGCCCGTAGATAGGGCATCAAGTACCCGTCCCATACGCGATACGGGTCGTCCACGAAGCCGCCGCACACGGCGTGGTACACGGTCTCGGCGAGGCAGCCGTTGTACGTCAGCACGCAGCCCTTCGTCTCCGTAACCGCGGCGCGCACGCGCGTGATGTTGACATGCCCGCGGTACTGCTGGCAGTGCACGCCGTCGCACAGGTCGAACCCCTGCCGCTCGTGCTTGCCGAGGTTGAACAGCGCATAGGTGCGCGCGATGATGGCTTGCGCCTTGAGTGCCTCGGAATGGAAGTACACGGGCACTTCGGCGGCGACGACGCCAACGAGGTAGCTCTCCAATGGCAGGACGTTTATCGCTGAAAGCGAGCCGTGAGGATCGAGCGCGATCTCAACCTCGCCTCCGTACACCCCGCTGCGCGTTTGCGCGCCCCACGAGTACACGCGCACGCACTTGCCGGGAGCGCGCACGGTGGCTTTACTGCAGCGCACTTCTCCCTGCGGCGACTCAATGACGATGCGGTCGCCGTCCGGCCGCGCGAGGATCGGCCGCCCCGCGGGAAGCGGCAGCGACGAACGCTCTCCGTCTTTCTCGAATACGACGACGCCGCGCCCGGTGGGCAAAGCCTTCACCGCTTTCGCGTATTGAGCGACGCCGATGCGGATCGGCGCGCGCTGCAGTAGGTGCGGCGCGACCTCGTCGAAAGTTACCGTCTTCGGCAGCGCTCCGGTGCGGTGCAGGGAGCACGCGACGAGCAGCGCGGCCAGCCATTCATGATATGCCATCAGTAGGTCTCACGTATCGCACCCGGCGCCGACCAGCATTGCGACGAGATCCACGACGGATTCGACGATCACGTCGGCGCCTGCTGCGCCAAGCGTCTCTCGCGTACCGCCGCCGGTGAGGACGCCGACGGTCGCGGTCCCTGCCGCCTTGCCGACGGCGATGTCCATCGGATGATCTCCCACCATCGCAGCTTCCGCGGCTTCGCATCCGACGGCGATGAGCGCCGCCCGGACATGCTCGGGATCGGGCTTGACGCGGCTCACCGACTCGCGCGTCAGGAACGCGTCGCAGGCGAGCGAGGTCGCGCCCGGAATAGTCTCGACAGCGGTCCGGGAGTTGCGCGTCACGACCGCAAGCCGGTACCCCTCGTCGCGCAACCGCTTCATCGCCTCCGCCGCGCCCGGCACCAGGTGGGAGTCGCGCGCTCCGCGCAGCTCACCGTCGAGGATGATGCGCGCTGCGCGGTCACGGAAGGATCGTGCGTCCCCCTGTCCGGCCGCGATGATTTCTGCTGCTCGCTCGACCGCCTCCAGAATATACAGACTCTCCAGCTCCGGTGCGGCGACACTATATTCACCGGCCAACGCATAGACGCCTTCGCGTATGCCCTGGAAGTCATACCGTCCGGTTGCCAGCGTGCCGTCGAAATCGAATATGAGCGCCTTGAGCCTTGCGGGCAATGAGGACATCGAGCACCTGGTCTGCGCGCCGCGCGGGATCAGGGATAAAGAGCCACGGTAGCGACCTCGAACGGGCGCAGCGAGAGCCGGACCCCGCTCGCTGCGGAGCGCCGCCGGCTGCGTCCCTGAAGCGGCTCCTCGTTGAAATTCACCGGGCGCCAGCTTCTCATCGGATGCCCGAGTGTCAGCTTGCCCTTGACGGGATCGCTCGTCGTGTTATAGACGCGAACGATGAGGGCATCCTCGCGCTCCGATTTCTTCACCGCGCTGAGCGCGATATCCGGGTTATCTATGGCGAAGAAGCCGAATTCGCCGGGGTGGTCACCTTCGTGCTGAGTCGTGACAACAACGCGCGGCGGCGCATTGTGGCTGTGGGCCTGCATCCACGCCCTCGCGCTCATCCAGGTTCCGCCGTGCGGCAGCGCCGCGTAGCGGAACTCATGCACGCCCTGACACTGGGCCTCGGGCGCCGGCACTTCCGGCCCTGCGTTGTACGGCCGCGTTGGGTAATCGGCGCGCGACAGCCAGCCCACGCTGCGCAGCAGCGTGAGGCAGATCGTCGCGCCCTCGGCATCGCGACGCACCTCGTACTCCGGCAGGCCTTGATTGATAACGGTGAGGCCGACCTCGGCGTCATGAGCGTCGACGAAGGAATGCTGCACCTGCGTCGGCACCGGCTGCTGCGACCATCCCGGCTGCGACTCGGCGTCGAGCGGACGGTCAACCACGCAGAACTGCGCCTCGGCATCCGAGTGCGGTGCCTCCAACTCGGTCGGGAACAGCGCGCGCAGGCGATGATCCTTGGCGCGGTTATCAACCACCGTGCGGAAGTCCACACGCCGCGAGCCCGCGTCCAGCGTGACATATGTCGTAATCGGGCAGGCGACCCGCTCGGCGCTGCGGCGCATGCGATCTGTCTCTACACCGACAGGAAGCACAAAGTCGAGTTCGATGCGGAAGGTGGCGCGCACCGGCCCGGCCTCAATCAACGCGATGCGGGCCGCAGCGCTGGCCGTCGTGAAGGTTTCGCTGTTTAGCGAGTACGAGTAGTCGTATTCATCGCCGACGTCCTCGGTGCTCTCGAAGAGG
>CP070648.1:574923-584878 GCA_020354555.1 Armatimonadota bacterium | reverse complement strand
GTGTAGATGCCGTGGTCCCAGACCTGGTACGGCCAGCCGTCGAACGGCTCACCCCGCACTGCGGCGGCGAAGGAGCGGCCGTCCCACCGCGAGGGCACCGGCAGGCCGAGAAGCTCGCACAACGTCGGCGCGAGGTCCATGCCGTAGATCAGGCGGTCGCAGCGGCGGGGCTCGGCCGTCACCCCCGGCCAGCGCACGATCATGGGGATGTTGTGCACCGCCTCGTTGGCGATGCCGTGATCCATGTACTGGCCGTGCTCGCCGAAGGAATCGCCGTGGTCGCCGCTGACGACGATGGCGGTGTCGTCGAGGATGCCCAACTCGTCGAGCAGGTCGAGCACCTGGCCGACGTGGTCGTCCGCATATGCGATGGCCGCGTCGTAGCCGTCAACCAGCAGGGCGAAGTCATCGCGCGTGCGGATCGCGTCGGGCATGTACGGCACCGGGCGCGACAGGCCCTTGCCGGGGCCGCCTTCGTAGCCGGTGTAGAGGTCAACCGCGGAGCGCGGGCCATAGAAGGATTGATGGGCGTCAATGGTGTCCTGATCCGGCCACGCCGGCGCCGGCTGGCCGCGGAACTTCTCCGGCCAGTCGCCGGGCAGGCGGTACGAGGAGTGGATGTCCCAGTAGTGGAGATGGACGAACCAGTTGTCATCCCTGCCGTGCGCGCGGAGCCAAGGCAGGAAGGCGGCGTTGACCTCGTCGGCACGCTCCTGGCCGCGCTTGCGCGTGAAGGTGTGGAGCTGCTCCCAGCCCGCCGTGAACCACCAGGCGTTGTGGCGGTCGTGGAAACAACTGAAGCTGACGGTTTTCATGCCGCGCTGCCACAGCTGCATGGGGAGCATCGGGCGCTCCATGTCGCGCCAGTGGCAGCGGTAGATATCGTGATGGCGATACAGCTCGCCGGGGCCGTGGTGGGCGACGACGCCGGTGTTGAAGCCGTGGCGGCCGAAGAACAGGCTGGCGCGCGAGGGGACGCACGGGGAGTTGGCGCAGTAGCAGCGAGTGAAGGACACGCCTTGCTGCGCGATGCGGTCGAGGTTGGGGCTGGTGCTGCGCGGGTATCCGTTGCAGCTCAGGTGGTCGGGGCGGCAGCAGTCCAGGTCAATGTAGAGCACTCGCATGACGGCGTCTCCTCTTCCGGATCGCGCAGGGGCGACGGGACAACCCGTCGCGGCAAGCCCCGCCGGTCCAGGGCGCGCGGGGCTTCCCGGTCTTTTCGGCTCGCAGCGGGCTGCATCCTACCGCAACGAGCGGCGCGCAAGAAGATGAGCAGCGCCGCGCGGCGAAGCAGTACGGGCAGCACGGAGGTCACGACTCTGCACCGGACATCTTTCATCGCAGCGGCGGCGTGCGCGGCCTGGGTCATCGCGGCGGGCGCCGCCGGGAGCACATCCATGGCGAACAACATCGCGGCCCTGGAGGTCACGGACGCGCGCTCGTGGGCCTTCACCGCCCAGGGCGAGTACGAAGGCCGCGCCGACCGGCGCGCGCTGTTCATCATCACCCATCCCTGGGCGGCGGCGGGGGCCGGCGATTTCGGGATGATCGAGCGCGAGGCGATGATCCCCGCGGATTGGAAGCCGCCGTATCGCGTGCGCTTCTACTGCGCCGATGATTACGTCAATGACGAGTGGCGGCCGAAGGCGGACGACTGGCTCGGCGGGGAGGGGTTCGGGGGACACCGGTTCAAGCAGGTGCTGGTAAACGGGCAGGTGGTGTGGGAGAGCGATGTCGCGGACGCGGAGGGGCCGCAGGTGCAGACGCGCTTCGAGGTGGACCTGACGCCGTACTGCCAACCGGGCGAGCCGTTCCGCCTGGCGCTGCGCGTGCTGGACAAGGTCGGGACGGCGACAAAGCTGCCGCAGGACTTCCACCACATCGGTTCCACGGAGGCGCACGTCGAGAAGGCCGACGACCCCGCGCGGTTCATGACCCACGTCTATTGGGGCGACCTGGCGCTGCTGCGGGGGCGGGTGAGCGCCGAGGCGCTGGCTCGCTTCGAGCGGCGGCCGTCGGAGGACGTGGTCGAGCGGGTCCACGCGGAGCGCCGGCCGCTGCGGCCGTTCGGCACCGCGCGGCGCGGGCCGGCGAAGCTGACGCTCGAAATGGCGGACGCGATCCCGCCCACGGGATTCCCGGTGACCTGCGGCGTGCCGCTGCCGGCGGGGCGGGTCACGGAGTTGGATCACATCGCGCTGCGCGATCCGGCGGGGAGACTCGTGCCGCTGCAGGCCGCGAGGTTGAACCGCTGGGCCGATGGGAGCGTGCGATGGGCGCTGCTCGATTTCATTGCGCCGGCAGGCGCCGCGGCGGAGCCGTGGCGCGTGCACTTCGGATCGAAGGCAGGATCGGCGCCGACGCCCGCGCAGGTGGTTCGGGTGCGGCGGTCGGCCGGCCGCGTGCGCATTGACACCGGCTTGGTTGCGATCGCAATGAGCGGCGAGCGCGGCCGCCTGATGGACAGCATTGCGTTCGCCGGATCGCGCCGGCGGGTGGCCGGGCCGCTGACCGGAGAGATCGTCGCGCGGCGCGAAGGCGGCGATGTGCGTTACGTTCCCGAGGTCGCCGGCGTGGCGGTGAAAGCGCGAGGGCCGGTGCGCGCAACGGTTGAGGCGACCGGGCGATTCGTCGCGCGCGATGATGCCGACGATGCCCTGGGGCGATTCGTGTTTCGCTTGCACGCGTACGCGGGGCAGCCGTTCGCGCGCGTCTTCCTGCGCATCTTCAACGACACCGACGAGACGCTGCGCATCACGCGATTCGGGCTGACGCTCGAAACGCGCGGCGAGGGCGCGGTGTGGAGCGGCGACTGCGAGCCGCTGGCGCCGGGGGACGAGGTCGCCATCACGCAGGAGACGGCGGATCGCTTCACGGTGACGCAGGGCGCGCAGGAGGTCGGCGGTGGCGAGCATTCGCAGGGCTGGGCGGCGGCGGCGGGTGATGAGGCGGTGGTCGTCGTCGCGGTGCGCCGGTTCTGGCAGCTGTTCCCGAAGTCGCTGCGCGCGGCGGGCGGGCGCACGAGCGTGGATCTCTTCGCGGGCGGCGCGGAGGGCGGATGCTACGAGCCCGTGCCGGGCGAGGCGAAGCGGCACGACGTGCTTCTGGCGTTCCTGCCTCCCGATGCGGCGCGCGCCGATGCCGCGGGCATCGTCAACGCCTTCGCGCGACCGCCCAGGCTGTCCTCGTCGGAGTGGTTCTGCTCCTCGGGAGGTTTGGGCCACGCCGCTCCGCACAGCGCGAGCGAGTTCGCGGAGCTGCACGCATACCAGCAGCAGACCTACGGCGAGGTCGGCCCGACCGTGCTCAACGGGGCGCTCGGCATGCGCGACTTCCCCGATGCGACGGGCTACACGGGCAACCCGGAGGCGTGGCGCAACAACTACTACGACATCATGCAGGGCACGCTGAGCGAGTACCTGATCGGCGGTGATGCGCGGTGGTTCGACCGCGGCGAGGATCAATGCCTGCACTGCATGGATGTGGACACGTGCCACGGGCGGGCGGATCATCCGGAGTGGCTGGGCGTGCTCTACGCGCCGGGCGCGAACCACACCAGCTCGTGGTGGTCGGCGATGCTGCGCGCGGAGGGGATGGACACGTACTACCGGCTGAGCGGTGATCCGGACGCGCTGGCGGCGTTTCTCGGCGTGGCGGATTTCATCGTGCGCGAGAATGCCGGCATCGGCAGCCGGTCCGTGCGGGATCACGCGGGCGCGCTGATCACCCTGACGCGCGCGCATGACGAGACCGGGGATGCGAAGTACCTGGCGGCGGCGCGGCGGCTGGCGCGGGATGCGCTATCGCGGATTGACGCGCGGCGCGGGTGCTACTCCGAGGTGCACGGCAACTACAACTACCGCGGCAACGTGCCGTGGATGTGCGCGCAGTTGATGGAGCCGCTGTACCTCTACTACCGGCAGAGCGGGGACGTCGCCGCGGCGAAGGCGGTGGTCGGGCTGGCGGAATCCATCATGGAGGACAACACGGGGTCGGAGGGCCCGGGTGACTACCTGGGCTACTCGCACAATCCGCACTACGGGAAGCACAGCGGGTACAACGTGCTGATTGCGCCGGCGGTGGGCTACGCGTGGGAACTGACCGGTGACGAGGCATTTGCGGCGAGCATGCGGGATGCGTACGAGCGGACGATTGCGGAGAAGTCGGTGAACTGGATCGCGAACTGCTACTGGAACACGCCGACGCTGCTGTACTACCTCGACCGGCTGAGGCACGGATCGGCGATCCCGTAGCGGCGGCCGTCAGCGGCTCGGCGGCCAAAGGGGCCAATCCGCGGATGAGTGGCGATGAGACCATCCGCCCCTACGGTTCGCGGGGTCGGCGACCTCGCGGCCAGGAGGTTGCGCAAGCGAGCATCCACGCCTTGGGCGCGCAAGCTTCGCCAAGGCTTCGGAGCCCAAGGGACGGTTGCGCCACCAAGTTGTGGGGGTTCGCGCAGTCAAAGGCGGAGCGAAGGGCCTCCGGCGTGGTTGCGCATTCCTTGCCGAGAGTCCTCGCTCCGCTCGGAATGACAACCGTTCGGCCCTAGCGGAACACCATTGGGGTCAAGCGCTGTTGAAGTTGCTCCGCTCCACGATTTCGCGCAGGCGGGCGGGGAGGTGTTTGGGCGGGCGTGGGATGGGGCAGATGCGGACGCAGTCGCCGCGGATCGGCGCATCGGCCCGGTCGCGCCGCCGGCTCTGGCACAGCGGCGCGTCGGTCCTGGCCGGCGTGTCTATGAAGATCCGCGCCCGGTCGTCTTTCTCGACGGAGCGGTAATCCACCACCGCCGGATCGTCCCTCATGGTGATGCAAGCCATGATGCAGGCGTCGAGGCACAGGCGGCAGCGGTCGCGCAGGCAGATCGGTTCCGCGATCAGCGGGTCGGGAGTCAACTCGGCGTCGGTGACGATTGAGTTGAAGCGCTGCCGCGGGCCGAACTCCCTGGTCAGCACGAGGTTGTTGTAGCCGAACTCGCCGAGGCCGGCCCGGGTCGCCGCGTGGCGATGCGAGAACGGGCCGGAGGTGTGGCGCAGCGGGGAGTACTTGTCCGCCCATTCCCGCGACGGGCCTTCCCAGATCTCCTGCTCGGTGAGCCCCTCGACGCGAGGATGCAGTCCCGTGGTCGGAAAGATCATGGCGTCGTACCCCTGACTGAGCAGGTACTGCCCGACGACCTGCCCGATGGACTCGAGCATGACGTCGTGGACAAAATGCCCCACGCGGCCGTAGAGCGCTTCGAGATACGGCCGTTTGGCGTGCGGTGGGATCATCGCCAGCTCGCGGTCGGCGAGTACCGCCGGGGCATCCATCACGGGATTCAGAATGGGCTGCGCGATTGAGATGACCGATCGCGCCTCGGGCAGGAAATCCCTGGGGTCACTGCCGCCGGGTGCGGCGTCGTGGAGCGGCGGCAAGGGATCGAAGCGCTCCACCGGGGCGATGCCGACGAGCGCGGCGCCGTGCTGCCCGGCCAGCTGCTTGATCGCTGCGGCCAGCTCGATCACTTCTGATGCCTGGGCCATGTCTTCGTCCTCGCTGCGGCGGATCGCGTCAGGGCTCGTCGGGTGATGCGGCGGCCGGCCGATCCGCTCGTGCCGCATACACATTCCACGGCGGGCGCGTGATGGCCTACTTGCCGCGTCGGCGGCGGACGGCGGACGCATCGGGCGCAGGCACCGAAGGGCGCAGGGGTGAAAGGACAACGCGCGGCGTCCATCGGAATATGAGGGCGGGACGATGGCGTTCGCAGGCGCGGGGTCGGGGACGGCACGCCGCGCCCGCGGCCGGCAGCGCTGTGGGTCTGAGAGGAGCCGTGCATGGGCTATTCGCTGCTTCTTGTCGCCGTGATACTCGCCGCGGTGGACTGGGTGGGCGTGGCCCGCGAGGAGAGACGGCTGGAATACGCGTTCAAGCCGCTGGTGATGATCGTTCTCCTTGCGTGGCTGTGGCAGGCAACTGGGCTGCGCGGGTGGGCGGCGTGGTTCGCGTTCGGCGTCGTGTTCTCGCTGGCGGG
The DNA here is from genome assembly GCA_020354555.1 of Armatimonadota bacterium. Taxonomy (NCBI): domain Bacteria; kingdom Bacillati; phylum Armatimonadota; species Armatimonadota bacterium. Next base: position 578,862 of record CP070648.1, on the reverse strand, counting down.
GGATGTCTTCCTGATGCTGCCGCGCGACCTGTTCCTCGCAGGGCTGGTGTCATTCCTGCTGGCCCAGGTGGCCTATGCAGTGGGCTTCAACCCGACTCTCCCTGCGCTAAACCTCGGGGCTTTGCTGCTGGCGGCGGTCGTGGCCGCGTACGCATCGTGGATCTACTTGCACTTGTCGAGAGGGCTGAGGGCCCGCAATGAAGCGGGCCTGGCTGCGCCGGTTCTGGTGTACGCCGTGGTGATCAGCGCGATGGTGCTCTCGGCGTTGCTGACGTTGATGCGCCCGGAGTGGAATCGCGTGCACGCGCTGATCGCGAGCGCAGGCGCAGTTCTGTTTCTGGCGTCGGACAGCATGCTTGCCTGGGACCGATTCGTGCGACCGTTTCCGGGCGCGCGGTTGAAGGTCATGGTGACGTACCATCTCGGGCAGGTCGGAATCCTGGTGGGAGCGGGACTGCACCTCGCGGCGCTGAACTGATCGCTGCCGGGGCACCGATGGCGGCGGGCGGGACTGCTGGTGGTGTGCGCCAGTCCTGACGGCGGACGGCTCGCCTGCATCACGGCGCGGCGGCGCCGTCGTTGCCCCCGGCGCGGATAGTCTTCATATCCCTCAGCCACTCCGCGCAGTGCGCGGCTCCGGCGACCGCGCGCACGGCCTCGATGTCATGGCCCATTTGCCGCAGCGCCTGGATGACATCATCCCCTGCGGACTCGGTAAGCTGCACCGGTTCCTTGAACTCGACGTGCATGCGCGGGGCGGCCGCCGCGTCGTAACCGCCGGCGCCGTAATCCACGATGCGCTGCACGAGCTGAGCGGCGACGCTGATGATCCTCCGCCCGCCGGGGAGGCCGACGGCGACGTCGCGGTTGGGCAGGCACACGATCATCGGCGCCATGTTGTTGAGCGGGCGCTTGCGCGGCGCGATCGAGTTCGCGCGCCCGGGCCGCGGGTCGAGGCGGCACATGGCGTGACCGAGAATGATGCCCGTGCCGGGCACGGTGACGCACGAGCCGAAGGCGCCGCCCTGGGTGATGGTCGCGGCGACGAGGTTGCCGTCGGCGTCGGCGGTGGAGAGGTGCACGGTGCCGCCCGTGGCGTCGGTCAGCAGATCGGGCGCGCGGCGATCCACGTGCGCGGGCATCTGCCTGATCGCCTCGACCCGGCCCGCCGCGTAGCCCTTGCTCAGCAGACTGTGGACGGGGACGTCCACGGATTCGGAGTCGGCGAGGTAGATCAGGCGGTCGCGCCAGGCAAGCTTGAGAATCTCGGCGAGGAGATGCCAATAGCCGACGCTGTTGTCCTCGGCGGGCGGGAAGCACTCCAGCATATTGAGCACTTGCAGCGAGGTGAGCCCGCCGTTGGAAAGGATGGATCCGTGGACCGTCGCGCCGCGGTAGGTCGTGGTGAGCGGTTCCGCGACCCGGGGCTCGTATCGGGCCATGTCCTCGCGGGTCAGGATGCCGCCGGCGGACTGGAGGTAGTCGGCGATGGTTCGCCCGAGTTCGCCCTGGTAGAAGTCACGCCACCCCGCCTCGGCGAGGCGCGCGAGGGTTTTCTCCATGTCGGGCCGATGCCAGGTGTCGTCTTTTTCGGGGAGTTTGCCGTCGGGCATGAGATGCTCCGCCGATGCGGGGAACCGACGGATGACATCCTGCAGACTGCCGATGGCGTGGGCGACGCTGCCGTAGGGGAAGCCGGCGCCGAGCAGTGCCAGCGACGGCTCGACGATGTCGGGCCATGTGAGGCACCCCCAGCGTTCCCACAGCGTGCCCATGCCCGCCATCATGCCGGGGACGCCGACGGCGAGCGGCCCGTGCACGTTGGCGTCGTCCGTAACGCGGCAGGCGTACTCGGCGCGGTTGATTGCATGGCCCGTTTGCGCGCCGTTTGCGAGGGACGCGACGTCGAACATGCGCTCATGGGCGGCGGCGGGAGCGCGCGCGTTGGCGTCGAGGCACCACACCCGGCCTGACTCGCGCTCCAGCACCATGGCGCACAACCCGTAGCCGCCGACGCCGGTCATGTCGGGCCGGAGCATGCAGCACGCCATGGCGGTCGCGGCGGCCGCGTCCATGGCGTTGCCGCCGCGCGCCAGGATGCGCGCGCCGATGCGCGCCGCCTCGTCCGGGCCGATGGCGACCGCGCCGCGCGCGGAGGTGACTTCCGGTCCCTGTTGCATAGGCGAAATCCTCTTGCCGATGGTGCTACTGCGGCCCGCGAGGTTCACGTTCTCGGTCGCCGGCGCGTGTCCTCTCGCAGCGCCCGCCGTGCTGCGGCGGTCCGCCGCGAGCCCGCGTAGGTTGACGGCGCGGCGGCGTCGAAGACTCCCGGCGATGAGCGCGGTGGCGCTGCGTCCGCAGTTGCGGGCAAGGAGTGCGCGTCATGAGGCGATGCTTGTTGGCGGCGGCGTTACTCATTCTGATGGGAGCGGCAGTGATGACTGATGAGGCCCAGAGGAAGCTTCCGGAGACCCCGCAGCTATTCGTTGACCTGGAGCGGGTCGCGAACGCCCACCCCTCGGGGCGAGCCAAGCGGATGCGCGGCGTCGAGCGCGTGTTCCACCAGGCGGTCAATCATCCGCATCCGGTGCTCGCGCCTGAAGCGGCGTGGGAGCGCCGCGGGTTCACGTGTTCCGTGATTTACGACGCGGAGGAGCGGTCGTTTAAGATGTGGTACCTCACAGCGCTCGAGGACGGCCGTCACGTCACGTGCTATGCCGTTTCGGAAGACGGGATCAACTGGCGCCGGCCGGAGTTGGGCCTCCACGAGTATCAGGGCAGCACGGCGAACAACATCGTGATCCCGGCCGACTACCACGACGGCATGGCGCACTGGGAGTCGGTGCTTAGAGATCCGCTGGAGCGGGATCCCGCGCGTCGCTACAAGGCGCTGGGCTGGTCGAGCTACGACTGGGACGGCCCGCTCGCCGGGATCTACACGGCGGTGTCCGGCGACGGGCTGAGATGGACGCACACGCCCGAGCCGGTGTTCCGCTTCCATCCGCGCCCGGGGAGCGATGACCTCGGCCCGGTGGGCGACGCGCACTGCCTGATGATCGACACGCTGAGGAACCGCTACGTGGCGTTTCTGCGGCACCTCCCCCACCGCGCCATCAGCTACAGCACGGACTTCGCGCACTGGACGCAGCCGGAGACCTTTCTTTGGACGCGGCACTACGAAGAGGAGTTCTACAACAACTCGGGGTTCGTCTATAGCGACCAGTACCTGGGCCTGCTGTCCATTTTCGATCTCAACCCGAAACGCCACGAGCTGAACTGCTGGCTGATGTCGAGCCGCGACGGCCGGCGCTGGGAGCGGTGTCCCGCGGACGCGCCGGTGATTGCGTGCGGCGGCGCGGGCGAGTGGAGTCGTTTCATGTCGTGGAACGGCGGGTCGCCTCCGATCCGAGTGGGCGACCGGCTGTACTTCTACTACCGCGGATCGGCGCGACGCCACGGCCCGTACGAAGGGGAGGACAACTGCGACGCGCCGGTATGCGTGGGATTGGCGACGCTGCGCGCGGACGGCTTCGCATCGCTCAATGCGAGCTTCGACGGCGGCGAGGTTATCACAACGCCCTGGGTGATTGACGGGGGCGAGCTGCTCCTCAACGCCAAATGCGACTACGGAGAGATTTGCGTAGAGCTGCTCGATGAGGCGGAGCAGCCGGTGCCGGGATACGCGCTGGGTGACTGTATTCCGGTTCGCGGCGACGGCACCGACCTGGCGGTGCGGTGGAAGGAACGGGCCGACCTGTCCGCTGCGGCGGGGAAGACGGTGAGCCTGCGGGTTCATCTCAAGAACGCGCGGCTGTACTCCTATCGCTGCGGCAAGTGAACGGCGACGCCGCACGTGCCGGCTTCGTTTCGGCGCGAGATCCGCAGAAGCGCAGGCGTGGGATGGATGGAGCGCACTCATCGGTGCGGGCGATCGCGGGG
>CP070648.1:547482-574823 GCA_020354555.1 Armatimonadota bacterium | reverse complement strand
CCGCGTCAACATCCGGCGTCACATGCAACACGCCCACGTACGGATTGGGCCGCGCCTCCAGCCACACTCGCTGCCAGATGCCACCCGTCTGGCAGTAGTGTCCTTGCTTGCCACTCGGGACCTCGTCGAAGGGGAATTGAGCGAAGCGGTCGCGGTCATTCGTCGGATCGGTGACCCGCACGGCCACAGCGTTCTCGGAGCCGTAAGCTAGATCCGGCGTGACATCGAAGGCGTACGGGGTGTAGCCACCCTCGTGGGTGCCGGCATGGTGACCGTTGACCCACACCTCGGCGAAGTAGTCCACCGCCCCGAAACACAATCGCACCGTCGCGGTGTGCCACGCCGCGGGCACGGTGAATGTGCGCTGGTACCATGCCACGCCGTCGTATGCCAGCAGGTCCGGGAACTGCGCCTCCCAGCATGACGGCACCTCGATGGTACGCCAGTCCGCCGTCCGCTCCACCGTCTCGACGTCAAACCGGCCCTCGGGATCAACCGCGAACTGCCATGCCCCGTTGAGGTCAAGCGTTCGATCATCCGTCACCGTCACCGCTGCGCCTCCCGGCGATGTCGCCGCGAACACTGCGAGCAAGCCCGCCAGAACTGCCAGCAGTTGACCGCGCCTCATCCGCGACCCTCCTGATACTGCCCAGCATCGGCGAGATCGCCATCGGCGCGCCGTGCTGCTCGATGCTGCGAATCGTGCGACCGCCGACGCCGTCGGCATGACCTTCAATGCGCCCCAACGCTCCTCCTGCCCACGCCCCCAGGCGGCGCGTGGCCCCGCGGCACATCACTTGCCGCGGACAGACACCCGATCGCAGTACGCTTCAGAGACACGGACAACCAGCGCGCATTACGCGTGCGCGCTAATCCAACCGTGAGGTATCGGTGTGAGTATGCGACGGGGTCGGCCCGACCCGTTCAGTACGGTGGGAAGAGACGGCGCACGCCGTGCGCCAGCACCGCCAGCAGGAAGACGACATTCCGCACTGCCAACCCCCATCGGGGGAGCGGCGGGGCCTGCTGCGACGTCCCGAGCGTGCGGCTTTCGGCCACGGCGCGGCCCAGCCGTTCCATCCACTCCACGCTTCGCGGCCATTCCCACAAGCCGTCGAGCCAGTCCTGCGGAATGCCCGCCTTGCCCACGCCCGCGCCGATGATTCCACCGACGATCGCGGCCGTCGTGTCGGTGTCCCCGCCGCAGCGCACGATCGCCAAAATGCCCGAACGATAGTCCGCTTGGTGCCGCAGCCAGCACTGCAGCGCGACCGGGACCGTGTGATAGATATACCCCGACACTCCGTCGGCCAGGCCGAGTTGCTCGGCAAAGGCCTCCGTTGTCTGCCCGGCGCACACGCTCTCGGCGGCAGCGCGGACCAATGGCAGCAACTCCTCTGCCTCGTGTTTGCCCGCAAGTAGCGCTGAGAGTTGGCGCAGGTACTCGTCAGGCGCTATCGTCGCGCCTAGGCGCGAGCCGGAAAGGTATGCTGCCAGTGCTACCGCCAGTGCGCCGCACTCCGCTCTGGGATCGGTGTGAGTAATGCGCGTCGAAGCCCGGATCAACTCGTGCAATACATCGCCGTCTCCACCGTAACCCACGCCGATGATGGCGCTTCGCATCGCGGGCCCATTGCCCGCCGAATGGACGCCGCTTCGATGAGGCGGAAACCCGAGCCACAGCTTCAGAATAGCCCTTAGTGTGCCAAACCCGATGCCCGCAGGCAGACCGAGCAGCCAGAACCGCAAGCGCCAGGCCAGCACCGTCGCGAACGCCGCGGGTTCGCCGCCTGCCGCGAGGAGCGCTTGCGCCGTCATGCAGGTGTGCTCGGTATCGTCCGACACCATGCCTCTATGGAACAGAAAGCGGTGCCCAGCGATCTCGGGGCATAGCCGAGCTTGCCGCTGCCTTGACAGCCCTTCGCAGCACAGGCCGATGCTGTCCCCGACCGCCGTCCCGAGCAGGCAGCCGACAAGCGCATCTCCCATCTGGCCATGCTGTGAGTTCCTCATTCGCGCAGCCGCCGTGTGACGTGGTGCCATGAGCAGCCGTCATGCGCCGGCCGCCGCCAGGGCACCGCTGGTGCATCACCCGCCGCCGATCAGCGCGTCGCCATCCGGTCCAGATCCGTCAGTTCGAGCCCCTCTGTGTCCGCCAGGATGATGATACAGAATGTCAGGACGCGACAGCCCTCTTCGAGGTGCCCGCCCAGCGCCTTCTCGGTATCGGACAGCGTAATGTGCGCGTGCACGCGGCCGTCCATCACGAGGCCGGTGATGGAGAGAACGTCGAACGGCCCCTCGCCCTGGAAGAACACGTTGCCCGGCGGGATGTTCGTCGTCTTCACGACGTGCACGTGGTACCTGCTCACCGAGCCGACCCCGCTCAGAATCAGCCCGTGCCGAATGCCGGCCTGTTCTGCCGCCGCGCGCAGAGACTCCAGGACGTCCTCGCCTGTATCCAGCCGCACGATGTGCAGCCGACTCAGGCCCCCGGTTTGAATTCGCATGGCAAGTCCTCCCATTCGAGCCCCGCATGGATTCAATCGCAGCTGCCTACGGCCAGTGCTCGCCGACCCGCTGTGCCAACGGCGTCAAGACGAACATGGTGATGAACGCCGCCCCTACCCAGAACGCGACGAGGATGAGGCCACACACCACGCCGCGAATGACCTCCCGCCACCTCCGAGTCCAAATCTGGTAGACGATGGCCCCCGCCAGGATCGCCGCGGCGACAAGGATAAGAGCCTGTGTGCCACGTGCCGGCAGATCCAACTGCTCGGCCGCGAATGACACGGCGAAAACGGCAACGAGGGCCAGCGCAATCAGCCACGGACTCGCAAGCGCTCGCTTCACGTGATACTCGCGTCAATTCGCGGCGAGGTAATCCTTGCGCCCCATCAACTCCACGTAATCGGCCAGACGCTTGTGCCGCGCCAGGAACGCCGCGAACAGACCCTCCGCCGTTTCCTCGATGGTGCGCTGGTTGTTGGTGTACGGATCCTGCCGCGTGGCCTCGTTGACTTGTGCGATCCACTCCGGCGGAATCGTCGAAGCTCCTGACAGCGCACCCGACAGGCCGCCGGCTACGGCGGCGAGGCAGTCAGTGTCCCGCCCGAAATTGACCGCTGTCGGAATCGCCTCTCTGGGGTCTCCGCGCGTCATGGCGAACACCGCTAGGCCCTTCGATATCACCTCGCCCGCGTCGGACATGCTGTAGACGAAATGCCCCCCGCCCTCATAGATCCCATAGAACTCATCACGCATTGCCATCGGCTCGGTATGCTTCGCTGCCAGGTCGAGCGCGCGGGTCACATCGCGCTCGACGGTATCATAACCGGCGTACAGCAGGCCGGCTTCGGCGCGATAACCCGCGAAGCGCTTTGCCACATCGAGCACCGACTCTACCGTAGCATCCGGCTTACACGCCTCGGCGATCGCCGCGTTGTACAGCGCCGCCCAGCGCAGAGCGAACGCACTCTTGACCGCATACGCTTGGCCGATCTCGAACGAGTCATCGGCCGCGCCCTGCGGGTCGCCCGCGTTGATCAATCCCAGTGGATGCGACGCGCGGCCGAGCGAGATCTGATTCGTGGACAGCCACAGCCGCCCAAGTTCGGCCGCCGGCACGCCCGCCCGCGCCATCTCCAGCAGCGAGCGGTCGAACCGCTCCTGCTTGTACGCCATCTTCTGCGGATCGAGATCCCGCAGCCACACCGCCACCACGTCGTGCGCCAGAATGCGGTCCTGCTTCTCGATGATCGCGGTGGCGATGAGCTTCTGCCGCTCGATGCCGTCTTCCGTCGTTCCGGCGGGGCGGTCCCAGTCCACGTTGTAGTGCCGGTACGGCAGCAGCTTGTCGAGATACCCGTGGGTGTCCTTGATGCGCTCGCGCGACCAACCCTCCACCGCCGCGCCCATCGCCGATCCTACCCACGACGCCGCGATGCAGCCCAGGAACTTGTCTCTGAGTCTCGCCATCTGGAAACGTCCCTCCGAAGTCCCGCCTACTGATCGAGTTGTCTGTAGTACGCCTCGACCGCCTCGTAATCCACCGTCTCGTCCGGCGCCATGCCCAAGCGCTCGTACAACTTGCGGCGACCGCGCATGTCCGCCAGTAATACTGCGCGGGCGTGAACGGCGACCTCAGACGCCACTTCCTGCGGCACCACCACCACACCGTCGTCATCGCAGCCCACGATATCGCCCGGCCGCACCTGGACGCCTCCGCAGCCTATCCGCGTCTGCACTTCCGCCACTTCGATTCGCCCGGGAATGATCGTTCGCCCGCGCGCCCGCGCGCACACCGGCGTCTTCTGCAGCGCGATCTCCGCGGTGTCTCGGCAGTAGCCGTCGGTGACAATCCCGACCGCCCCCGCCGCTACCGCGCCCATGCTGTTGTTCGATCCCCAGAATCCGACCTCGCCGGAACCCCCCGCATCCATGACGACGACATGTCCCGGCTGAATCAGCCCGTCCAAGCCGATGTTGCCCGCTTCCCTGAACCAGATGTCGTGCGCCCTGACGATTTCCTCCGTCGTGTTGAGGCGCCACATCGGCCGGTTCGCCGGCACGCACCGCATCGTTAACGCGACGCCCCAGAATCTCATCCCCAGCCAGATCGGGCGCACCTCCGGCGACATCAACCCGATGTCGAAGTAGCCGATGCCGTCCATTGCATCGCACACATCCACGACGCGCAGGTGCTGGTACAGCTTCTGCACCTCGAAGGGATCGCCGCTCCCACCCGACTGCTCTCGATTCATAACGTCACCTCGCGCCTGCTGCTATCGCCGCTCAGGCCACACGCGCCGTCGTTGCCGGCGAACCGCACGACCGCGGCTGGCTCCCTTCCGCCCCAAGCACGCTTGGCCGCGCTCACTCCGGGGCAACGCGATACCCGTAGATCGGCGCCGTGCTGTCCGCCCCCCACCTCTCATTCCCTTGCACGGCACCCGACGCCTCCACGCCCACCGCCAGATCTATCCGCTGCCCGGGGCCGATGATCAACTTGCCCGACGAATCATGGAGAAAACCGGCAAGCTCCGCGCGCATCTCACATTCGCTCCCGTCGGGAGAGAGCGCGATGATGATGTCCTCGCTCGTGCCCTCAGTGTAGTCCGCTGTGATGTGCCGCTTCCCCGCCCGCCGGACGTACTCGACCTTGTACCGGTCGCGGAGTCGCCCGCGCTCGTCGTGCTTGCCGTACCACGACGGGCCGAGGGTCACTCGCCCCGCCAGCACTTCCTTCTCCGTCCCCACGCCGGTGAACCCGAAGAAGGTCTTGACGAAGCGGCCGCCGACGAACTCGAACTGCGCCTCGCAGTCATCGCCGAGCGCGACTCCATGGTAGCAGTTGTCGTCGCGCGTCGGAACGTATCCGGTCGCCGCGTCGCGGTCGGCGTCAATATAGACATAGTAGTAGTAGCGGTCATCACCGGGCGCGGTATTGCCGTGGCGCCCGGCGACGCGCGTGTAGAAGTAGAGATGCCGCGCATCACTGGCAACCTTGAACTCCAGGAGGTCCGTGTCAGCATTGTAGTCGAGGTACCACGGTATGTCGCCGCGCGGGTCCGCGATGCCGGTGATATCACGCCATTCGCTGAAGTCGCCGTCAATCCGTGGTCGCGGCGTCGCCATCTCGCCGTCGGGCAGCCCGTTCCTGAGAACGAGCGTCGCGCCGCGCATGTCCAGAGCATTCGCGCAAAGCTCTCCCTGGACTTCGAGGACGGCGGTCGGGCTATCGGCCGCCATCACGCACCCCGGCCCGAGAACGGGGGCGTAGCCGTCGCCCCGCTTGATGATTGTCTCCTCGGTCACGGCGCACGTCGCCAGGGCTACCTCTCCGTCGCCTGCGCGAGCGACGAGCGCAAACCGCACACCCTCCTGTCGGGCGATCTCGAAACCGCATCGCACCGGTTCGCCTTTGGCACCAACGAGCGGAAACGGGAGGTAGAGACACTGCTCCTCCACCATGGCGCCCCCCGGCTCCCTGCGCCAGAGCTGGCCCGTGAAGGGGTTGTACCGCACCTCGCCGCCTCGCAGCAGCGGGGTCGAGTCTCCGCCGGGCGCCAGGGCGACCAAGACGCCGTCCGCGCTGATCCGCCCCACGACTTGCTCGCAATCCGGCGTGTACGCGCCGACCACGAGTCCGCCGTCGGCCTGGTACACGCGCCCATCCCACGCAGGCGCGGCGCGATACGGCGCGACGAATCTCCGCGTGCGCACGAGGTAGCAGTCGGTGGCGACGGGCGTGGCGCGGTCGAGTGCCTCCACATCCTTCGCGAGGTAGGTCAGCTTGAACACAACGCGCCACCCCCAGCTCTCGCTGCCCGGCGCCGGCGCAATCCCCTCGGCCTGCAAGTAGGCGGCCTCGCTCGGCAGCCCGTCCGGCCCGAGGTAGCGCTCCCGCAGCGAGAGGCTGATATCGCTTGCGGCAAGGCAGGCGCCGCTGGTCATCACAAGCCAGATCAAAGTAGCTAGCGCAATTCTCATTCCGGGATATGGCTCCAATCCATGATTCGGTAGCGAACGTCCGGGTAGTCGCCGCGCCGATTGACGGCAGGGCCGTCATCCGGACTCCAGGTCAGCTCTACCCAGTTGTACGCGCCTCGCTCGTAATCGAACGAGACTCCATCGTCCTCAAACAGCATGCACGGCTCGCACCGCGGGCCGAAAGTGTAAGCCGTGATTTCGAAGCACGTGTCGCGGTCAATGTGCCCCACCGGCTCGGCCAGCGGCAGAATAGTGTTCTCTCGTACGAACAGAGGAATCTGCTCTGCGGGGGACTCGACCTCGTAGGACTGCCCACCCTCGTGCCTCTCGTGCGTCCAGAAAGAATACCAGTTACCGGGCGGGAGGTAAACAACTCGACTCTTCTCCCCGGCGAAGATGGGCGCCGCAAGCAGCGCGTCACCGATTAGGTATTGACTGTCCAGTTCGTACGCGTTCGGGTCCTGGGGGTAGTCCACGACCACCGCTCGGATGGGAGGCGTTCCCTCGAGGCGATACGTGGCGAATGCTGAGTAGAGATAGGGCAGCAGGGCCATCCGGAATTGGAGCAGCCCACGGCAGATCGCCTCGACTTTGGCGACGTTATCGAGCAATTCCCCCGCGCGATTCCTCTCGCTGTCCGGCTGCCACCACGGCGGCATCGCAAGGTTCCACGCATTGATGAGCGCCTGCGCCGACAGCACGACCACCTGAAGCCGTCGGATCAGATCCTCAACCGAGGCGCACGGCCGCACCTCGGGACTCCACAGCAACCCGCTGAACCCGGCGTTCACGACGCCGCGCACGAAGTCGCGATGATCGTAGAGGTCGCTGTACAGCACGAACGGATACGGCGCGGCGAGCCCGTGCGACGAGCGCACCGAGCAGTACGTCCTGGTGTTGTTGCGCCGGAAGGCGGACAACAGCGCCTTTTGATAGAGCAAGCCGATGCTTGAGTGCATCTGCTCGCCGTCCATCCCGGACGGGAATCGGCTGTGCTCGGGGAACGACCACGGGCTCGGGTTGAAATCGGAGTTGTCACATTCATCCACTTTGAAGCCGGACACGCCGCGTTGGATGAACGCGCGCTCGTGGTGGTCCGCGTACGCCGCGCGCGCCTCGGGCACATTCATGTCCGTCACGATGCCGCCCCACACCTCGTAGTCCGAGGCATAGTGCCGCAACACGTCGTAGAGCGGCGAAGAGGGATCAACGACAGCTTGCGTCCACAGGTTGATCTTGAAGCCCATGTCCCCCATGCGCGCAAGGAACTCGTCGGGATCCGGATATCTCTCGGTCGCCCAGTCGTATGACGAGCCGTACGCGTGGGTTTGCCAGCCCGGCTCGAGACCGTAGACATCCATCGGCATCTCGCGCTCGCGAAACGTCGCGGCCAAACGGAGCGCGTCATCGGCAGTGTAGGCATGATTCTGCCGGTACCACACGCCTAGCCCCCACATCGGCGGCAGGCAGCCCCCGCCCGAGAACAGGTTGTAGCGCTGTATCGCCTGCCTCATCGAGGGCCCGGCGAGAACATACACGTCCACGCCTTCAGCGGCCGGGACGTCCACGACCATCGCTTTCGCCGCACGCCCCGCAGGCGCCGGTAGCTCCTCCGCGCTCCGGGCGGGTGCACCCGGCGTGCTCGCCCCCTCGCGCCTGACGTGGCTGCCGCAGTAGAAGCTGGCATAGCGCGCCGTGTCCACGAACACGCCGTATCCCCGGGTTGAAACGTAGAACGGCACCGGCGCATGCGAATCGCCGGTGTCGGCGATCGGGTCGGCGTTGACGCGTATCGTCTTCTTCAGGCCGGTTTGTTTGTGCGACTTGAGCTGCAGACCGAAGCCGTAGATCTCTTCGCCGTCACCTATCGGCAGTTCGACGACACACCCGCGCGCCGACACGCTGAAGCGCACCGCCTGAGCGGCAAAAGGCGCCGCGGCCGTCGGCAAGGCGCGCATCGCGTCCACCAGCGGCTCCGCCTCGCGCAGCGCGATCGGCGTGAATGCCTCCGGCGTTCCCAGGCGCAGTCGCCACACGCCGGGCGCGACTTGTTCCATGATGCCCACGTCCTCTCCGTTTGCCTCACTCATCCGCTCAGAGCGCGCCCCACAACTCCCGAACGTATCCCGCGGCGTCGGCCGCAACCTTGTCGAGTGTCTCCTCGCTGCCGCCTTCGACGAACGGGGCGCACATCTCGAACGCGATCCAGCCGTCGCAACCGGCACGCCTCAGCTCGCCCAGGAAGGTCCGGTAGTCAATGAACCCCTCGCCCATGGGCACCATTTGTAGGTGATCCTCCTGACGCACATAGTTGGTGAGGTGCCAGTCGTAGTGGAAGCGGGGCCGGCGCTGGTAGTCGCAGACCGTGGTGAAGGCGACCCACGGCGCCATATGACGCGCGGCCTCCGCGAGATCCGCCCCTTGCACTGCCGCCGACCAGGCGTCGAACGCTGCGCGGCAGTTGGGCCGGTTGACCTGATGCAGCAGGTCGGCCATGGTGCGGTAATCCGCGCCGATGCAGTGGTGGTTCTGCACCGCGAGCGTCACTCCCAGCGAGGCCACCTTGTCGCTCGCTTCTTGCAGCATCCCGATGATACGCGGCAACTGCTGGCTGTACGGCAGGTGCGGACGCTCGTATGCCGTGAAGATGCGAATCAGATCGCACTCCCACGCCGCAGCCAGCTCCGCCAGCGCCGTGATATACAGGATCTCCTTCTCCGCATAGGGGTTGTCCGTGTGATCCCAGCCCGCCAGCATGTCCGTATAGCCTGCGACGCACGCGGCCTCCACACCCTCTGCATCCAGCAGGCGCTTGAGCTGCCGGCGGCGGCGCGTCGTCATGTCGAGGACGCTGGCGTGGGGCCGCTTCGCCATGACCTCCAGCCCCTGGTAGCCCAATCCCGCCGCCTTGCGGATCACCCGATCCAACGGCAGCGTGACCTGGCCGGGCCACACCCCGGCATAGCTCACTGTGTGCAGCGCGAGTTTCATAAGTCCCTCCTGATGCGCGCGCGGACGGCACATCTGGTGCGCCAATCCGCGCTGGTCCGCCCATCCGCGTGCGGCTCTGTCGTGGGCGGCCGCCGTTCTGGCTGGCTAGGGCTATGATTATGAGACGGCGCGCGAAGCTCCTGCCAGATGAAACACGGCGGCGAAGCAGGAATCCCGACCAGCGGGCCGCAAGATGTAGCGCGGAGGCAGACGACTGCCTACCGGGAGAAACCATGAGCGCCGAGAGACCCGCCATCCGCACCGCCCGGCATCTCGTGAGTCTGGCATCGCTCCTCGCTCACGCGCGGGAGCATCGCTACGCCGTGGGTGCCTTCGATTTCTGCAACGCCGAGACCGCCCAGGCGATCGTCGCGCAAGGCGCCGCGCTGCGCGCGCCGGCGCTGCTCATGATCGGCCCGTGGGAAATGCCGCTTCTCGGTGCCGAAATGGTGGCGGACATCATAAGCTGGCTCGCCTCGCGGACGGACGTGCCGGTGTGCCTTCACCTCGATCACTCGAGCGAGATCGAGCCGATCAGAGAGTGCATCGAGGCTGGCTTCCCGTCCGTGATGATAGACGCCTCGCACTATGAGTTCGAGGAGAACGTTCGCCGGACGCGCGAAGTCGTCGCACTGGCCCATGCGGCAGGAGTCTTCGTCGAAGGCGAGCTCGGCGCTGTCGGCAGCGTCGGTGATGCCACAGTCGAAGGCGACCGGGCGGCTTCGCTGACGGATCCCGACGAAGCAGCGGAGTTCGTGAAGCGCACCGGCGTTGACGCCCTGGCGGTCGCGATCGGCAATGCGCACGGCATCTACCGGCAACACCCCGCGCTCGACTTCGACCGCCTCCGCGCTATCAGGCACGCGACCGATGTGCCGCTCGTGCTCCACGGCGGCTCGGGCACCCCGCCGGAGCAGCTCCGCCAAGCGATTGAGATCGGCGTGACCAAGGTCAACGTGGCGAGTGAGTTGAGCCGCGCGTACCTCGACGCTATTCAGGAACTCCAGGCGGCCAAGGCAGGCAAGGCGTGGTACGCCCACGCACTGGTCGAGGCTAAGGCCGCGTTTGGCGAAGTCGTCGCCCGGTGGATGCGCGAACTCGGCAGCGCCGGACAAGCGCCGTAGACGGGCGGGCCCGCCAGGCGCCGCACGCGCCCTGCGGCCGACGAATGCTTGCCGCGTCGGCAGGTGGAACGTGCGGCCGCGAGGAAATGGCCCCAAGGGCAGGAGGTAACGGCGATGGGCTGGGACGTCATTGCCTACTGGATTTGCTTCATCTCGGGTGTGGTCTACGCTCTCATTGCCGCCTTGTTGGGGGGGCTCTTCGGCTTCGAGCACGGCGGGGACATGGGCGGCATTGAGGGAGGCGACGGCGGGCTCGAGCCGGCGGCCCACGACTTCGGCACCGCGCAGGACGTGAGCGCAGGTCACGGTGAGGCATTCGGCGGGGCCGGGCCGGGCGAAGTCGCGATCTCTCCGCTCTCGCCGATGACCATGGCGACCTTCAGCACCGTCTTCGGCGGCACCGGGCTGATCCTCACCAGCATGTTCAAGCTCAGCCTCTTCGTCACCCTCCCCGTGTCCGTTATCGTCGGCATCCTGGTCGCGGTGGCGGTATTCTCGGCGTTCTATCGCATCTTCGCGTCGGTTCAGGCATCGAGTGAAGTCCGCATGGGTTCAATCGTCGGCCTGACCGCGGAAGTCTCGGTCGCCATCCCGAAGGATGGCGTCGGCGAAGTCGTTTACGTGGCGCTCGGCAACCGTTACACGGCGATTGCGCGGCCCGAAACCGCGCGCGCCATCCCGCGTCACGCGACAGTAAGGATTACCCGGGTGGCCGGCAGCACCGTCTACGTTGCACCTGTTGAGGGAGCTGTCGCCGGCTCGGAGCAAC
This sequence comes from Armatimonadota bacterium, assembly GCA_020354555.1. Taxonomy (NCBI): domain Bacteria; kingdom Bacillati; phylum Armatimonadota; species Armatimonadota bacterium. The sequence continues at coordinate 563,444 of CP070648.1, read as the reverse complement.
CACCGCAATAGCGTCTACGGAGGCACCGCTATGGGACTGGACTGGCTCATTTCCACGCCTGCGCGCGGCATTCCGCTCGTTGTCGGCGCCGTCATCACCGTTATCATCCTGTTCGTCGTCGTCTATGCGAGCAGATATGTCAAGGTCGGCCCCAACACGGTGCTCGTGATCTCCGGTAAGCGACGCACCATCCGCGGCGCCGACGGGGCGGCTCAGAGCGTCGGCTTTCGCATCCGCGTCGGCGGCGGCGCGTTCGTATGGCCGGTGCTGGAGCGCGTGGATACGCTCTCCCTCGAGATCATGACCCTCGAGGTCCGAACGCCGGAGGTGTACACCATCCAGGGCGTGCCGATTGTCGTTGACGGCATCGCTCAGATCAAGGTCCGCGGCGACGACGTCTCCATCAGAACCGCGTCCGAGCAATTCCTCGGCAAGAACCAGACCGAAATCGCCAACATCGCCCTGCAGACGGTCGAGGGGCACCTGCGCGCCATCCTCGGCACGCTGACCGTCGAGGAAGTCTATAAGAACCGCGAGGCCTTCGCGGCGCGCGTGCAGGAAGTAGCGGCGACCGACCTCGTCAACATGGGCCTCAGCATCGTCTCCTTCACCATCAGGGACATCCGCGACAGCCACGGATACCTCGAGGCGTTGGGCAAGCCGCGGACCGCGCAGGTCAAGCGCGACGCGGTGATCGGCGAAGCCGAGGCAGCGAGGGACGCCACCATTCGGTCCGCAGTTGCCAATCAAGAAGGGCAGCAGGCGAAGTACGGGGCCGATACCAAGATCGCCGAGGCGCAGCGGGACTACAATATCCAGGTCGCCGACTACAAGGCCGCCGCGTCCACCAAGCAGGCCGCGGCCGACCTCGCGTACGACCTGCAGAAATTTACGACCCAGCAGCTCGTCCGGGCGGAGGAAATCCAGGTCGAGGTCATCGAGAAAGAAAAGCAGATTGACGTCCAGGACCGGGAAATCCAGCGCAGGACGCGCGAGCTTTCCGCGACCGTGGAGAAGCCCGCCGAGGCGGACCGGTCGAGAATCCAAACCCTCGCCGAGGCGGAGCAGTTCCGACTGAGGACGACTGCGGCGGGCCAGGCCGACGCGGTGCGGACCGTCGGCGTCGCCGAGGCCGACGCCAACAAGGCCAAGGGTCTCGCGCAGGCGGACATCATCAAGGCGCAGGGGTTCTCCGAAGCCGAGGCGATGGCCAAGAAGGCGGATGCGTGGCGCGCCTACAACGAGGCCGCCATCGCCCAGACCTTCATCGAGAAGCTGCCGCAAATCGCCGCTGCTATCGCCGCGCCGCTCGCGAAGACCGAGAAGATCGTCGTCGTCTCGACCGGCGGCGACTCCGCCGGCGCGGATCGCGTCACCGCCGACGTTACCAAGGTTATCGCCCAACTGCCCCCCGTGCTCGAGGCGATGACGGGGATGAAGCTGGAGGAACTCCTGGCGCGCTTGCCGGAACTCGGCCAGCAGAAGGCAGCCCAGGCGAACCCCGACAAGCCCGAGGCGGAACAGGACAAGCCGAAGGCCTAACCCGGTCGGCGGCGCCCCTCGCACGACCGCCTACGGATACACAGGGGAGGCTCTACCGAGCCTCCCCTTAATCTGTGCTTGGGGTCATCACCAAAGCTTGGCCGCGCGCCGCTCGCTACTCGTGCAGCTCCTTAATCTCCCCCGTCTCCATGTACCAGATGCGCTCGCCGATATTGGTCACATGGTCGGCCATGCGCTCCAGGTAGGTGCCGATAAGGAGCAGGGCGATCGCCTGCGACGTCAGGCTCGGGTCGCGCTCGAAGAACTCGATCAGCTCGTCGTGCAGCGAGCGGTAGGCGTAATCCACCTCGTCGTCCTGGAGCACCGCCTTCATCGCCAGCTCGAGGTCGCGGTGCACCAAGCCTTCAAGGCTGTCGTGCAGCATGCTCTGCACCAGCTGCGCCATGCGCGGGATGTCCACCAGCGGCTTGAACAGCGACTGCCGGGCGAGCTCCTCGGTCTGCCGTGCGGTGTCCACCGCGTAGTCGCCGATACGTTCGATATCCGCGATGATCCTGAGCATGGCGATGATCGTACGCAGGTCACGCGCCATCGGCTGCTGTCGCGCGAGGAGCTGTATGGCGCGGCATTCTATGTCGAGGTTGAGCGCGTCTATCTGATTCTCGATCTCCATCACCTGACGCCGAAGGTCGGGGTTGCGTTCGACCACAATACGCACGGCCACCTCGACCGCCTGCGATGCGAGACCGCCCATGCGCACCACGTCCTGCTGCAGCGCCGCCAACTGCTCCTCAAACGCCTGTCGGATAGGACCGCTCAATGTCAACCTTCCTCTCAGCCGAACCGCCCGGTAATGTAATCCTCGGTTCGCTTGTCGTCGGGCTGCGTGAATATCCTCGCCGAGGGGCCGAATTCGATCATCTCGCCCTGGAGGAAGAATCCGGTCTCCTGGGACACCCGGGCGGCCTGCTGCATGTTGTGCGTTACGATGACGATTGTGTACTTCGCCTTCAGCTCGTGCATCAACTCCTCGATGCGAAGCGTCGAGATCGGATCGAGCGCGGAGCACGGCTCGTCCATCAGCACGACGTCCGGATCCACGGCGAGGACGCGCGCGATGCACAGGCGCTGCTGCTGCCCGCCGGACAATGAAAACGCGGACTGCCGCAACTTGTCCTTCACCTCATCCCACAGCGCGGCCCGCTGCAGGCTGTGCCGCACTAGGTCGGCGAGACCGCCGCCCCGCGCGAGTCGGTGGATGCGCGGCCCGAACGCTACATTGTCGTGGATTGACATCGGGAAGGGGTTGGGCCGCTGAAACACCATGCCGACGCGCCGCCGCAGAGCTACCACGTCAACGTTTGGCGCGTAGATGTCCTCGCCGTCCAGCAGCACCTGTCCCCGCGTCCTGGCCCCTTCGATGATCTCGTTCATGCGGTTAAGGGCGCGCAGGAACGTGGACTTGCCGCAGCCCGAGGGGCCGATGAACGCCGTGATCTGCCGCTCGCGGACCGTCAGGTCAACCCCGCGCAGCGCCTGGAAGCGGCCGTAGAAGAAATCGAGCCCGCGAATCTGCAGCTTCGCTCCGCGCTCGGCTGCCGCGCTCTCTTCGCTGTTGCGTTGTCCGGGCGTCTCGGTCATGTCTATCTCGTTGCGCGCAGGCGTCCTCGCGTGGCGTAGCGAGCGGCCGCGCTCAGCACCAACACCAAAGTGACGAGCACGAGCGCGCCTGCCCACGCCTGCGCATGCCACTCATCATAGGGTGAGATGGCGTAGTTGAAGATTTGCACCGGTAAGCTGGCGATGGGGCGGTCGAGACCGGTGCTCCAGAACGTGTTGCCCAGCGCCGTCACCAACAGCGGCGCCGTCTCGCCCGCGATGCGAGCCACCGCGAGGAGCACGCCCGTGATCACTCCGCCCTTGGCCGCCACGAGCACGACCTTGAATATCGTGCGCCGCTGGGTGGCGCCGAGTGACAGCGCCGCCTCGCGCTGCGACACCGGCACCAGCCGCACCAGTTCCTCCGTGGTGCGCATCACGGTCGGAATCATCATGATGCCCAACGCCGCGCCGCCCGCGAGCGCGGAGAAGCTCTGCATCGGCACGACGACGATCGCCCACACCAGTATCCCGACTACGATCGACGGCACACCCGCGAGGACGTCCGCGGCGAAGCGCACGCTCCAGCCGAAGCGGTTGTTGCCGAACTCGGCCAGGTATATCCCGCCCAGGATCCCGATCGGCAGCCCGAGTGCGCTCGCCAGCCCGATCAGGATCAGCGTGCCCACGATCGCGTTCGCCATGCCGCCGCCGGGCTCGCCCACCGGCCGCGGCAGGTGAGTGAAGAACGCCAGGCTCAACGCCGGCAGCCCCTGGATCACGACGTAGTATAGCACCATCACCAGCGGAACGAGAGCCGCCGCCGTCGCCACCACCGCGCCCGACCACATCAGGCCGTTGGCGACCTTGCGCTTCATCTCCCACATGCCGCCTCGCCTGCGGCGGAGGTTCATTCGCGCACTCCCATCGTTGTTCCGCGGCTCACGCTCCACAGCATCAGGCGCGCAACGATGTTGATGACGATGGTGATGGCGAACAGGATGAGCGCGAGTTCCAGCAACGCGGAGGTGTGGACCTCGACCGTCGCCTCGAGAAACTCGTTGGCCAGCGCGCTCGCCAGCGTATAGCCTGGGCTGAACAGCGACGCCGAGATGTCCGGCCGGTTTCCGATCACCATGGTGACCGCCATCGTCTCGCCCACCGCGCGGCCCAGGCCGAGCATCACGCCGCCCAGGATCCCCGCCCGCGCGTAGCGCAGCACTGGCCCGCGCATCGCCTCCCATCGCGTCGCGCCCAGGGCATAGGCCGCCTCCCGCTGCGAAACGGGAACCGACTGGAGCACCTCGCGCGACACCGCGGTGATGAACGGGATCACCATGATGGCGAGCACTAGGCCCGCGGCGAGCATGCCGATGCCATAGGCGGGCCCGCGAAACAGCGGCACAACACCGAGGTGTTGCCCCAGCCATGCCTCCACCGGCCGCAGCAGTGGCACGAGAACGAATATCCCCCACAGGCCGTACACGACGCTCGGCACGGCGGCGAGCAGCTCGACCAGGAAAGACACCGGTCCGCGCAGCCACCGCGGCGCGAGTTCGGCGAGGAACAGCGCCGTTCCCAGGCTGATCGGCACCGCTATCAGGAGCGCCAGAAGAGATGAGACCAGCGTGCCGTAGATGAACGGCAGCGCGCCGAAGACTCGGTGAACGGGATCCCACGTCGAGCTGACGATGAACCGCCAGCCGAATTGGCGAATAGCCGGCAGCGACGCGCGCGACAGCTCGTAGGCGAGAACGACGATGAGCCCGAGCACCGTCGCGGCGAAGATGAGCAGGCACCATCTGAACGCGCGATCCCCGACGTTAGCGCCGAACACGCCGCGCCGCTGCAGGGAATGACCTGTCGCATCAGTCGAACTCATCGATCAGCGCTCAGTTCGCGGCGGGCTCCCGAGGGCGAAGACCTGCCAGCGCGGTTTCGTTGATCGCCACTATCTCACCGGGCAGCGGGGCATACAGCAGCGGCTCTGCGAAGCGCTGCCCGTCGTGGATCGCCCAGTCCAGCAGCGTGGCGAGCGCCTCGCCTCTGGCGCGATCCCGGTGGTCGCGATGGACCAGGATGTACGTGAAGCCCGCGATGGGGTACGCGTCGGGCGCAGCCGCGTTGACGATGCTCACCCGCACGTCGCGCGCCATCGTCGGCGCGGCCGCGGCGGCGGCCGCCGTCGTGCTGGCGACCGTGGGCTCGACGAACTCGCCGGCGGAATTCCTTACCAGTGCATAGGAAAGGCCGTTCTGCACCGCGTAGGCGAGTTCGACGTAGCCGATGCTCCCCGGGGTCTGCTTGACCACCCCCGTCACGCCCTCGTTGCCTTTGCCGCCGATGCCCACCGGCCACGCCACCGATTTTCCCGCCCCGACGCGGTCGGCCCACGGCTTGCTCACCGCGCTGAGGTAGTGGGTGAAGATGTACGTGGTGCCGCTGCCGTCCGAACGATGGGATACGGCGATGGGCAGGTCGGGCAGGCGCGCGTCGGGGTTGATCGCAGCGATCTGCCGGCTCCGCCACCGCTTGATCTCGCCGAGGTAGATGCCCGCGATGGCCTCCGGGCTGAGACGCAGCGTCTCCGACATCCCGGGCAAGTTGTACGTAATCGCCACCGCCCCCGCGACGGTCGGGATGTGCACCACCGCGCCGGGCATGGCCGCCTCTTCCTCGTCCGACAGCGGCGCATCGCTGGCTCCGAAGTCCACCGTCCCGGCTTTGAGTTGCTGGATCCCGCCGCCGCTCCCGATGGACTGATAGTTGACGCGCACCCCCGGTTCGATCTTCGAGTATTCGTCGAACCACTTCGAGTACAAAGGATACGGGAACGTCGCCCCCGCCCCGGTCAACGTCAGCCGCCCTGCGGTGCCGGGCCCCCCTGCCTCCCGCGCGCAGCTCGCCGCGAGCATGATAATCCCCACCGCGAGCAGCCAGATCCAGCGGCCTTGTGATATCATCGCCTCCGCACCTCGTCGAGGACTACAGCTCCGAGTCGTGGGGCAGCGGTTGATCCACGATCTCTCCCGTCGTGGCGTCCGCGCGGCGCGACTGACGCGCAAACACGCGCGTCCGGCGGCCCGGCGGCATCCCTGTCTTGCCCCGGACTAGATTCGGGATGACGACGTCGCAAGGTTACGCTTCTACTCGATCGCCTCGCCGCCCTGTGCGACGTTGTCCTGCGTGAAGATGCGCGTGCCGAGGGTGATGTTCTTCGGCACCTCTTCGCCGCCGAGGATCTTGAGCGCGGTTTCGATGCCTTCCTTGCCGCCGGTCGGGTACTCGAAGGTGGCGGTGAGGATGCCGTCGCGGACGTAGCGCACGCCCTCGTGCGGCAGCGCGTCGATACCGATGAACTTGATCGTCTTCTCGCGGCCTTTCCCCTCCAGCTTCGCCGTGATGTACGCCCCGTGCGCGCTGGGGTCGTTGTGCGCGTACACCGCGTCAATCGCGCCGGACTGAGGGAACCTGGCCAGCGCCGAGTTCATCTCGCGCTGCGCATCCGGCTCCAGCCACTTGCAGTCCGCGGAGAAGATGATCTTCAGCTCCGATCCCTTGATCCCCGCCATGAAGCCGTTGTGCCGCTCCTGGCCCGGCGTCGAAGTCATCAGTCCTTGCAGCTCGACGATCTTGCCCTTGCCGTTGAGGATTTCGACCAGGAACTTCCCCGCCTCGCGCCCGATCTTCACGTTGTCCGCGCCGATGAAGCACGTGTAGTCCTCGCCCTCCACCTTGCGATCGAGCACGATCACCGGAATGCCTGACTTGTAGGCGTCGCGCACCGGCTCGGTCAGCGGCTTAGCCTCCTTCGGGCTGATGATAATCAGATCGACGCCTTGCGCCATGAACTCGCGCACCTGCGCCTGCTGTGTCGTCGACTGGTTCTGGGCGTTTTTGTAGATGACTTTGACCTGGGGATACTCTTTCGCGGCCGCCTCGACGTCGGCGTTCATCTGCACCCGCCACGGCTCGCCCAGATTGCACTGGGACATCCCGATGACCCATGGGTTCTCGGCGGTTCCCTTCGGGCCGCTGGGCGTTGCAGGCTGCCTCGCGCACCCCGCCGCCGCCATTGCCAGCACCAGCGCCCAGGCCAGACTCGACAACCACTTCCTCATCACGTTCCTCCTCACGCCGACGGCGTATGTCATTGACGCCGCCGCTGAATCAGCACCGCCGCGACGATGATGAGTCCTTTCGCTAGCAGGCGGTGCGCCTCCTCTGCCCCCATGAGACTCAGGAACTTGCCGATGTACCCCAGTATCAACGTGCCGATCAGGGTCAGCACCACCCCTCCCTGTCCGCCCATCAGGCTCGTTCCGCCGATGACCACCGCCGCGATTGCGTCGAGTTCGTAGGTGAAGCCCGCCTCCGGGTCGCCGAGCGTCTGCCGGCTCGCGTTGCAGATGCCGGCGAGGGCCGCGCACAGCCCGCAGATCGCGTAGGTCACGACCTTCGCCTGTCCGACCCGGATGCCGGACAGCCGCGCCGCCTCCTCGTTGCCACCGATCGCATAGAGATAGCGGCCGAACTTTGTGTAGCGCACCACGATCCACAGAGCCAGGATGGTGGCGAGGAACAACAGCGTTATGGGATCGAGATACGGGCCGAGCAGCGGGTGCGTCATCGCATCGAACAGGGGAGGATCGGTCGTCCGCGCGTACCCGGCAAGCCCGGGCTGCACCTTGACGCCGCCGGACACAAGCTTCGCCGCGCCGCGCGCCGCCACCATCATCACCAGCGTCGCCACGAACGGTTGCACGCGAAACCGCGAAACCAGGCCGCCGCTGACGGCACCCAGAGCCGCCCCCGTCGCCAGACACAACGGAATCGCCACTGCGGCCGACCAGCCGAACCGAATCAGGAATATCGCGCACAGCGTCGCGCTGAAGCCGAGCACTGAGCCCACCGACAAGTCGATTCCCGCGGTCAGGATGACGAGCGTCATCCCCGCCGCCAGAATCCCGTACTCCGCGTATTCGAACAGGATGTTCTGCTGCGTGCGCAGCGACAGGAAAACGCGGCGTCCCGTCTCGGGGTTCACCGGTGAGACGATGACGCCGATCAGGAAGACGAGAATCAGGGCCAGCAAGCCGCGATACTCGCCGACGAGACTGAGCAGGACTCGCCAAGGCGGCCGCGGCGCCGCCGTCTCCGTCCTCAGCTCGTCGCGGGGTCGCTCGGAACCAGTGGGCTGCGTGGTCATGATCGCCTTTCGCGGGCCTTAACTTCCACGGTGCCGTGGCCGCGCCCTTCAACGCGGCGGCCCGCGGCCATCTCACCCGTGCTGCGCAGGCAGCGGCATGGCTGGCTGCGGTCACTGGTACGCCTTGAACGGTGCAGGGAGTATCACGCCATCGGCGAAATCAGGGCGCGCAAAGGAACTTGCCGCCTGTGTGCATCCCTAATCCAGCAGTGACGGTGATCGCTATGACCCTTGCCCTCAGTGCGTCGGCGCAAAGCAGCGCTGCACGTCTGCCCGATCCCTTGGCAGGTGAATTCCACCTCTCGATTGACCGCGCGGGTCATCGCACCGTGCTTTCGCCGGAGCAGGCCGATCGCGTGCCCGGCGGTTGCGACTGGAAAGTCGGCGTGCTGCAGGTATCCGCTCGCGCCCGCCGCCAGCCCCACGACCCCGCGGCCTGGATCGTGCGCGCCACCGTGACCAACAACGGTCGGCGAACGGTTCGCATGGACGCGATGGAGTTGACCCTGAACGGCTTGGTCGAAGCTCCGCCGCTCGTTCCACTACGTGAGCCTGGCGTCCGGGTGTTCCTCGACTCCGGTTGGCTCGGCGGCTCGACGGTGCGCGACCTCAACGTCGCCGACGCGCGCCACGAATCCCACGGCGTGAGCGTTCTCGTGGATGGTCAGCGCGAGACGGCTCTCGCGGCGGGCTTCCTCAGTTTTCGTGACGCGGCGGTGACGCTCGCGCTGTCCTGCGATCGGGAAGGGAGGTGGTGCGGGCTTGCCGCCCGCTCCGAGTTCGTCAACGGCCGGGGGCTGGAGCCGGGCAAGACGCTGCAGTCGGAAGCGCTGTGGCTGCGCCTATGTGATACCGGACACGACGGCCTGGAGCGCTGGGCCGATGCCGTCGTCCGCTTCAATCGTCTGCCGCCCCCGCGCGCGCGCGCCTCGGGCTGGAACTCGTGGTACGCCTACCGGCTCACGACCACCGAAGACCTCATCCTCGCCAACGCGCGCATCGTCGCCGAGCGCTTCAAGGAATACGGCGCGACGAACATGCAGATAGACCACGGCTGGCAGGATCGCGACATCGTCGGCAACTGGGTGCCGAATACCCGCTTCCCGCACGGCCTGCCGTGGCTCAGCGAGCGCCTGCGCGAGATGGGCCTGACGCTGGGGCTGTGGACCGCCGTATCCCAGGTCTCGGAGTTTGCGCCGTTGTTCGCCGAGCACCCGGAGGCGCTGCTTCACGACGCCGCAGGCGCGCTCTCCGTGGCGGATCAACACTGGTTCTGGGAGCCGCACGGCAAGACGTACACACCCGACCCAACCCACCCGCTCGGGCTCGCCTTCTATCGCGATGCGGGGCGCAAGCTGCGGTCGTACGGCGCGGTGTACGTCAAGAACGACTTCCAGGGCAACCTGTTTCGCCGCGACGTCGTGCCCCATGATGCCGCTGCGACGCTCGGCCCGCCGCTATACCTCCGTGCGATGCGAGCGTTCCAACAGGGGATGGGCCGAGAGATGATACGCCACGGCTGCAATGCGCCGCTCAATATCGGCGCGGGCATGTGGGATGCCGCGTGGGTGCATCGTGATATCGGGAATCCGCGCGGCGACTGGGAGTCACTGGCCGGGTTCGCCCACGAGCTCGCCTGCCGCTACCACGTCAACGGCAAGTTCTACTGGTGCGATCCCGACTACTTGCAGGTCGGCCAGGGAGAGCCGAACGAGACGCGGGTGCGCATGGCCCTCATGGCGCTCGGCGGCGGCACGGCGTTCATCTGCGACCGACTGCCTGAGCTGCCTGAGGAGAAGCTGCGGCTCATCAGCCGCTGCTTGCCGGGTTACGGCGCAGCCGCCGTCCCGCTCGATCTCTTCGACCGCGATTCATACCCCCGGATACGGTGGCTGGATGTCGGGACTGCCTGGGGTCGCTGGGCCGTGGCCGGCGTGTTTAACCTCGACGATGAGCCGGTGGAAATTGATCTGCCCTTGGATCGCGCGCCCGCCCGCGGCGACCTCTACGCCTTCGCGTTCTTCAGCAGTTCCCTGTTGACCCCGGAGCCGCTGCCGCGCAATGAACCGCTGCGTGTCTCCGTCCCCGCGCGCGATGTCCGCGTGATTCGCATCGCCTCCATGCCGGATCACCCCTGGGTCATCGGTACCGACTTGCACCTGACCCAGGGCGGAGTGGAACTGGAACACGTGCGATGGGATGCCCGAGGCAAGACCCTGTCCATGCAGGCCCACCGCGCCACAGGCGAGCGGGGACACTTCTTCATCCGCGTCCCACCGGCCTACCGTCCGACCTCCGGGAGAGCCGATTCCGCAGGGATCCTCCGAGTGCCCGTGGTATTCACCGAGCCGCGCATCACGTGCCGGGTCAAGTTCGAGCACGCCGCGAGCGCCGGCAAGCCCCGCGGCTGAGCGGTGACCGACGTCGCTTCGTTACAGCCCGGCCTGCCGCCATACGTCCATGAGGGACTCGCCGGTCTCTCGGGCGGCATCCTCCGGCGCCATAGCGTTGACCCGCGCGCTGAAGGGCTCCACGGTCACCGGCCCGGTGTAGCCGATGTCGCGCAGCGCGCCGAGGAAGCCCGCAAGATCAATCACGCCGGTCTCCCCCGGCAGCGCGCGCACCGAGTCAATCTGCTCGTCAATCCCAATGCCCGCCGGCGCATCGTTAATGTGGACGTACACGATGTCGGCGTCGCTCAACTCGCGTATCTCGTCGAGCGTGCCGCCGGCAGTGTACCAGTGCCAGGAGTCGAGCAAGAGTCCGGCATTGGCGCCGACATCCCGCACCATCTCCATCATTTGCGGCAGCGTGTGGATGAACTCGTACCGGTGCCCGGCGCGCAGCGTCTTCGGCCCCAGGAACTCGAGCCCCAGGCGGCAGTCGTACTCGCCCAGCACCTGGGCGATCGCCCGGAATCGGTCCCGCCACAGAACGTACTGCTCCGCGTACGACAGTTCGTCGCACCACGAGGGAACCCAGGTTGGGCAGCGCAGGCAGCCCAGCTCGCGCGCCGCCGCCGCAACGCGAGGGAGCTGCTGCATGCCGTCCCGAAAGGCCGCGTCGTCCCTGCGGAACTCCACCGGCAAGCCCCACCCGCCCGCCTGGATGCCCGCCCCTTCGTACCTCCCGCGCATTGCCGCCGCCGCGCCGGGAGCGGTGAGGTCGCCGACCGGGTCCATCCCCTCGAAGCCGTTGCGCACGGTCAGATCAAGAGACGTCTCGAAATCAGCGCTGATCCCCACGCACCCCGGGCAGAAGTTGCGAAACATGATCCCTCCTTGATGGCCGAGCTGAAGCCGTGTTCGATAGCGCCGCGGCGTGTCCTGCAGCGTTGGTGCAAAAGACCGACTCCAGGCGCGATTGCGCAGGACACCGCGGAAACTTATTGAAAGCTATTACATCGCCGCAGACTCAGGAGATGATTGCTCGACATGAAAGACATCGGCAAATGGCGGGAGTACATCACCGACGATGACGTGATGAAAGCCACGCTCGGGGCGACGAGGCTCTTCGGCGCCGCGCCGTCAATCGTCGAGCCGGACGAGCCATTCGCGCTGCACATCGTCGCCCTCGGCGCGGATGGCTATCCCGACGAGTCGTATCGGGATAACGTGCGCCTCGAAACGGACGCTGACGTGCGCGGCCTGCCGGAGGTGATAGAGTTCGGCGCGGATGATGAAGGGATCGTGCGCGTGGACGGGCTGTCCGCGCCCGGGGAAGGCATTGTGCTCATCCGTTTCTCTTGCGACCGTACGCAGGTGGGTGGGGCATGCAATCCGATATGGGTGAAACGCGATCCACCCTATCGAATCTACTGGGGCGACCTGCACACGCACTCCATCCTCGGGAAGTGTGGGACGCAGACCGCCAAATCGCCCGATTTCGGCTACCGGTTCGGGCGCGACGTGATGCGACTCGACTACGCGGCGATGGCTGACCACGCGCGCTCGCTCGACGACGAGAGCTGGAAAGAAGTCATGGCCGCCGCGAAGCGTCATCACGAAGCGGGCGAGTTTGTCACATTCCTCGGGTTCGAGGGCGACTATGACGGCCCCGACGGCGGCCACTTCAACCTCTATTACCGCGGCGATGATGGCGATTATCGCAATTTCAGAGTCGAGAAAGGCGGCACGCTGGAGGCGGTGCACGACTTCGCCAGGGAGCGCGGGGCGCTGGCCGTGTCCCATCACAACGGCCGCCGGATTCGCGGCAGGGACTACTCGATCAGTCGCTGGGGCGGGCTGGAAATCGAACCGGTTGTCGAGGTCTACTCCAAGTGGGGCTCGTCCGAGGAGTGGCACAGCCACCGGCCGGTTTGGCGCGGCGGCTACCCGTCGGATACTCACTACTTTCGTTACGCGGTTGCGCACGGATACCGCCTGGGCGTGATCGGCGGCAGCGACGACCACAGCACCTGCCCTGGCAGCTACATGGACATGTGGTATCCCCGCGATGCCGGGCGTCGTGGGTTCTATCGGAGCAGCGGGCTGGGCGCGATCCTCGCGACGGAGCTGACCCGCGAGGCGCTGTGGGATGCCATGTTCCATCGCCGCTGCTACGCGACCGCGGGCGAGCGCTTCCTGGTTGACCTCCGGGTCGACGGCCGCCTCATGGGCGAGGAGATCGACAGCCGGCGCCCGCACATCGAAGCGCGCGTCGTCGGGCCGGCGGGCATCAGGGAAGTCGTCATCGTCAAAGACGGGCAGGACTGGCACCGCGTGGACTCCCAGGGGCAGGACTGCGCGGTCGAGTTGGCTGACGATAACCTGGACGGCGAGAGCAGCTACTACGTGCGCGCCATCGACCAGGCCGGTGATGCCGCCTGGTCGAGCCCGATATGGGTGCGACGGGAATGATGGATTGCGTCGCGGCAACGGGAGAGAGGGCAGTGTGATGACCTCCAAAGAGCGCCTGATGCGCGCGCTGCGCCGAGAGCAACCGGACCGCCTGCCGTGCACGGTGCACCAGTGGCAGGGCTATCACCTCGATGAGTACCTCGGCGGCATCAGCGCGCTCGCAGCCTTTGCGCGCTGCGGCATGGACGCGGCGATCCAGTACTTCGAGAGCATGGGTCAGTTCTGGCTGCCCGGGATGCACGAAGGCGACTCGTCGAACCCGGACTGGATCGACGAGGTGGAGGTGCTGGAGCCCGACCCCGAAGCGCTCGTGCAGCGGCACACCATCCGCACGCCGCACGGCACGCTCACCTATCAGACCGAAGGCAACCGCCGCACGACCTGGGTCACGGAGCACATGGTCAAGCGCAAGGAGGACGTTGACCTCATCGAGCGCTACGCGCCGGTGCCGAAGCTTGACCATGCCGCGATTCGCAGGGCCTATGACGAGGTCGGCGACGCGGGGATACTGCGCGGCTTCGTGTGGGGCGACCAGGCCGGCTGCTGGCAGCACGCCTGCTGTCTCTACGGCACGCAGGAGATGATCCTGGCGGCGATTGACGACCCGGGCTGGACGCACCGCTTCCTGCGCATCCTGTGTGACAAGAAACTGAGGTTCGTCGAGGAATCACTTGTGGGCGCGAAGTTCGATCTCATCGAGACGGGCGGCGGCGCGTCGTCCTCCACGGTCATCTCCCCCCGAATGCACCGCGAGTTCTGCCTGCCCTACGATCGCGAGCTGCATGACGCCCTGCACCGAGCCGGGCACATGGTGACATACCACACCTGCGGCGGGATGATGCCGCTCGCCGACATGATCGCCGACAACGGCGCCGACGCGACAGAGACCATGGCCCCGGCGAGCGTCGGCGGGGACGTGGATGCCGCCGAACTCAAACGGCGCGTGGGAGACAAGCTCTGCCTGATCGGCGGCATGGATCAGCACAACGTGCTCACGCGCGGCGCGGCGCAAGGTATCCGCGCGGAGGTGCACCGGCTGTTCGACGCGGCTGGCGTGGGCGGGGGCTACATTCTCTCCTGCGCCGACCACTTCTTCGACACCCCGCCGGAGAATATCGAGGCCTACGCCGCCGCTGCGCGGGAATGCGCCTACTGAGGCTCGGTCAGGCGGCGGCTGCGCTCGTCCGACCACCCCGGCAGCGAGACCGTCGCCTGGTAGTTCGAGTAGTTGTACAGGGGATTGCGGAGCGGCTTGTAGAGCCGGCCGGGCTTCGGGTTGTCGTCCTGCGTGTACACCCAGATCTCGTGCGGGTCCCACACCACGATCTCGTCGCGGCAATCGCCCGTCAGGTCGAGCACGGCATAGCACATGTCCGGGTGGCCGTCGGCGGGGAACGCGACGACGCGCCGGCCCCAACCGTCGAACATGCCGCCTTCATCTCCATTAGGCGACAGCACGAAGTACTCGCCCGGGCGTCCGGTCCAGTTGACGGGCAAGCACATGCTCCCGTGCTGGCACGGCTCGAAGTTGTGATACACATCCCCGTTGGCATCGAAGAAGTGAAAGATCCCCTGGTTGCCCCAGAAGTTCACCGACACCACCTCGAGGCCGGGCAGATCCGGCCGGAAGTCGGCGACCGTGGGGTTCTGGACGTGCCCCAGGTAATGATGCTTGAGCACATTGCCCCGCAGGTCGGCGAGGAAAATGCCTTCGTCACTCGCAGCGCACACCACGCACGGCTCGGCGCCTTTGTCCGCGCTGAGCTTCACGATCGCCACCCCGTCGGCGTGATCCCTCAGCGAGTCATCGAGCGTCCACAGCAGCTTCCCGTCGTGATCGAACAGGGAATAGCCGACCGCCAGCTCGTCCCTGCCATCGCCGTCCACATCGCAGGCATAGGGATAGTGCCCGGTGTTGCAAGCCGCATCCCACAGCGGTTCGAGGCGATCGTTCAATGCCCAGATGTGATGGTAGCGATTCTTGATGATAACGTCGCTCGCGCGTCCGGCTCCGCGCAGGTCGCAAAAGTAGAGCGCATCGCCGAGAACCCGGGGGAACCGGTCATACGGCGCGGGCGTCGTCCCGGGAGTCTCGGGCGTCGAGGACTTGTACTTCGTCTTGCCGGTCGCCCCGTCCGCGACCACCAACTCGAAGTTCATGCAGTACACGACCTCGTTACGCCCGTCCCCGTCGAGGTCGTGGATCTGAAACGCCACGTCGTTCGTCAGATGATCCTTCCAGGGGTCCGGTTCGCCGATCTGCCACAGGATGTCGCCGTCGAAGGTCATTGCGGTGAGGCAACTCAGCTCGCTGTTCCGGTCCTTGGGGCCGTGATGCACCACCTGCCCGATCAGCACGTCTATCTGACCGTCGCCGTTGAGGTCGCCGAAGCGAAGGTTGCGCCCGACGCCGAAACCCTCGGTGCGGATCCTCTTCCACACGACCGGCTTGGGGTTGGCCTCCTGGAGCGCACGCTGCTCCCGCTCGCGTTCGCCCATCCGCGCCTCAATCATCTTGGCTGCCGCTGCCGTGGCGGTCACCTTGACGTGCGCGTAACGGGCCGGGATGTCAGACGTCAGGCCGATCCCGCCCGCGGGAAACGTCGCGTCCTCTGCGGTGACATAGGTCCCGTCGCTCAGTTCGGCGCGGATCGTGCTGCCCTTAACGGTGACCTTGGCGGTGAGATACTCGCCCGGTGACCAGGCGCATTCACTCTCGGCGAGTGCCTTCTCATTGGGCTGATGAAAAGCCGTCTCGTGGCGCACCAGCTTGAGCACCGCCCTCGGCCCAT
>CP070648.1:544510-547382 GCA_020354555.1 Armatimonadota bacterium | reverse complement strand
GGCATTCACTGGGCGGACGCAGCGGTGGTGAAGAAATGGATGCAGCGCGGCATGCGTTGCATCATGTACTCCTCGGAGATGAACTTCCTCGCCGCCGGCGCCCACGCAGCGGTGGCGGAGATCCGGGGCTAAGACCGGCAATTACGCAGCCCGTGGATTGACGCGGATCGGCGCGGATGTCATTGGAGTCTGTTGGACGGACCTGCCCTGGCTCGCCCAATAGATCCGCGCGAGGCGTCGGCCTTTCGCGTTGGCTGGCGGCAAACGCCCCGGCAGCGCACTCCACGGCTCCCGTGGGCTTCTGTGCGCTCTGCGGCTTGGTTTCCCTACACCGGCTTCTTCACTGTCACCCGGATGATGCGCGTGCAGTAATGCGCGTCGTGACGGAAGTTCTCGAAGTCCTGCTCATCCATCGTCATCTGGCTGCCGGACATGATGGTGACTTTCTTCGACTCCGGAATCTCGAACACGGCGCTGCTCATGCCGGCATCACGGTAGCCGTCATCAATCCCCTTCCGCCACGGCTCGATGCGCATGTGCTCGCCCCACAGCCCGTCAATCCGGAACTTCACACCGCTGCGCGGGTACTTCCACTCCATGGGCTCGCAGAATAGCAGGATGAACCCTGGCGGCACGCACGCGCTGCCGATGACCGTCACGCCCACGATGGGCTCGTCTTCAACGAACGTGATCGCGCCGTACGGCGGCACGTCCAACTCCACCCCGTCGGTGTTGAACTCGGCCCCGACGTAAGGATCCGTACGGCCCAGCTCGACGCAGAAGTTCGGGTAGCTGAACGGGGCCCAGTACTCGTACACCACCGGCGTGTAGGCGGTGCGCGTTTGCGCCTCGCCGCTCTCCGCCATGCGCTCGACTTCCTGCTCGATCTCCGTCATCTCGCGCGGGTGCTGCTCGCGCCACGGGTTCTTAATCTGTGCTCGCTCGATCTTAGCCATCGGTGACTCCCTCCCGATACGATGCGGAGCGCGGCCTGGCCGCCGCGCCCCGCTGTCCTCAACATTTGCCGTACCCCGCGGAATTTCCTGCGCCCAAAGCGCCATGGCCTCGGCGCGGGATCAGCGCATCACTCGGGTCGCCCGATCTCCTTCAGGTAGTCGAGCAGCGAATCGAGCTGCTTCTCCGACATCCGCCATCGCGGCATGGTCGGATCGAGTTCCTCACCGCTGGGCTCAATGCCGTCCGTAATCGCCCGCTTGATCCCGGCGTCGGTGTACGCCTCGTGCTCGTGTTCGCCTTCCTCGGTCTCGACCTCCGGGTGCTCCTTGCCGGTGAGCGCGTCGTAGCGGATATCCGGTGCCACCACGCCCGTCGGCATGACCGGGATCCCGCCGCGCCCATCGGGCCCGTGGCAACTGACGCAGGACCCGCCGTGCATGGACAACCAGTGCGGCCCGCCGGTGAAGGATATGCGCTTGCCCTCTGCGTCGGTAGGGGTGTGGTAGATGCGCTCGCCCGCGGAGTCGTCGGCCGCTTTGGTCGCGCCCGGCGCCGCTCCTTCCATCATCGGTCCGCCGGGCATGCCGTGCGCTCCCGGAGTGGTTGCCGCGAGGCGCTGCGAGCGACCCGCAACAACATACGCGGCGATAATGACGATGCCCGCCACGATTACCAGACACGCAATTGCCACAAAGAGCACCGTGCGTCTCTGCATCGATCACCCCTCCAGATCGCGTTTCATCTCCTGGTACTGCTCGCGCGTGATTTCCCCGCGCGCGTAGCGCCTTCCTGACTGCTTGAAACGGCGTCCTGTGACCCGCAACTCAGTCGCGCATGCATAGCCCCATCATCTTGCCTGCCGAGTCGCGTGCGGCACCCAACTCACCGTTTTGCTTTTCGCCCAGAAACTCGCGCTGCCTTGGCCTCCGTATCGCACAAAGTCCGGCAGACCGCAGCGCCAGCGGACGGCGTAGTCCTGTCAGGTACGGGAATCGCCGCGTCCGGAACATCGCCTCGGTTTGGGCTTGCGAACGGACAGGAAGCCCATAAGTCGCGGGCAAGACGAGAACATCACAGCGGGGAGATCATCAGAAATGAGAGGGCCCATAGACCTGGCGCCTGCACTGTATGCCGCTGCTGTCGGGATGATATTCGCCGTCACCGCAGCGGCGGAGCAGCGCAACGCCGTATCATACCTGCGCGGCCCGTACAACTTCGCGTTCTACGAGCGCCACCCCGGAGACTACAAGCTCACGACCATCGCTCACTGGGCGCACGGGGCAGTGCACGACGAGATTATGCGCGTCGGTTATGATCCCGCCGATGTGCGCGATGCCGATGAGAACCTGTTCGCTCAAGCCCTCTACTACTTCGACCACCCGCCGCGTGTCGAGCCCCACCAGGAATACGTCGGGCCGCAGTTCGCGCGATTGGCATGGCGCATGCCGAATGTCATCAACTGGACGCATCAGCTCCACGAGCAGCTCTACGACATCATGGCCGACGACTCAATCGCCCTGCCGGACAAGCAGAAGTGGCTCGGCCGCTCGGTCGCCTATTACCTCAGCGAACCGGGCATCGCCCTCAGCCCCGCGCCGTTCGAAGAAGTGGTGATGAAACGCGTGCAGTTGATGAAGCAGCCGTGGTTCCGGTCATTCCGCCAGAAATGGCCCCTCGCCAATAGCCTCTTTTGGGGCTTCCACTGGTGGCACCCCGTGGTGTATGAGGCGCAGCTGGTGTATCACGAGGAGCAGGATCGCGCGGTTAAGAACATCGACCGGCTGTTCACCGAAACAGTGCTCCGGCATCCGCCCAACCGCATGGTGCTCTCGCGCGAAGCGATGCCGCGTTTCTCAAAACTCGCGCCCGCAGCCGCCAACATCTTCGACAACCTGCACATGCTGCACGGCATCAT
>CP070648.1:531392-544410 GCA_020354555.1 Armatimonadota bacterium | reverse complement strand
GAAGGTTCCGGTTTCCCGATACCACAGGAGTGCCGCTCCGGCGAGGACTGCGGTCCACGCCACAGCGTACGGCCGGAGCTGCGCGAAGCGGCGCAGGAACCAGCTGACGCCGAAGCCCGCCGCCAGGACGAGGACGAATGCGCTCCACATGGCGGGGTCGCCGATGGTCATCGTCACCGCGCGCACGCCCGAGGCGCTGACGACGAACGCGGCCGTGTAGAGAACGGCATCGTTTATCAGTGTATCGCGGTCAGCTCGCATCGCTCACCACTCGCGCCAGCGTCATACCGCGTCGCTTGCCGCACGCCCGAGCATGTATTGGAGGTCGTCACCGCGGCGAATCACCTCGACGCGCGCTCCGGCTGCCCGGAGCCGATTGCCGAAGGCGTAGACGTCGCCCGCTCCGTCCGCGCCCCAACTCGCGGCGTCGAACAGGATCACGACGACCTGCGCTCTGCGGCGGAGCCATGACTCGGCCGCTGCCGCCACCGTCTCATCGAGCGCCGAGGTCAGCAGTATGCCGGCCGCGCCCGTCACGAGATCGCTGACGCGTGCGATTGCCGCCGCGAGCGGCGTATCGCCGTCGGCCTGCATGCGCGCCAGGACCTCGAGGACCGTTGGGAGTTCCTCCGGTCGCGGGGCGGACGCGAGGTGCCGTGCGCGCGCGTCGTGCCCGATGACGGTGGCCGAGGCCCCGTTGTCCACCGCATGGGCGGCGAGAGAGGCCGCCGCCCTGATCGCCGCTTCCAAGGTGGTGTCCTTGCCCGTACCGTACTCGGTGCCGGCGCGCAGGTCGAGGGCGATGACCATATCGGCCCCGAAGCTCTCCTCGAACTCGACCACGGCGAAATCTCCGAGCCGCGCGGTGGACGGCCAATGGATGCGGCGCAGCGCGTCCCCGGGACGGTAGTCGCGGATGCCGTAGAACTCAAGCCCGGCGCCGGCCGCCGAGAGCTGCTCGGTATCGGCCTCGCCGAAGCTGCGAACGCCCGCGACGGCTTCAGGCGAAACGCGCGCGGGCGAGGGGTAGACGATTATCTCCTGTGGCGCCTGCACCGGCCGGGAGACGACAAAAGCCCCCAAGGCGTCGGTGGCCGACACGGCGATCGGGCCGAGCAGGAATGCTCCGCGCTTCTCTCCACGCACCCGGTAGCGGAGTTCGACGGAGCGCCCGGGGAGAAGCATGGGTACGACGAAGCGCACTTCCGCCGGCGGCCGGTGGGTCGGGTTTCGGCCCGGGTCAGGGGCGGCACCCCCGACCGGCTCGAGCCAGCGCGGGAGGACATCCTCGATGGCGAGGAAGAGCTTGGGCAAACGAGAGGTGTTGGTCAACGTCATCCGCAGTTCGGACTGCTGGTCCTCGTAGATCTTGCGCGCGGGGCCGCGGCGGACGTCAATTCCGCGAACCGACAACGCGCAGACGACGTACGAGCCCAACGCGAGGAACGCGAGCAGCGCGGCCATGAAATACAATTGCTCGAGCCTGAGGGTATAGCCGGTCAGCCCGAGGAAGGTGACGCCGGTGAGCAGGACGGTTTGCTTGTACAGCATCGCTGATTCCGGTCTGACCGCGGCGGCGATCCGACCTTGCTGTCATCGGTGGCGTCGGCGCGCGCCGCGGGCCTGCAGGATCGTCGCAGCGATACGGATCTCATCGTCTTTCGACGCGGCGCGGCGGTCGAGGCGGGCGTCGCGAGCGGCGGCCAACGCACGCCCCCACGCCGGGCCTGGATCGAAGCCCAACCGCTCGAGGTCATCACCTCGAATGCGCGCGGAGACACCGCGCAGCCGCTCGACGAAACGCCGGCACCTGCGCCGGACTCGATCGGTTGATGTCGCGGCGAGCGCGGCGACGGCCTCCGGCGGCAGCGGTTCCAGGGCGCGGACGAGGACGCTGTCGCGCAGCGTCGGCGCCGACAGAGCGCGGCGCACCCGGCCTTTTGCAGTCAGGTAGCTCTTCAGCGCGCGCCGCTGGCGCGCGGTCAGCCGCAAGCGGGGGCCCAGGTCATCGCCTTCCGTCAGTGACAAGCCGTCGGCGAGCACGAGCAGGCGCGCGAGGCCACAGTCAGGATGTGCCCGTCCGTCGCCGGGCGAAAACCAAGCGGATATGCCGGAGATGCGACGAAGCCCGGTGAGGACCCGCCGCCCGGCGCTCAGACCGGGATGGATGCATCTCAATACGCCGAGTCGCCGGCACAGCTCGACGCCGGCCCAGGTCCGGGGTTCATCGAGCAGCAGGAACAACTCGCGGCGGATCCTGTCGCCACTGACTGTATCCAGGCAATCCGCGCGCACGGCTTGCCGCGCCAGTCCATGGGTGGATGGCTCGAGATGAAAGCGGAGCCGCGCGGCGTAACGAGCGGCGCGCAGCAACCGGGTCGGGTCATCAATGAAGCTGCGATGATGCAGGACGCGGAGCTGACGGCGGGCGAGGTCGGCGCGCCCGCCGTAGGGGTCGAGGAGCTGGGATGCGAGGCGAGGATCGAGCGGCAATGCCATCGCGTTGACGGAGAAATCGCGCCGTGCCAAGTCGTCGTCGATGCTTCCCGGGGCGACGCGGGGGAGCGCTCCGGGGCGGGCGTAGCTCTCGCGGCGGGCGGTGGCGACGTCAATGGCGCCTCCCGCGGCGGCGATCTTTGCAGTCAGGAATCTGCGGTCCTGGGTCAGCGGCGTGCTGAGTTCAGCGGCCAACCTGCGGGCGAAGGCGTGGCCATCGCCGACGACGCAGAGGTCGAGGTCCGGGCTCGGGCAGCCGAGCAGCAGGTCGCGGACGCTGCCGCCGATGAGGTAAGCGGGCACCCCTAAGGCGCGCGAGACGCGAGCGGCGGCGCGCAGCGCTTGCAGCCGTTTGCGAGGCAGTGAGCGCTGGAGCAGCACCCCCAGGCTGCCCTGCTGGGAGAGAGGCGCCGGATCTCTGGAAGGACGATGTGGCACAGCTCAGCGGCGCTCCAGGTGAGGCGGGATGCGATCGTGACCGACGAGATCGTCGAGGGTGTCGCGCTCGACGATGATGTCGGCCTCGCCGTCGTGGACGAGTACGACGGCGGGCCGAGGGAACCGATTGTAGTTGCTGGCCATGCTGTAATTATAGGCGCCCGTCGTCTGCACCGCGATGATGTCGCCGACGGCGAGTTCGGGCACTTCGACGTCGGTGATCAGGGTGTCGGTCTCGCAGTGTTTGCCGGAGATGGTGACGGTGGAGTTGGCGGGCAACGACGCCTTGTTGGCGACTATCGCCTCGTACTCCGCCTGATAGAGCGCGGGGCGAGGGTTGTCGGACATGCCGCCGTCCACCGAGGCGTAGGTGCGCACGCCGGGGATGTGTTTGATGACGCCGACGGTGTAGAGGGTGAGGCCGGCCTCGCCGACGATGCTGCGGCCGGGCTCGGCCATGACCCGCGGCTCAGGCAGGCGATGCTGCTCGCACTGCTCGCGCAGGGCGGTGCTGATGGTCGCGGCGTAGTCCTCGACCGAGGGCGGACGATCGGTCGCCCGATAGCGCGTGCCCAGACCGCCGCCGAGGTCGAGTTCGGCGACGACATGACCGGTGGCGTCGCGCACGTCGCGCATGAAATCCACCATCATGCGCACGCAGATGCCGAAGGGCTTGAGGTCGAGGAGCTGGGATCCGATGTGACAGTGCAGGCCGCTCAGGCGCAGATTCGGGCTGGCGAGGATATGCTCGACCGCGGGCAGCGCCTGACGCGCGCCGATGCTGAGTCCGAATTTCGAGTCCACCTGTCCGGTCTGGATATAATGGTGAGTGTGGGCCTCGATGCCGGGGGTTGCGCGCAGGAGCACATCGGCGACGACATCGCGGGCATGCGCCAGGCGCTGCAGGAGATCTATCTCGATCTCGCTGTCGACGACGATGCGCCCGACGCGAGCGTCGAGGGCCATCTCCAGTTCAGCGGGGGACTTGTTGTTGCCGTGCATGACGATGCGCGCGGGCGGGAAGTCCGCTTGCAGGGCGGTGTGCAGTTCGCCGCTGGAGGAAACGTCGAGGCCGAGGCCCTCCTGATCGGCGATGCGGCACATCGCGAGGGTGATAAACGCCTTGCCCGCGAAGACGACCAGGGAGTCCTGGAAATGCTTCTCGAACGCGCCGCGATAGGCGCGGCACACATCGCGCAGGCACGCCTCATCCATGACGTAGAGCGGCGTGCCGAAGCGGCGTGCCAACTCGACGGTGTCGCAGCCGCCGACCTCGAGGCAGCCGGCGTCATTGATCCTCTGCGTTCCGAGAAGCATCACTTTCCCTCACCTCGGGGAGCCGCGCGGCCAGCGGATTGCGGCTGCCGCGGCCCCATGTAACTCGAAGCGCCAGACCGGTTCTCTGCGATCTGGCGCCTCATCTCTATCCTGTTCCGGTCTGGGCGAGACAAGACGTGCGGTCACGTGCGCTTGCACATGCGCTTGGTAGTCTCGCCCCCATAACCGTTCGGAACAGGAATACCCATGATTCGATCCGGGGCCATTATAGCGAATTCGCGGGCCTGTGGCAATGCAGTACCACGCCGGTCGGCGAGCGCGGGCGCGCTCGGCGGGTCAAATCGGGAGCCGCTGAGGCGGGCGGCGCAGCGCCGACTCCGGCGGGCCGACGTGCCGAGAGGACGGGCGGCGGCGCAGAACGCGGCTCCGCAGTGCGCCAATCCGGATCTCATTGACAACGCCCCCCCGGATTCGCTATAATCACTTCGACCGAAGCCAGTGGCTTCGGAATTTTTTCTGCTGGCGTCATGAGGTTCTCATGCAAGCGCGTACCCGGGCGTGGCTTATCGGCATCATCGTGCTCTTCGTGGCCTGTTTTCAGATCGTTTTCGAGCCGCTGCGGTTCGCTCCGCGCACCGATCCGCTGCGCGCGGGCGAGGAGGTGGCGCCCGCAGCGACGGTCGGGCCGCTGTTCATATATCCCCCGGTGCCGACGGTGAACCTCGGGCTCGACCTGCGCGGCGGCATACATGTGGTGCTGAAGGCACGCAGCCAGGCGGTGCTGACGTACGAGTTTGCCAAGGCGATCGCACCTGAAGACACCGACCGCGTGGAGATGCAAGGGATCGTCGCCCAACTCCTCAGCGACATTGGCGAGGTGGAGGGGATTGACATTGCGACGAAGGCGGTGTCGATCCGCGTCCAGGCTGAGGAGCGCACGGAGGCGGAGCGTTATCAGGAGCTGATCCTCGAGCGGCTGAAGGATGGCCTGGGCAAAGAGTACGGGCCGGTGGAGGCGACGAGCCTGGATCCCATCCAGATGACGCGCACGATGCTGAGCCAGGTCAAGGACATCCTGGAGCAACGAGTGAACAGGCTCGGCCTTGCGGAGACGATTCTGCAGACCGAAGGGAGCGACCGGATCATCGTCAAGCTGCCCGGCATCACGGACCCGGAGCAGGCGCTGGGACTGATTCGGAGCACGGCGCAGCTCGAGTTTCGTCACGTTCCGCGCAGGTACCAGGTGGCTGCGGAGACTGAGGACAGCGGGCTGCAGCGGGTGTACTTCACGGATGAGGCCGGCCGCGACGTGCCGGAGGCGCAGGTGATCGCGGAATCGCCGGTGATCGTGCGCGGCGATCAGCTCAAGCCGAACGCATATGTCGACCATGACGCGTCGGGATTCCCGTACGTGCACTTCGAGCTGAAGCCCGGCCCGGAGGGCGCGGAGGCGTTCCATAAGTTCACGCGCACGCACCGAGGCCAACACCTCGCCATCGTTTTGGACAACAGGGTGATCTCCGCGCCTGTGGTCAAGGCGGCGATCAAGACCGAGGGGATTATCGAGGGCATCGGTACGACGCGGGAGGCGCAGCAGCTCGCGGTGCTGCTCAACTCAGGCGCGCTACCGATTCCACTCGATGTCGAAGAGAGCCGGACGGTGAGCGCGACGCTGGGCAAGGACTCGTTGATCCGCAGCATGTGGGCGGGGCTGGTCGGCCTGATCGCAGTTCTCATTTTCATGGTCGCTTACTACCGGCTGCCGGGGCTGCTGGCGGACCTGGCGCTCATCATCTATTGCCTGCTGGTGCTCGCGGTGCTCAAGATGTTCGGCACGACGCTGACGCTGCCGGGCATTTTCGGAATCATCTTGTCAATCGGCATGGCGGTAGATGCCAACGTCATCATCTTCGAGCGCCTCAAGGAGGAGCTGCGCGCGCAGAAGACGCTGAAGAGCGCCGTCGAGGCCGGCTTCAACCGCGCGTGGACGGCGATCCTCGATTCCAACGTGTGCAGCATTCTGACCGCGCTCGTTCTGATCGGCCTGACCCCGGCGGCGGTCAAGGGCTTCGCGGTGACGCTGCTGATCGGGGTGGCGTGCAGCCTGTTCACCGCGGTGACGATCACCCGGCTGTTCATGAACATGACCGCGAGCACGAAAGCGGCGAGCAAGCTGTCGTGGTTCGGGGTGTGACGGAGGGCGGCTTGCGCGCCGGAACGAGGTCGGCGCCGGCGGGAACGGGTCGCGGCGTGAGGTCGAGACGGTAGGGCGCGCAGCCGCGGTTTCCGGGGCTGTCATTCGGAGGACATATTTTGGTCGAGCTATTTCGAGGCCGCAAGTGGGATTTGGTCGGGCGACGCAACTATTGGTTCGCGCTCTCCTTCGTCATCATCGCGACCGGCCTCTATTTCCTGATCACGAACCGCATCAACTACGGCCAGGCTCTGAACTACGGCATTGACTTCATCCCGGGCGGCCAGCTCTCTTTCCGGGTCGAGCAGTCCTTCACACAGCAAGAGATCGCACC
Organism: Armatimonadota bacterium; assembly: GCA_020354555.1. NCBI lineage: Bacteria > Bacillati > Armatimonadota > Armatimonadota bacterium. The sequence continues at coordinate 537,670 of CP070648.1, read as the reverse complement.
CGCGCTGGCGGGCATTCGGCGCGATGCCGAGGCCCTCGGTATCACCGCGGAGATCCAGATCGCCGGCTCCCCGGTCGGTCCCAAGAACGAAATCCTGATGCGGACGAAGACCGCTACCACCGAGTCCGCGGCGATGAACGACGAGATACAGGATCAGGCCCACCGCATGCTGGCGGCGCTCGAGAAACGCTACCCCGGCGCCGAACTCATGTCGACCGAGATGGTGGGGCCGGTGATCAGTCGCGAGCTGATCGCGAAGGCCATTTGGGCGGTCACCATCGGCCTCGCGCTGGTGCTGCTGTGGATCGTCATCCGCTACGACTTCAAGTTCGCGGTGTGCGCGATTGCGGCTTTGGTGCATGACGTGCTGGTGCTGCTCGGCGCTTTCGCGATACTGCACAGGGAGATCAACAGCCCGTTCGTGGCGGTAGTGCTGACGGTCGTCGGCTACTCGGTGCACGACACCGTGGTCATCTTCGACCGCATCCGCGAGAACCTGCGCCTGCGCAAAGGCGCGACGTTCGCCGAGACCACAAACATCAGCCTGCTCGAGACGATGGCGCGGTCGGTCAACACCGTACTGACGGTGTTGTTCACCGTCGTTGCGCTGTACTTCCTCGGCGGCACGACGCTGCGCGACTTCGCCCTCGGGCTCATCATCGGCATGGTCGCCGGCACATATTCCTCGATCTTCAACGCGAGCCAACTCCTGGTCTGGTGGAAGCAGCGCGAAGAGCCGGGGCGCAAGCCGGCCGCAGCCGGTCCCGCCACACCCCCCAAGCGCGTCGAACCCGAGCGGCCCGTCGCCGCGCCTGTTGCAGCCCCGGAAAGCGAGGAACCGGCGCCGGCATCCCGGCCGACTCCGGCCGCTGAGGAGCGTGCTTCGAGCAGTTCCGCCCGGAGCCGAGCGAAGTCGAAGAAGAAGGGAAAGCGAAAGAGGCGGTACTGAGCCTGCGCGCGGGGCACCGCCCTCGGTCGCTCCCGGGAAGCTCGCCCGTCCGAAGCGCCGGCCATCGCGGCCGCACACGCGGCATTCCGTCGGCCGAACACGGTACAAGCCATGGCCCAGGATCACCTGGTCGAACAGGGGCGCACGAAGGCAGCAGCGGCTCGGCTCTCCGTCATCTCCAACTGCATCCTAACCGGGGGCAAGATCGCCGTCGGGGTCGCTATCGGCTCCATCGCGGTGATCGCGGAGGGGCTGCATTCCGGCGTTGACCTCGTCGCGGCCGTGATGGCGTTGTGGTCGGTGCGCAAGGCGTCGGAGCCCGCCGACGGCAGCCATCCTTTCGGCCACGGCAAGTTCGAGAGCCTGTCCGCCGTCGTCGAGGGAGCCCTCATCCTCGCCGCCGCGGCCGGCATCATCTGGGCCGCGATCAGCCGTCTCATCGGTGCCGTACACGAGGTGACCACGCCACTGGCGGGAGCCGTCGTCATGGCGATCTCGGCGGCCGTTAACGTGGCCGTCTCCACCATGCTGTTTCGGGTCGCGCACGAGACGGAATCGCCGGCTCTCGAAGCCGACGCCTGGCATCTGAGGACCGACGTCTACACGAGTATCGGGGTTCTCGTGGGCATGGCGGGGATCTACATCACGCGGGTCGCCGGCCTGCCGGGCGGTCACGTGATAGATCCCATCGCGGCCATTATCGTCGGCCTCGCCATCGGCCACGCCGCGTGGGACATCACGTGGCGCGGGCTGCAGCAGTTGACCGACCGCATGCTGCCGCCGACTGAGTATCGCCTCATCGAGGCGCTTCTCTCGGAGCATTATCCCCAGTTTGTAGACTACCACAGGCTGCGCTCACGCCGCGCGGGCTCCGAGCGCCACATTGACCTGCACCTGGTGGTGCCGCCGGACACTCACATCGCGGACGCCCACGACCTGTGCGATCACCTCGAGGAGGACATCCGGCGTGCGCTCCCGAATGTTCAAGTGCTGATCCACGTCGAGCCAGCGGGCCACGAGGAGTAAGCCTCGGTGAGCCCCGAGCGCCGCCGTGCCAACGCGACGCGGCACGCGCCGCGAGCAGTAGACAAGGACTCGAACTCAGTCGTGCGACACAGCATCCTTGGCGCGTCATGGCGAAACCTCACCGCGGATCCGGAGCACTGCGCCTGCCTGACCCGGGAACTCAACCTACAGCCGGTGGTCGCTCACGTGCTCGCCGCGAGAGGGATCACGGCTGCGAGTGACGCCGGCGAGTACCTCCACGGCAGTCTCGATGACCTCCACGACCCGTTGGTGATGCGCGATATGCCCGAGGCCGTGGCCTGTCTCCGGCGCGCCGTGGAGGCGGGGGGGCTGATTCGCGTATGCGGGGACTACGACGCCGACGGCGTCACGGCCACCGCCCTGCTCGTCCGCGCCCTGCGCGCGCTGGGCGCGACCGTGGACTACTATCTGCCGCACCGAGTAGCGGACGGGTACGGCCTGAACATCCCGGCGATCGAGCAGGCGGCACAGGACGGTGTGCGGCTCCTGTTGACGGTGGACTGCGGGGTCAGCGCGTTCGATCAACTGCGCCGCGCGCAAGAGCTCGGTCTCGAAGTCATCGTCAGCGACCACCACGAGCCGCCAGCCGAGCTGCCGCCGGCCGCGGCGATCCTCAACCCGAAGCGCGGGGACTGCGCGTATCCCTTCAAGGATCTCTCCGGGGTCGGTGTCGCGTACAAGCTGCTGCACGCACTGGCCGCTGATATGAAGCTCCGCCGCGGAGCGGAGCGCGCGTTTCTCGATCTCGTCGCCATCGGCACGGTCGCGGACGTTGTGGGCCTGACCGGCGAGAACCGCATCCTGGTCAAGCACGGCCTGTCGGCGCTGAATCAAACGCGAAAGCACGGCGTCCAGGCGCTGCTGCGCGCCGCATCGATCTCACCACCGGTGACGAGCTACAACGTTGCGTTCGGGCTCGCGCCGCGCCTCAATGCAGCCGGCCGCCTTGATCACGCACAGGCCGCGGCGGTGCTGCTGATGACCTCTGATCCGGCGGAGGCAAGCAACCTGGCAGAGCACGTGTGCTCGCTCAATACTCAGCGGCGCGACGAGGAGAGGCGGATTCTCCAATCCGCTGAAGAGATGATCCGGTCGAGCGCGGACCTCGATCGCGAGCGGATGATTCTGCTGGCTGCGGAGGGCTGGCATGCGGGCGTGATCGGCATCGTCGCCTCGCGCCTGGTCGAGCGGCACTACCGGCCGGTCGTTCTCGTCGCGATTGCCGACGGCTTCGCGCGAGGGTCGGCCCGCAGCATTCCCGGCTTCCACATATGCGACGCTCTGGCCAACTGCTCGTCGCTGCTCGAGGAGTTCGGGGGCCACGAGCTGGCGGCGGGTTTCAGCATCGCTCCGGACAACATCGAGGCGCTGCGCTCGAAGCTCGCGGCTCAGGCGGTCGAGGCGCTGCGCCCCGAGGACCTGGTACGGGTGATGACGATTGACGCCTGGGCGGACCTGTCGGGCCTGTCGCTTGAAGCGGTGGAGGGGATCAACGCGATGGCGCCGTTCGGTGCCGGCAATCCGCAACCCGTGATCGGCCTGCGCAACCTGACGGTTGAATCCGTGGATACATGCGGGGCGGAGGGGCGGCACCTGCGCCTCGTGTTGCGAGAGGGCGATGTGGCGACCGGGGCGATATGGTTCAGCTTCGGCCACGTTGTGGCACATCTGCCCCCCGGAACCGTGGTTGACGCATGCTGCCTACCCGAGATTGATGAGTGGGGCGGCAGCCGTTCGGTGCGCCTCAAGCTGCGCGACCTCGCCTTGGATCAACCGCTGTCGGACGGGCCGGCAGCGACGGCGGCGACCTAGCACGCTGCAGGGCTTGTTCATCCGGCGCTCGGGTGTGCCTTCTGGATCCCGGGGCGCCCTCCGCACGACCCGTTTGCGGGCCGTTTTTGACAGCGCGATACATCGTGCGCTAACATAGGGCCGCGGGCTGCGGCTTTTCCGGTGTGGCACGGTGGGCAAGGACCAGCGCGATATCTGGCGCGCGGCCGGGCTTCTGAGCACGGTGGGGATGGTCTTGGCCGCCTCCATTTTCGGGTGCTTCCTGGGGGGCTACGCGCTTGACCGGTGGCTGGGGACGGTGCCGATCTTCAGCATTGTGGGGCTAACCCTCGGCGTGGCCGCCGGATTCTGGGAAGTGATACGGATAATCCGACGGTTCGCGAAATACTTCTGACGATGGCCGACACGGAACTGGGCCCAGGGCTTTTTCGCGGCATATATGTCACAGCGGGGATTACGCTGGCGACGCTGGCGGCGGTGTGCTGGGCGGTGTGGGGCCGACGAGCCGCAGCGGGGATGGCCGCCGGGGGGCTGGTCAGCATCGGCGTTCTGGTGAGTTGGCAGTGGCTGGCGGCATGGGTCGTGGCCGACGCGGGGAGCAAAGTGAAGCGGCGACTCGTGCTTGCGTGGCCGCTCAAGTATGCGGTGATTGGGGGAATCCTGTACGTGCTGCTGCGCTGGGATGTGGTCAACGTCTTCGCCCTCATCGCGGGGCTCGGCCTGATTCAAGCGGTCATATTCGGCCGCGTGCTGCTCGGCGCGCGTCCGCTGCTGACGCCGTCGCCGAAGGACGGTGACTGAGATGCACGAAGAACACGGCTCGTGGCTGGCATTTCTCTACGAGATCGAGGTCGGACCGCTCGACGTGGGGCCGTGGCACGTTGGTCGGGTTCATTTGCTGCCGGAGTGGGTGCCGGAATCGGTGCCCTTCGCGGTACTGTGCGCGCTGATCATCGGCATTCTGTGCTACGTGGGGACGCGCCGCATGGGCATGGTGCCGCGGGGGTTGCAGACGGTGATGGAGCTGGCGGTCAACGGCATCACCGGGTTCACGCAGAGCATCCTCGGGGAGGAGCGGGGCAGCTACTTCGCGCCGTTCATCGGGACGCTGTTCATCTTCATCCTGCTCATGAACCTATTCGGTCTCATCCCCGGCATGAAGTCGGCGACCGCGGATCTTAACACGACAGCGTCACTGGCGATCATCGTCTTCCTCGCCAGCATCTACTACGGCATGAAGGCCCACGGCGTGTTCGGGTTCTTCAAGCACATGGTATCTGACGTGCTCAGTCTGCCGTGGTACCTGGCGCTGCCCTTGGCGCCGTTCATGCTCGTGCTGCACCTGATTTCGATGTGCGTGCGGCCGCTGAGCCTGGCGATGCGTCTGTTCGGCAATATCATGGGCAAGGAGGTCGTGCTCGGCATTCTGCTCGGCCTGGCGACCGCGCTGCTCGTACTGTTCAAGCTGCACGTCACGGGCTTCGACGTAATGGGGAGTCACGTCGCGCTGACCGCGCCGCCGGCCTTCGGCGCGATCGGGCTGCTGCTGAGCGCGGCGATCATGCCGCTCGCCATCCTCATGGGTGTCATCCAAGCTCTGGTCTTCGCGCTTCTGGCGTGCCTCTATCTCGCGCTCGAAACCGAATCGGAGCACGAGCCTGCGTGACGAGCGATAGCAATGGGCCAGTCCCCGCGTGCCATCCTCGCCGTTGATCCGGGACGCGATAAGTGCGGCATCGCAGTGGTGAGCTTCACCGGTGACGCGCTTGCCCGGGAAGTGGTGTCCGCGGAGCAGCTCGCCGCCCGGGCGCAGGAGTTGGCACGAGCGTACGACATCACGGTGATCGTGGTCGGCGATCGCACCGGCGCCGACGCAGCCCTCCACGCGCTCGAAGCCGCGCTGCCGCAGGTCGAGGCAACTGCCGTAGACGAACATCGCTCCACCGAGGAGGCACGGCGGCTGTATTTCCGCGAGCATCCGCCGCGCGGGTGGCGGCGCCTGATGCCGCGCGGGCTACAGACGCCGCCCCATCCGTACGACGACTATGTGGCCGTGGTTCTTGCGCAGCGGTTCCTGCGCGGACGCGGGGAACAGGCCGGATAGCACCGCCCAGGGCACTCGCCCAGGCGAGCGCAACGAGGGACTCACAGCAGCGCAGTCGGCGCCCCCGTCGTCACAGGGCGTCGTCCACAGGGCGGTGCGGCGCCCGCCACGTGAGTCACTTCGCTGACCGGCCGTCGGTGGAGGGCGGAGAAGCTGGCAAGGAGAGCCTCAAGCGCCCCGCTGAAGTTGCCGACCCGCTTCGCGCGCACGATGATGTCCCACAGCGGCTCGCATTTCTTCCACCCCACCGCATAGGCCAAGTGCCGCGCGCGTGCCGCGACGCTTTCCTTCGCTGATGCGGCGCGAAGGATTGATCCCCAGCGATAGAAGTCGCGATACGCCCGGCGGTATCCCGCCTCGAGCTGCCCGGCGGACATCCTGGCTGGT
>CP070648.1:526327-531292 GCA_020354555.1 Armatimonadota bacterium | reverse complement strand
TGGATGAGGTACGCGAAGTGCCGGCCTCGCTGCTGGCACCGATGATCGTGCTCTCGGTGCTGTGCGTGTTGCTCGGCGTGTACCCGCAGTTGATCTTCCCGCTGCTGGATCGAGCAGCGCACTTCATGGGCCCGGCCGCACAGGCGGTCGCCGCCCTCGGACCGTAAGGGGCGGGGCCGAAACGGCCCAGACCCGTGCGTCGTCGTATCGGAGGTTATGCAAGTGAGTATTCTGAAAGCTCTGTCGGCTAAGACACTGCCGAAGTCGCTGTGGGTCTACCACACCAACACCGGAGCGTGCAACGGGTGTGACATCGAGATCATCAATGTCCTCACCCCCTACTATGACGCGGAGCGCTTCGGCATCAAGCTGGTCGGCTCGCCGCGCCACGCCGACGTGCTGCTCGTGTCCGGGCCGGTCACGCGCCAGGTGCTGCCCGCCCTCAAGCGGCTCTATGAGGCGGTACCGGATCCGAAGCTCGTTTTCGCATTCGGCTCCTGCTCCGTCGGCGGCGGCATCTGGTACGACAGCTACAACATCATCGGCGGCGCGGATAAAGCGATTCCGGTCGACTACTACGTGCCCGGCTGCCCGCCGCGGCCCGAGGCCATCCTCTACGGCGTTGCGGTCGCCCTCGGTCTCGCGCCGCCGAAGGTCGAGTTCAAGGATCTGGCGCAAGACGTGCCCTCCGAACTCGTCGAGGCCTTCCGCCAGTCCCGTGAACGTCTCGAGGCGAACGCCGCGGCTCGTCCGAAAGATCCGCCGCGGCCGGAGCGCTGAACGGCGCTAGCCGCATCCGATCAGAGCATCGTGGGGCAGGAGCATCAGCTCCTGCCCTCAGTATCCGTCCAGGTTCGCCCGGTGATCCTGTTCCCTTGCCCTCTCCGCCGTTTGCCCTCATAATAGAAACGGCCTGATCCCCGCGGAGGCCGGGCAGGCCCGGATCACCATCAGACCGTGAGAGCCAGAACGAGAACCGTCGTCAAAGGCATCGTCCAAGGGGTCGGGTTCCGCCCCTTCGTCTATCAGCTCGCCCGCCGACTGGACCTCACCGGCTGGGTGCGCAATACCTCCGACGGCGTCATCATCGAAATCGAGGGCGAGCGCGAACGGCTCGACGAATTCCTGCGCCTGCTGCGCGACAACGCTCCCCCGGCGTCCGATATCACCTCCGTCTCCGCGCAGGACCTGCCTCCGGAAGGGGAGCGCGATTTCTCCATCATCACCAGCGACGGCGAGGAGCGCCCTGAGCCCGTGATACCCGCCGATATCGCGACGTGCGCGGACTGCGCACGCGAGGTCGGCGAAGAAACCGACCGCCGCTTCCACTACCCGTTCACGAATTGCACCAACTGCGGGCCGCGCTTCACCATCATCCAAGGCATTCCCTACGACCGCCCCAAGACGACGATGTCCGTCTTCCGCATGTGCTCGGACTGTCAGCACGAGTACGACGCGCCGACCGACCGCCGCTTCCACGCCCAACCCAACGCGTGTTCGCGCTGCGGCCCGCGCGCGGCGCTGGATGGCAACACGCCGGCGGGCGCCGACCCCGCGGAGCCCATCCTCCACGCCGGACGTCTGCTGGCCGAGGGACGCATCGTGGCGGTCAAAGGCCTGGGCGGATTCCACCTTGCCTGTGATGCGCGCAACGCGGACGCCGTGCGCGCCTTGCGCCAACGCAAGGGGCGCAGCCAGAAACCATTCGCGCTCATGGTCCGCGACGTGGCGGAGGCGGAACGGCTGTGCTTCATCAACGACGCGCAGCGTAGGCTCCTGCAATCGCTGCAGCGACCCATCGTCATCCTCCGCGAGCGCCCGGGCGGCGATATCGCCCGCGAGGTCGCGCCGAGTAATCTCTACCTCGGGCTCATGCTGCCCTACACGCCGCTGCACCAGATGCTCTTCGAGAGCGCGCCGCCGGCCTTGGTCATGACCAGCGGCAACCTTGCCGAGGAGCCCATTTGCCACACGAACGAACAGGCGCGCAGCAAGCTCGCCGGCATCGCCGATCACTTCCTGACCCACGACCGCGACATTCATCTCCCGTGCGACGACTCGGTGGCGAGAATCGTCGCGGGCAAGCCGATGCTCATCCGCCGCTCGCGCGGGTACGTCCCGCGCGCGATTGCCCTGCCGTCTGACGCGCCGCCGGTGCTCGCCGTCGGCGGCGAGGAGCGCAACACGTTCTGCATGCTCGTCGGCGATCACGCGGTGCTTAGCCAGCACATCGGCGACCTGGACAAAGTCGAGACGCTCGACTACCTGGAGTGGAGCATCGAGCATCTCGGGGAACTGTTCCGCTGGCGTCCCGAGATCGTCGCGTACGATTTGCACCCTGAGTACCTGTCCGCGAAATACGCGCTGGCCCGCACGGAGTGCAAGCTCGTCGGCGTCCAGCACCACCACGCGCACGCGGCGAGCGTCATGGCCGACTGCGGCGTCGAAGGGCCCGTGCTTGCCGCCAGCCTCGACGGCGCGGGGTACGGAACCGACGGCGCGATCTGGGGCGGCGAGTTCCTGCTCGCGCGTCTGACCGACTTCGAGCGCATGGCGCATCTCGCGTACGTGCCCATGCCGGGCGGTGCGGCTGCAGTCCGGCGCCCCGGTCGCATGGCCCTCGCATACCTCCTGCGCGCCTACGGTGATGAAGGAGAGCGAGCGGCTCTCGACCTGACGCCTCACCTCGACGCGCAGGAAACGAGGGCCGCCGCGCTTCAGGCGCATCGCGGCTTCAACTCGCCCATGACATCGAGCATGGGGCGCCTCTTCGATGCCGTCTCCGCGCTGCTCGGAATCTGCACCGAGGCCACGTACACCGGTCAGCCCGCCGTCGAGCTGGAAATGGCAGCGGCGGATGTTGACTCACCGCAGGAGGCCTATCGTTTCGAGATCGACACTTCCGCGCGCCCGTGGCAGATTGACCCGACCACCATCGTTCGCGGTGTGGTTGATGACATCCGTCGAGGCGCGCCTCCCGCCGAGATCGCCGCGCGCTTCCACCACACGGTCGCCGCGCTCATCTCAGAGGTCTGCGAACTCATGTCGCGCGAGACCGGGCTGACGCAGGTCGCCCTCGGCGGGGGCGTGTTTCAGAACGCGTATCTGCTGGAGCTGCTGCTGAAGACACTGCCCACGCGCGGCCTCGAGCCGCTGATACACAGCCAGGCGCCGACAAATGACGGCGGCCTGTCGCTGGGCCAGGCAGTGATCGCGGCCGCGATACAGAATCAGATTATGGAGCACGGGCGCTCTCGCCCGTGATTGCCCCCGCCCGCCGAAGGCTCGGGCAAACGGCAAACGGAGTGACGGCTCATGTGCTTGGCCATACCAATGCAGGTGGTCTCGGTCGACGGCCCGCGCGCGGTCGTGGAGCAAGGCGGCGCGCGGCGGGCGATAAGCACCAGCCTGCTCGATGACGTGACCATCGGCGAGTACGTGCTCGTCCATGCGGGCTATGCGATCGCTCGCGTGGATGAAGAAGAAGCGCGGCGGACGCTCGAGTTGGTGGAGCAGCTTGCGCAGCCGCCTGCATCCAGCGAAGACGGATCCCGCGACGATGCCCGAGGCGGCCCATGAAGTACGTTGACGAATACCGCGATCCGCGCGCCGTGCGCGAACTGGCGGACGCCATCAACCGCATGGACGTGTCGCGCTCGTGCCTAATGGAAGTGTGCGGCACGCACACCATGTCCATCGCTCGCTACGGGCTGCGGGAACTCGTGGCCGCCCGCGCGGCGCTCATCTCCGGCCCCGGCTGTCCCGTGTGTGTCACCGCGCAGGAGGACATAGACTGGTTCCTCGAAGCGGCGCGCCTGCCGGGGATCATCGCGGCGACATTCGGCGATATGATGCGCGTGCCCGGCAGTCACTCCAATCTGGAGCAGGAACGCGCGCGCGGCGCCGACGTGCGCGTGGTGTATTCGCCCGCCGACGCGGTGGAACTCGCGCGCCGCAATCCCGACCGCCAGGTCGTCTTCTTCGGCGTCGGCTTCGAAACCACGGCGCCGGCCGTCGCGATGTCGGTGCTTGAAGCGAAGGCCGACAGCTTGGCCAACTACACGGTATTCAGCGCGCACAAGCTGATCCCGCCCGCGCTGAAGGCGCTCGTCGCGGCGCCGGAGCTCGCGGTCAACGGGTTTATCCTGCCCGGCCACGTCAGCGTCATCCTCGGCAGCAAGCCCTACGAATTCGTCGCGCGCGAGCATCGCGTGCCGTGCGTCATCGCCGGCTTCGAGCCGGTGGACGTGCTCCAGGCGGTGCGCATGCTGCTGGCGCAGATCGCCGACGAGCGCGCCGAGGTGGAGATTGCGTATGGCCGCGCGGTCATGCCGGACGGCAACCCGAGGGCGCGCGCGGTGGTGGGGGAGGTGTTCGACGTGGCCGACGCGCGCTGGCGCGGGCTGGGGGAGGTCGCGGGGAGCGGGCTGTCCTTCAATGTCGCGCACAGGGACTTCGACGCGCGCGCGCGTTTCGATGTCAGCCCGCCGCCCGCGGTCGAGCCGGCGGGGTGCCGGTGCGGCGAGGTACTGCGCGGTGTGCTCGCGCCGGAGCAGTGCGCGCTGTTTGGCGAGCGCTGCACGCCGCGCGATCCGGTGGGCCCGTGCATGGTGTCGAGCGAGGGGTCATGCGCGGCGCGACATCGCTATGCGCGCGCATGATTCATGCGCGCGTGCATGGCACGCAAGGCATATGCAATCTAGGAATGGTATGAGCAATCGAGGCCGGACATGAATGACGACGTGATACTCCTGAGTCACGGCGCGGGCGGCCAAGCCATGGCGGAGCTGATTGATCGGCTGTTCGTGCGCGGCCTGGACAATCCGATCCTGCGCGCGCGCGAGGACAGCGGCGTCATCGAACTCGACGGCCGTCGCATCGCGCTGACCACGGACAGCTTCGTCGTCACGCCGGTCGTCTTCCCCGTCTGCGATATCGGCAAGCTCGCCGCGTGCGGCACGGTGA
>CP070648.1:519503-526227 GCA_020354555.1 Armatimonadota bacterium | reverse complement strand
CGCCTGTGCCCCGGCGAACCCCGCCGCGCCGCCGAGTATCCCGTACGCCCCCATGATCGCGGCGCTGCGATCCCTCCTGATCAGCGCCGCGTAACTCAGCAGACCGAGCAGCGCGAACCACTGCCCCGCCCACACCTCCGGCCGCGGCTTGTCCACCCCGCGCGGGCCGGAGAAGTAGATGCGCGGCAGGTCGTCCGGCGCCTCGTGCGGCCGGTTGACCGTCTCCACGGCGAGATGCCACAGTGCAGTCATCGTCCCCGTCAGCCACAGCAGTTCGAACGGCGTATAGTCTTTCTCGCTCACCGCCATGCCGAGGTACGTCCCGCTCAGGCCGATCCACACGCCGCCTTTGACGGCGAGGCCGAGCATCCCCCACCAGTACGTCTCGTCGCGTGTCGCGTTCTGCGTCAGGCCGATCGTCTGGGCGTACGTCTCGGTCCCGCCGAACGAGGTGCCCATCGCGCCCGCGGCCCCGAGCAGCCCCGCGCGGCGGCGGATTTCGGGATCGGATGCCGTCAGTGCCAGCGACAGGCCGACCAGCGAACCGGGAATCATCGCCCCGCGCTCATGCCCGATCTGCCCGCGTATCCCCCAGCCCAACCACATCGCAATGGCGGGGATCGTCAGTCTCAGGCAGGGCGAGAGTTCGTCGCGTTCAATTGTCGCGAGATCGTTCGTCATGCGCGTCTCCGTGAGGAATGCGATTCGCATTCACGTGGTTCGCGGGGCCGCTCCGCCCTTCCTGCCCGGCGCGGCACGGACGTTAGCTATCAGGACCTGTTCCCGCCGCGCCAATGGGAAACGCCCGCCCGGGACCCGGCGCTGTGAGCCCACGCTCGCAATGACAGGTAACTGTCCCCCCTCACGCACAGCCCCAGCAGGAGACCCAGCGCGCGCCGCAGAATCCCGCTGCCTAGCTTCGCGACAAGGCAGGCAACGAGATGCTCACCACCAGACCCACCCCCGGCGATACAAGCTGGTTCGTCCATGACCGCTTCGGCCTCTTCATTCACTGGGGGCTCTACGCGCTCCTCGCCCGCCACGAGTGGGTCAAGCACAACGAGCAGATTCCCGACGAAGTCTATGACAAGTACTTCAAGCGGTTCGACCCCGACCTCTACGACCCGCGCCAGTGGGCCGCCGCCGCCGCCAACGCCGGCATGAAGTACTTCGTCGTCACCACCAAGCACCACGAGGGCTTCTGCCTCTGGGACAGCAAGCTCACGGATTACAACGTCACCAACACGCCGTACGGCAAAGACCTCCTGCGCCCCATGGTCGCGGCCTTCCGCGAGCGCGACATGCGCGTCGGCTTCTACCATTCCCTGATTGACTGGCACCACCCCCACTACGTCGTTGACCCGCACATCGGCCCGCTGCGCAACCGCCCCGACCGCGACGAACTCAACAAGTCGCGCGACCAGATGAAGTACGCGGACTACCTGCACGGGCAGATCCGCGAGCTGCTCACCGAGCATCGGCCGGATATCCTGTGGTGCGACTTCAGTTACCCCCGCCCCGACGGCACCGGCAAGGGCCGCCAGGACTGGCGCAGCGAAGAGCTGTATCAGATGATCCGCAAACTCTCGCCCAACATCATCCTCAACGACCGCATGGACCTCGACGAGGGGTGGGACATCAAGACGCCGGAGCAGTACCAGCCGCGCGAGTGGGTCAGGTTCGAGGGGCAGCCGGTGGTGTGGGAGGCGTGCCAGACGTTCTCCGGCTCATGGGGCTACCACCGCGACGAGGCGAGCTGGAAGAGCGTGGATCAGCTCGTGCAGATGCTCATTGACACCGTGAGCAAGGGCGGCAATCTGCTGCTCAACGTCGGCCCGACCGCGCGTGGGGAATTCGACGAGCGCGCATTGAGCCGCCTCGCCGGCATGGGCGAATGGATGAAGCGCCACAGCCGCTCGATCTACGGCTGCACCCAGGCGCCCGATGAGTTCCCGACTCCGCAGGACTGCCGGCTCACCTACAACCCGGAGAAGAAACGGCTCTACGTCCACGTCTTCGCGTGGCCGTTCGTGCGCCTGCACCTCGACGGCTTCGCGGGGAAGGTCGAATACGCGCAACTCCTCAACGACGCCTCCGAGGTCGGCATGAGCGAAGCCGATGCCAAGGAACCCGGCCCCGACGGCAAGCCGCGCAACACGCTCATGCTCAACCTGCCGGTTCGCAAGCCCGACGTCACCGTGCCCGTCATCGAACTGTACCTGAAGTAGCGGCCGCACCGGCAGGGGCACCGCGCGGGAGGTTACTGCGCGCCTCCCTCGCGGTTGCTTTGGAGTGCGGCGATTCATCGCCGCTTTTGAAAGCGGGAGTGAGTCGCCGAAGGCGGCTGAAACTCGCGCGCCATCGTCACTGCGCGAACGGGTCGTCCGTGGTCACCGTCGTCCCGAGCGTGCGGAACCACGGCCCGAGATTGTCTCCCGCCGCGCGCCCGAGGAAGTACACCAGCTCCTCGGTGGACATCAGCTTGTGGGCTCGCGCATCGGCGCGCACGATCCGCTCGAAACGGGCGATGAAGTCCGTGCCGTACGCTCGTTCGAGTTCCGAGATAACCCACAGGCCTTTGCCGGTGTGAGACGGCGGCACGAAACCGGTGAACGACGTCAGGTCGAGGCTCAGCCCGTCCGCATCCACCTCCCGCCACTGCTTCATGCGCAGATTCCAGAACTCCTCGTCCGCGCGCCCGAGCACGCGCTGCTGCGCGCGCATCCCCACCCAGCACGCGAGCACCTCGTTGAACCACGCAGGCGGGATCGCAGGCTCCCAGAACGAGTGCCCCATTTCGTGGCCGAGAATCGCAACCAGCGACAGATCGCTGGCGAACGCGGGGATGCCGATATGCCCCCCGCCCGACCACCCGCCCTGGTCGCCGACCAAGAGCCGGATGTCGAACGGGCTCCGGCACGTGATGCCGAGATACGACTCAAGCTCCTCCTTTGTCTCCGCGCACCAACCCGCCACGATCCTCGCTTTCGGCTCGAGCGCAGGCAGGCCGGAGAGCTTCAGCCCCGGCTTCTCGAAAAGCGCCGGCGGGTCAATCTGATGCGGGATCTCCGCCGCTCCGTGGACGCGCGAGTACCGGTTCTCGCCCAACCAGCCCACGAATCCCTTGACGAGCCTCCGATTCGATCGGTCCTGCGCGATTTCAGCCCATCCCGCCCACGCATCCGCCCCGACCACGATGAGCCTGCCCCGGCCGACTGCACCGGCAACCGCGACCGTCGCGCCGTCCGCGGTCCCGACGAGCGTCGTGAACCCGGCTGAAGTCACCGCCAGCGGGTTCGGCACCTCCCCGAGCAAGCGCCGCAGGACTTTGGGATCCGACTCCGCCAACGCAGGGTGTCGCTGCAGCGCCAGTTCGCCCCGGGCCACCCCGTCGGTGAACGCGACGCCCATCTCCTTGAGCAACTGGTTCCGCGCCATCTCCGACATCGGCAGGCGGTGGCAGCCGCGCCACTGACTGCCGTGAGCCGCCACCAGCACTCCGCCGCCGTCCCGGAGAAAACGATACACCGCGGCGATCTCGTCCGCCGTGAACGGCACATCCGGACCGGGGCCGGAAGGACCCGTGCGCGGGCCGCTGCCCGTGATCAACACCGCGTCGTAATTGCGGAGCACCTCCCACGACACGGGCCCGTAGTTGATCGTTGCCTCCGCGCCGATGTCGCGGAGAAGATCGCGGTGCAGCGCGCCGCCGCCGTTCTGGCAGTGCGACAGGTCAACCAGCACCCGCGGCGGCCGCGCCTGATCGGACCCCTCCGTGGCCGCGCCTATCGCCGGCCGACAGAGAGCGGCGACGAACATCGCCCCAGCGACGGCAGCGCCAAGCGTGCACCTCGTTATCGCTCCCGGAGCCAATCGCATCCCGCGAAGCGGCTTGCCTATCGTCATCGGGAATCCCATGCGCCGCGGCCATCCTCACCCCGACGTGCGCGGGATGCGGCCGGTGCGCGCGCCTTCCCACCATGCGCCCGATGACCAGTGCTGCTCCGGGCCCCGGCGATCAACTCGCAGCATGTAGATCCGCCCGTTGACCATCAGCTTGCCGATCGCCCAGAACGCCGCCATCACAGGATCATCGCTCAACGATACCTCGAACACGACCTCACGCCGCTCGCCGCGCGCGAGCGACAGCCCGACCGTCCGCGGCGTGATCTCCGCGATCGACAGCGCTCCGACCACCGCCGCCGGCCACGTCTCCACCGGCGACGCAATCGCGAGCTCGCACTCCAGGCTCTCGGTTCCGGGATTCTCGACGGCGGCGACGATGCGCCCTTCCTCCAGCCGCATCGAGAAACCCGGCTCGACCGCTTTGCCGACTTCGAACACGTCTTGGTACTCCTGCCCGTCGCGCTCGTAGCGGATCTTGATCTGCCCCGCCGCATCCGGCGCCGACCGCGTTACGACCGCCCCGAACACCGCGTGACCCAGCGGCTCGATATCGTATTCGAACGTCGTCGCGTCCGCGGCCCAGCCCTTGGGCACAAGCAGATGCACCGTGCCCGACGCGCGGATGTCCACGTAGTCGTTGACCACGTTGACGTTCAGCCGCAGCTTGCCGCCGGGCAGATCCTCCACATCGCGGCCGATGGACGCGACCACCGTCTCATATCCCATCGGCATCGTGCCCGCGTCGTGCTCCCACGACCGCACGAACACCGGCTGCGCCGCCTCGATCTGCGCGCCGAGCGTCGCCGGCATCGGCTTATCCGTGAGCGCCTCAGTCATCACGCCGTAGGTCTCGATCGAGAACGGGCCGCAGGCGAACGGCAGCGAGTGATCCCCGCTCTCCGCCTTCTCGTCGCCGCGCTCCAGCAAATTCACCTTGCATGCCTGCTTGATCCGCGGCATGAAGTGGAACGTCCCCTGCGCCGCGCGGCCGTCCGCCTCATGGAACCGCAGCGCGATGCCCCGCTCCGGCAGCTCCGCCGCGTCGCCCTGCATCCCCGCCAGCGGATTGCCGAGCGCCTTCACCGTCGAAACGACCACGCCCGGCGCGTCCACGCTCAGGAAGCTCGCCGTCTCGGGCAACACGTCGCCCGTCTCGTCTGCGAGCACCGCGATGAGCGGGTCATTGACCTCGAGCGACTGCCGGTAGGCCCGCGACTGCCGCCACGACCCCGCATGCGGGAACAGCGAGTAGGTGTACACGTGCGTCCGCTGCTCGGGTACGAAGTTGGAGCCTTGAATGTTGCCGGTCGCTCCATACCAGTGGCACGTATGGCACAGCAGCAGCGCGAGCACGCCGCCGCGCTCGACGCTGCACGCGATGTTGCCGGTATTGACCAACGACACGCCGTAGTCATCCACTTTCCCCGCGTCATCGCGCGCAATCGCCGGCAGCTTGACCGTCTCCCCTGCCGTGAGCTGCTCGGCGATTCCGTCCACGAGCGTGCGCAGGCCCGCCCCGTCCGGCGCGCCGAGGATGACCGTCGCGATCGGTTTCGCCTCGCGATTGTCCGCGTCAATCACGAACAGTGCCGCCGGCCCCGCCGCCATCTGCGCGCGGAACTCCTTTGCGGCCTCGCCGCTCGCAGTCAGCAGCTTATCCGCCCACTGGTTGGGGTGCGCCGCCGTCGTCAGCACGAACCGGAAATCGTTGTACAACAAGTCGTCGTTGACGTTCGCCAGCAGCGTGCCCATGAGCGGCTGGTCAACATCCGGCCACGGCGTCACCGGGATGCCCTTGGTCGTCAGCGCGAGCAGCAGCCCGTCCGCCGCCTCGGCGAGCGATCCGTCCGCCGGGCTGATGATGGCGGTCATGCCGACCGAGCATTTCCCCGACGCGCCCAGGTCGAGCGTCACGCTCGGCCCATATTCCATCCAGCGGTCCGCGGGATACACTGCGCAGCCGCTGAACATCACCATCTGGTGGGTGCGGAAATCGAGCAGGTCCCGACTTTCACGGCGCGCCACCGCGCAGTAGCGGTCGTCGAACGTCGGCACCGCGCCGCTCAGATTCGTCGGGTAGGTGACGACGAACAGGTCGTCCTCGTACTGGTAATCCTCCAGCATGACCCGGCAGTCAATCCGCGGCACGCCCTCGATCAGGCTGATCTCGTGGCGCGCTTTCGGCAGCGTGTCGCTCAGACGCTGCTCGATAACCAGCGTCTGCATCACCTCGCCCGCCAGCACGTGCGCCTCGGCGGGGCGCTCATGGCCCAGCAGCTTCTGCCCCGTCGTGTAAATCTCGTGCTGCGTCTCGCGTCGCCGCGGCACCTCCTTCAGCGCCGAGAGCTCGGCGCCCACCATCTCCGAGGCGCCGTCGAGCAGCTCCCGGTTCGCCTGCTTGTCATAGAGGGAGGTCAGGCCGCCCCGCGCGCCGTCGGCGGTGATGCGAAATGCCGAACTCTCGATCGTCGCCTCTTCCCTGCGCTCGGTTGCGCTCGCCGGCTTCTCCGGCTTGGAGGTGAGGTAGTACGTCGCGTACCCCAGGGACGGCGCGGTCGCGACGAAAGCGATTTCCACTTCGTCGCCGTCGCGGCGCAGCACCTGGCACGCCACCGCCTTGCCGCCCGCGTCGCGCAAACCGAACTCGTCCCATCCCGCGGGCAGCGGCACGCGCACGCGGCAGACATCGGTGCGATCCCAGCCGTGCGCGTTGAACACGCGCAGCGGCTTCTCGTGCGCCGCGGCCGCCGCCTTCGCCGCGCGGCTGAGGTAGTCCAGCGCGTCCGACAGCGCCCCGTGAGCCAGCTCGCAGGCTTCG
>CP070648.1:516530-519403 GCA_020354555.1 Armatimonadota bacterium | reverse complement strand
GTTCGGCCAGTATGAGAAGGCGGAGTGGCGCATGCCGCTGCGGATCGTAGGCTGCACCAACGTCAAGGTCTACGGCCTGACCCTGCGCGACAGCGGCGGCGACGGCATCATCGTCGGTCGCGGCGGCGAACGCGCCTATTGCGAGGACATCCACATCAAGGAGGTCGTCTGCGACAACAACTACCGCCAGGGCATCAGCGTCATCAGCGTTGACGGCCTGCTCGTGGAGGACTGCGTCTTCCGCAACACGTGGGGCACGCCGCCCTCCTCCGGCGTGGACATCGAGCCGGACTCCGCGGACGAGAGAATCCGCGACGTCGTCTTTCGCAACTGCTCGTTCGAGGATAATTACGGCGACGGAATCGAGGTGTTCCTCGCCAACCTGACCGCCGATTCGGGCGACGTCTCGATCCGCTTCGACAACTGCCGCGTCACCAGCAAATGGGGGGCCGGCATCCGCGTCACCAAGATCGGCGACGCGGGGCCCGGCGGCCTCATCGAGTTTGTGGACTGCGTCGTCGATAGCACCGAGGGCTACGGCATCAAGGTGCAGGACAAGTCCGCCGACCGCGCCCGCGTCAGGTTCGTCAACTGCGCAGTGAGGAACGCGGCCAACAACCGCGGTTATGCGGGCGCCTGGGCGCCGGTCTGGCTGCACCTGCCCGGGCCGAAGTTCGCCGCGAGATTCGGCGGCATAGATTTCGTGGACTGCGTCGTCGAGGACGACCACGACCGCCCGGCAATCACGTTCGAGGAAACCGAGAGCGATTTCGGCATCGCCGACATCACGGGAACTATCACCGTGGCAAATCCTCACGGCGTCAAGCACGACCTCGGCAGGAAACAGCAGGGCGTCACCCTCGTCGTCAAGGGATCGGACTGACACACACCGCTGCTTCTTTCCTCCCGCGCGCGCGGTCTTACTGATATGGAGTGCGGCGCTTCAGCGGTTGTTGCGCCATTCGCTGGTTCGCGCTTCACCGGCCCGGAAACTGTCATTCAGAGCGTAGCGCCGAGCGTGCTTGCCCGCCTTAGCTGTGCGGCGCCCCGCGCCGCTCCGGAGCCCCGACATGTCGGGGCCAGCGGCGGCGGGGGCGAGGCGCAAAGCGTGGAATCTCGGTACCGTAGCACCAGTTACCCAACAGCCTGTTCAGCGCCGCTGTGTCCCCGCGCGGGGCGTGCCTCATTTCACCTGCCGGGCACAACGGCCCGCCGCGTCGCGCCGGCAGCGGGAAGTCGAAAGGCGGCTGCTGCATACTCCTCCCGGCAGGCAAGTCATGCCGGCGCACGGAAATGCCCCTCGGATTCGAACGCGCGGCGCGTGAAACACCACCGTCGGACCCGCCCGCATCGGCGGCGGGTAGGTCGCATCAAGCCAAGGAGCCGAGCGATGAACCTGACCATCACGTTCGCCATTATTCTCGCGCTGTCGTGCGCGGCGGGCGCTGCGAGGGGCGAGGTGGCCCGGGTGTGGGTCAGTTCGCAGGACATGAAGCATACGCTCGCACCCGGCGACCCGCTGCCGCTTGTGGACAAAGGCGCAATCCCTGCCGCGCGCCCGGTGATTGAGGTCGCGCCCCAGCAGACCTACCAATCCATCCTCGGGCTCGGGGCGTCGTTGGAGCACACGACGTGCTACAACCTGTCCCAACTCGGGCCGGAGAAAATGGACGAGGTCATCGAGCGCATCGTGGATCCCGTGAACGGCATCGGCATGAACCTGATGCGCATTTGCATCGGCACCCCCGACTTCACCGGTGAGCCCTGGTATTCCTACGACGACATGCCGCCGGGGAAAACGGACGAGAAACTCGAACACTTCTCGATCGAGAAGGACAAGGCCTACGTGCTCCCCGTCCTGAGGAAGGCGCTCGAGAAGAACCCGGATCTTCTCTTCTACGCATCGCCGTGGAGCCCGCCCGGCTGGATGACCAGCACCGACGACATGATCGGCGGACACCTCCTGCCGCAGTACTACGGCGCCTACGCCAGGTACTTCGTTAGGTTCATCCAGGCCTACGCCGCCGAGGGCATCCCCATCTACGCCGTCACGCCGCAAAACGAGCCCGGCGTCAACACGCGCAACTATCCCGCGCGCGATTGGTACCCGTCCTGCCAGTGGTCATTGATCGTTGACGAGGACAACTTCTGGCCCGTGGACTTCGAGGCGATGGGGCGCAATGAAGCCGACTTCATCACGCAGCACCTCGGCCCGGCGTTAAAGCAGCACGGCATCGCCGCCAGGATCTGGTGCTACGACCACAACATCAACAACTTGTGGTATCCGCGGAATATCCTCGGCGACCCCGGGGCGGCGCAATACGTGGACGGCGCGGGTTTCCACGCCTACGCGGGGTCGCCCGATGCGCTCACCGGCTTCCACGACGAGTTCCCGGACAAGCACATCTACTTCACGGAGGGCTCCGCGCCGGGGGTGCGCGGCGCAATGCGAATCGTGAGCCTGTTCCGCAATTGGTGCCGCAGCTACAACGCGTGGGTCATCATGATAGACTACGACGGCAACCCCAACAACGGCCCGTTCAGGACGACGCGCACCTGCATCCAGCCCCGCCGCGACGGCTCCGGCGTGGACTATCACTTCGAGTATTACACCTACGGGCAGTTCATGAAGTTCATCAAGCGCGGCGCGGTGCGCATCGGGTCAACCGAGGGCACGAGGGAATTCGCCAACGTGGCGTTCGTCAATCCCGATGGCGAGATCGTGCTCGTCGTCGTCAACCAGGCGGCGACACCGACGGCGTTCAACGTCATCTGCGGCGACCGCGCGTTCGAGGCGAGCATGCCTGCCCAGTCCGTCGCCACATTCTGCTGGCCGCAGTGACCTGCGCGCGAATCTCTGCAGCGGCCATGCC
>CP070648.1:510543-516430 GCA_020354555.1 Armatimonadota bacterium | reverse complement strand
TACGACGCACGCAACGTCGCGTCGGCGTGTGACATCTACATGTACGACCTGGCGACGGCGACCGAGACGGCGATCTGCACCGACTCGGCCAACCAATGGGATCCCGCGATCTGGGGTGACCGCATCGTGTGGGCGGACTGGCGCAACGGCAATCCTGACATCTACATGTATGACCTGGCGGCGGCGAGCGAGTCGTCGATTTGCACCGACCCGGACGACCAGTATTATCCTGCGATCTGGGGTGACCGCATCGTGTGGGAGGACAACCGCGACTACGGTAGCACAGAGTGGGATATCTACATGTACGACCTGGCGACGGCCACCGAGACCTCCATCTGCACTCAAGCGGCCACCCAAGACCATCCCGCGATCTGGGGCGACCGCGTCGTGTGGCGGGACTACCGCAATGGCAACTGGGACATCTACATGCACAAGCTGGCGATATGCTCCTTCGACGACGTGGCGCGCAGCCACCCGATGTGGCAGGGCGTCGAGGCGATTTACGCCCAAGGCGTGACCAGCGGCACCTCCACCGCGCCGCCGATGTACTCGCCGGCCAGCAACACCACCCGCGGGCAGATGGCGGCGTTACTGTGCAAGGCGTTCGGCAAGACGTGGTATGACCCCGGTTCCGCGAGCTTCACCGACGTCCCGCGGGGCTCCAACGGGGTCTGGGACGGCGGCGGAGGCGGCGGGCTGGATGTGGACGGCACCCACATCTTCTACGGCTGGATTGAGCGGCTGGCGGATGCGGCGTCCTGGGGCGGGACCGCGCCGACCGGCGGCTATGGCGACGGCACCTACCGCCCGGCAAACACCTGCACCCGCGGCCAGATGGCGACCTGCCTGAGCAAGGCCGCGGGCAAGACCTGGTATGACCCGGGTTCTGCGAGCTTCACCGATGTGCCGCGCGGGACGAACGGGGTATGGGACGGCGGTGGAGGTGGCGGCCTGGATGTTGACGGCACGCACATCTTCTACGGGTGGATCGAGCGATTGGCTGACGTGTCTTCCTGGGCCTCCGGCGAGGCGCCGACCGGCGGATACGGCGACGGGACGTTCCGGCCGACGGTGATCTGCACCCGGGGTCAGATGGCGACGTTCATCCAGCGCGGCTGCAACTTCGCGAAGCCGATCAAGTAGAAATCTCGGGCAGGCACGCTGACCGCCCGCCTCCATAGCCGATTTCCCGACGGGAGGGCGTGATGCTCTCCCGTTGCTGCCCTGACGCCCGCACCTCGGCAAGAGAAACTGCACAGTCTCCCGGATGTCCCGCTTCCGGCTGCCCCGCATTGCTCTGCGCTGACCCATATTGTGGTTATCCACAATAGCTCCGCCGCTGCACGCCCGGTAGCATCTAGCGGATGTGTCAGAGCTGACGAGCGTGACACCGGGAGGCAGTAGACAATAGGGGTGCGGCTCCCAGCCTCCGAGCTCACTGGGGAGCCGCACCCCCAACCACAGCAAAACGGCTGGCCCAAAGCCATGCCGCTATTAATGTACCCCGCGGTCCTCAGGCGGCATTGCTCTTTGTCACGCATTTACTACAGCCATCTTCGTTGCCCTGCTCATCAGACGGCCTGGGATGCGAAGGCGACTCGCTGCGTGTCATTAATGTACGACATCCATGCGCGTCTCGCTGCGGATGCCGCGGCGATTCCTGGGTCGGCGGGAAGATATGGCTCCCTTCCGTCGGTTTCACGCTGCCCGCACATTGGCGAAAAAAACGCACAAAGTCCCGCAGGACCGGCAGGAGCGGCGCGCCTTCTTTGGAAGTCGGCCTATGGCTGGCTTGGGCAGCCGAGGCTTGGAGCGCCCGCGGGGGTGGGGCGCCCAACTGTGGAAGTGCCTCGGGGCTAAAGCAGGCGGACGCACC
The DNA here is from genome assembly GCA_020354555.1 of Armatimonadota bacterium. Lineage (NCBI taxonomy): Bacteria > Bacillati > Armatimonadota > Armatimonadota bacterium. Next base: position 514,554 of record CP070648.1, on the reverse strand, counting down.
AATAGTCCCATCGCAGCGAGCCCTCCTCGCCGGAGCGGCGCAACGCACGGCGCCGAAACAACCGTGCCGGCAAGGTCACGCACGGCACACGGAGGCAGGGCTATGAACCGCCACTCTTGCTCCTCTCGTCTGTTTCCTCGTTGCCGCAGTCCCGATGTGCTTGCTCCCGCTGTCGGCTCACGCGATTCTTTCGCGCATCGAGCGCGCCATTTGTGTGACCGTGGACAGCCAGCAGTTTGCGGACATCCGCGGCCGCCGCACCGGGTGGTAGGCCAGTAAACACTCGCTCTGCGTCCGGTGCACACCTCGGAGAAGACTGTCATGAGTCGCACACTGCTTTCCGCTCCGAGGGCTATTGCAGGCCTGGTATGCCAATGGTCAATTGCAGGAGAACGGTGAGGCGTGCGGTGAGCGTGGACAGTGCGGTAGCGCAGGGTCACCGCCGATCGGCTGTCAAGAACGGAGGATGGAAAATGCTAAGGCATAGGTCACCCAGGATCGAGTCAGTTGGACTGCTTGTGACTGCGCTTGGATTGCTCTTGTTGGCTTTCGCGCAGCCAACCCCCGCCCGCGCGGGGACTTGCACCAAGCAAGTCGTCTTCGACGGTAGCTGGAGTTACTCCATGACTGTCGAACGGGACGCTGAGCTCAATCCCGTTCGGGTGGTGGTACAGTATGAGGACGGCAGGACATTCGAGGTGGACAAGTCGGGCCACGCTGCCCGTAGACTATCCGCGACGGAGACGGCGCCTGTCAGCGAACAAGAAGCGGCGGAACTCCGCGCGCTGTATGAGGCCGTGGTCAACTGGGACACCGGATGGATAACCATCATTCCTGGCGTCTTCGAGGTGAGAGCGTACGCGAACGCGGCCACTCCACAAATGACGGCGCACCTTCAGGGCCAGATTACTCTCACATGGGATGATGACAGGGCTTGTGCGGGCAGTGCGCTCCCCGTGACATGCAGCTACGAGGGCGATCCCGGCGCGAGTTCTGTGCACATAGAAGGCGGCTTTCAGGGCGGCGTGCAACTCCGCTTTGTCGGGAGCTATGTGTATCAGCCATTTGGCATAGACCTGGGAGCGTTCGCAGAGCAGGCGTTCACCGGCTACGCATTGGGCGAGACCGTCAGCGCCTCCGACAACGACCCGCCATCCGACCCCGTTGGTTGGACCTTTTCTGCTTGGCCGGCCTTTGAGGTGTCGGTGGGTCTGGCTGGCGCAGGGAACGGTTGGGGCAGGTTGTCGGGGTCAAAGATCCGGGGACAGATCGATTCCGACTACTGCGACTGGACCGACGAGGGTCAGACCGCGACCTTCTGCGTGCAGATACCTGCTTCCGCGAGCGGGATCCATCAGGTCGGGATCCCCTCAGAGTACTTCTATGATGCGGCCACGAAAATGTACGTTAAGCTGTGTATCGTCGGCTCGATAGGCGTCTTGTGTCTTCCCGTCGTTGGCTGCGCAGATACTTACTCCGTGGGCTACTGCTTCGATCTGCCCATTATCGACCAATCGCTCGACCTGGGCTTCAACCGCCCAGTCGTCACCTGCGACATTCCGCTCGCGGTGGACTGCCCGCCGGCATGCGAGATCAGCTACTACCCGCCGAGCACCACCACCGACGATGTGATTACTTTCAGTCCGGGCAACTGCATAGTCCCAGCTTCGGTTGACTGGGCGTTCGGCGACGGGGAGGTGGAGACCGGCTACCCGGCGACGCATCAGTACGTGATGCCGGGTACTTACACGGTTGCCGCAGCTATGTGTCATGACGACGGCCGTTGCGGGACCTGCACGGCTGAGATAACGGTCGGCAAGGGGACCAACATCCCGCCCGAGTGCGGCGACCCGGCGATCGCCGTCGAGCCGGCTGTAGTGGCGATCAATCGCGAGGCCACGTTCACGTCGAATGCCCATGACCCGAATCCTTGGGGCGAGATCCTTGCCTACGAGTGGGACTTCGGCGACGGCGGCACGGGGACGGGCAACCCGGCGAGCCACACTTACACGGTGCCCGGCACCTACAACGTATGCGTGACGCTGACCGACGACCAGGGCGGGCAGACGACGTGTTGCGCTGAGCTAACCGTGCTAGAGTGCGTGTCTGACGTCGCTATCGACAGTACTCACTGCAACATGCCGGCGGCCGGCCAGATTGGACAGTGCAAGACGGGCCAGATCGGCGCCAAAAACATGTCGCCCACTGAATCGTGCGAGGTAGTACTGCGCGTGACCGACAACGCAGGAAACGTGGTGTTCGAGAGTAGCGAGACCATCGCGCCGGGCGGCAGGCTTCGACTGCGCTTCGATCATTGTTACACGGCGGACGAGGTCGGAACAGACCTCTGGACGTGGGAAGTATGGCCCGTGCGATGCGGCGAGCTGACGCCGTCGGATAATACTTGGCTGCGCCAGGTGAACGTTCAGCCAGGCGTACGTTCAGCTGCCGCCAACTGATTACCCCTGCGGCGCCTACGACGTCGCTAGGAGCTTAGCGCTCAGCGCACGGGGTCTGAGGGCACGCGGCTCACGCTGCGTGCCCTGCCATTCCTGACCGGTTGACGGTCGGCCGCGGCGTCCTGGGCCTCCGGCGAGGCGCCGACCGGGGGGTACGGCGACGGCACCTTCCGGCCGACGGTGATCTGCACCCGCGGGCAGATGGCGACGTTCATCCAGCGCGGCTGTGATTTCGAGAAACCGATCAAGTAGGCGCCGCAGGCGAGGAGGCCCGCGGCTTGCCTGAATAGCCGGCTGTGCGACGGGAGGGCCCCAGGCCCTCCCGTCGCTACTTGGGCGGTCGGGGGGATGGGCGTTGCGGGTCGTGGAGTGTCGTGGCTCGGCCTGATGCTGATGGAGCTCTACAACCGATCTAGAAGCCGCAGTTGAACCGTCGGGGGTGCGGCGCGCTGGGCCGTGAGGTCGTAGGCTGCCGCTTGTCCGTGGATCCGTCGATCGCGGCGGGACGGATTCTCCGTTGCGCGCGACAGGGAAATTGGAAAAGAGGGGTGCGGCTCCCAGCCTCCGAGCTCACTGGGGAGCCGCACCCTAACTACAGGGAGATGGCCCGAAGCCATTCCACTACTGAGATACCCCGGTAGGGGGACGCGAAACGACCGTTTGTCAGGCATTCGCGACAGCGGTGCCCGGCTTGCGGCGGATGGCGCGGGGAGAGGTCGGGGAAGTGCTGAATCGCTGGCGCGGTTGTGAATCCCGGCACGCAGCGCGCAGCGTGGCCACCAGTCCACGGTGAAGCTGAAGGGGCGGGAAGCCCTGGTTGGCGCGCGGGGCAGTTGGCACTGGGGCTGGAGCCGTGGGGTGGCTAGGAGTCTGGACGGCGTTCCCTGCGCACCCCCCCTGGTCACCTTTTTCGCCGGCGTTTCGAGGCCCGCTTCCGGTATTCTTTAGTGCTCTTGTAGGATAGTAACCGATTTGGAAACAACAAAAACTTCTGTTGTGGCATAGCAAGCGGCGTTGACCGTGGGAGCGTGGAAACGGCACTCCAGGCCCGCATAGGTGCCGGAATATAGCGAAAGAGCGCCCGGAGACAGGAGTAAATCGCGAAAAGGGAATATGGTAAAAACCGGGAGGTTAGGCGGCAGGGGCGTGGCGGGGCAAAGGGGAAGATGCGTAGCACCTCAGCCAAGGCGGCGAAGGGGGGAGGCCCGTGCAGAAATGTCCGAATTGCGGCCTGGTTAATCCTGCGGGTGGCGAGGCGGCCAGCTACAGTCCCCCGGGGTCATTCACCGCAGTCTCCACCGACAGCGGACATTGGCAACCTTAGACATTCTGCGGGTAGACGCAGAGCACTTGAAGTGTCACCTGGTCCGTGCGTTGCGCTAATTCATCCGTAGCCATAAGCCACTCAATCGGCCAGGCCCCGTTGGGGGAGAGCGCGATTCCGCTCGGCTCAAGCCATCGTTCCACATGAACCACCTTGTCTTGCTTGTCCCGGGCTATTGCCATAAGCTCTATCTGGACTGCAGAGCTGCTGTGATTCTTGAGCTCACCT
>CP070648.1:464114-510443 GCA_020354555.1 Armatimonadota bacterium | reverse complement strand
CTCACGCGCCGATATCCACGCGCTTGCCGGTCCGCGAGGACTCGTACGCCGCTTCGACGATCTCCTGGACCCGAGTCGCTTCGGCGCCACTGATGAGCGGATCCCGTTCGGCCTCGATGCAGTCCAAGAGGTGCTCCACCTCAGCCTGATACATGTTGACCAGCGGGGCCTGGATGGCTTCGGTCCGGCCGCCGGATGGCGTACCCTGCGCCGCGTCGTAGCCGCCCGGCTCGTCAACCACATGAGCAACCATGTTCCCGCCCGGCATCTGGCCGAGCGTGTGATCCGCAATCACGCTGCCTTTGGTGCCGTAGACTTCGAGTATGTACTGCGATGCGGCGTCCGGCACGTTGAAGCACGCCTCGACCATCCCGTGCGCGCCGCCCGCGAACTTCAGCATGATGGTGGCGATGTCGTCAACAGGGTATCCGAACGTGATCGTGTCCGCCTGCGCGGAAACCGAAGCGACTTCCCCGAGCATCCACCGCAGCAGATCAATGCAATGCGTCGCGAGATCCGGAAGCGCGCCTCCCCCACCCTTTTCCGGATCCTGGCGCCAGGCGCCCTCGATCTCAGGATACCAGCACGTGAAGTTCGCTCGCGCGAGCACCGGCTGACCGATATCTCCCGCTTCGATCATCTCCTTCAGACGCCGATGAAGCGCGTGGAAGCGCATCATGTACCCGACGGCGAGCTTGACGCCATTTGCCTCGGCTGCGCCTGTGATCCGCCGGCATTCCGCCGCGGTGATCGCGAGCGGCTTCTCGCAGAGGACGTGCTTCCCGGCCTCGGCGGCGGCGATCGCGTGCTCGGGGTGGAGACACACCGGCGTGCCGATATAGACAACCTGCACGTCGTCCCATGAAAGCAGCTCAGCAACATCGGTCGTCGTCCGACTCACGCCATACTTGCGCGCCACCTCGCCTAGGCGGTTGCCGTCCACGTCCATCAGCGCCACGAGCTCGCACCGATCTGAGGGCACAATCCCCTCAGGCATCGTGCGCCGGTCCGCGATGCCACCCGCTCCTATGACTCCCCACTTCCAGGCCATCGTCCGCCTCCATCTCCCCTAGACGGCGTATGCTCCGGCGACCTTTTCCAACGCCGTGGCCGCGTCCTTGAGGTCCTTGCGCTCGACGGTCGGATGCACCAGCAGCCATACCGTCCTCGCGCCAATCCGCTCCGCGACCGGCGTCTTCATCTTGCTGTAGTCCGGCGGATCGCCGTACCACGGACATGCGAACGGACATTTGGTATGGCCGTATCCAACGTGCTTCTGGAAAACCTCCTCCATCTGGTTGCTCGGTGGCACGCCGGCGATACAAGGGATGCCCTCGGCGCGCAGGGCAAGGATGAAGTCATCGCGGCTGCACTTCAGGGTCTCCGGCTTGATGGTGAATGCGTACTTGTAGAAGGCATGCTTGACGTGCGGCGCCTCGTGCGGCGGCTCGAGCTGTGCGATCCGGCCGATGCACTCGCTCAGGAAATGTGCATTCTCGCGCCGCTTGTCCACCCACTCATCGAGACGCCTCAGGCACACCATGCCAATTACGGATTGCATCTCGGTCATGCGGTAATTGAAGCCGACGCGGTGATGGATGTAGGGATAGAGCGCCTCCATCTGGAGCAAGTCCTTGTGCTCCTCCTCCCAGTAGCCGTGATCCTTAAAGCTGCGGCCAATCTCGGCGAAGTCGTCGTCGTTGGTCGTCACCATGCCGCCCTCGCCGCCGGTGGTGATGATCTTGTCCTGGCAGAAGCTGAAAGCGGCGAGGTGGCCGATGGAGCCGATCTTCTTTCCTTTGTATTCCGCGCCGTGAGCTTGCGCGGCGTCCTCGATGACGACGAGGTTGTGCTTCTTCGCCAGGTCCATCAGCGGATCCATCTCTGCCGGATGTCCGTGCAGGTGGACCGCAATGATGGCCTTCGTCCTGGGCGTGATTGCTTTCTCGACGGCGGCGGGGTCAATGTTGTACGTCTGCTCGTCAACGTCAACGAATATGGGGACCGCATTCTGGTGGCAAACGGCGGCGGCGGTTCCGATGAACGTGTAGGAGGGACAGATCCCCTCGTCACCGGGGCCGATGCTCGCCGCGGCGGCGGCGACGTGCAAGGCGCTCGTGCCGCTGTTCAGCGCGATGGCGTGCTTCACGCCGCAATACTCCGCCCACTGCTTCTGGAACTCCATGCCGCGAAAGCCGGTCCAGTAGTTGATTTTGCCGGAGTCAAGCACCTCGCGAACCGCCTGCTTCTCTTCTTCCCAGAAGAACGGCCACGGGGGATAGGGTTCGGCTCGCACCGGCGTTCCACCGTCTATGGCTAGCTTCGCGCTCATGTCAGTCCTCCGCTGATCGGTTGCGGGCGTCTTCGGCGCGCCGAGGGGGGAGTCCTGCCCGGTCGAGTCGTGTCACGGGCGTGTCAAGGGAGAACCGGTATGCTCGCAATCCGCACGGCTTGATGCGGCCTGCGTGTTCGGTCGTCCTATCGGAGCCGAGGTCGCAGCGGGAGTCGGGCGAAGCGCGGCCGCCTCCCCTACTCCGGCACGGTTTGCAGGAGGAAGCGCGCGTTATCCAGGTTCTGCTGCGCTTCCTGGTTCGATGGGTCGAGGCGCACGGCTTCCTCGAAGCAGCGGATGGCTTGTTGGATGTGCATTCTGACGGTCGCGGAGTTCTGTTGTGTCTCGCCCTCGCCCGCCAGGCGCAGGTGTTCTCGCCCGAGTTCAGCCAATCGCCGGCCGCGCTCGGTTTCAGCGCTCGGCTCCGGCTCCTCTGCGGGCTGCTGCTCTTGCGGGACGACTTCGACGACCGTCGAGGGCTCGTCGGGCGTCTCGAGATCCTCAACGGGCGCGGACGGCTCTTCAGCGCGGTTTGGCGGCGGCGGCGGGATGTATCTGGGGGCGGTCGTTTGCGTCTGAGCCGGTGGGCGCGAAGGCGGACTGGGCTGCCGGCGGGAAGCCCCGCCGGGCCACAAGGCGGAGCTTGAGGTGAAGAGCACGATGAGAACGCCGGCGGGGATCCATGCCGCCAAGTCGGATGTGCGCACCAGGGGTTTCCCGAGCGCCGCCACGCTGTTCACATTGCCGATGCGCCGCACCGTGTAGGGATGGTCGAACAGGAGTTCCTTCGCGGCGTGCATGAGCCCGACATTGACGTATCTGTTGACTGGCCAGCGTTCGAGGTCGGGGTGTTCCTCCCCATCGGGCCTGGGGCCGGGGTGACTGGCGAGCGCGGCGGCGAGCACCTCGGCGTCATGCGGCGCGGCGTCGAGGAGGCGGGCAAGCACGCGCACCGTCCCCGACTTGCCGCCCACCAGGCGCGCGCCGATGGCGTCGGCGGCGTACTCCCGCTCGCGCTTGAGCAGGTTGACGAACAACGTGCACACCGCGATCGCGGCGATGATGAGGCCGGCCCACATCGCAAGGTAGAACGCGAGGAACACCACGAACATGGCGATGAACAAGCCAATGAGCAGGCCCCAGATGTCCGTCGCGGCGCGCAGAGTCGTGTGGATGATGGGTCCGATCATCCGCCCCGCGAGATAGGCGAGGCTCACCAGCAGGTTGGACACCCACGTCATGATATGAATCGGAAAGATCAGGGCAGTGAAGACCGAGCAGTCGAAACTCAGCATGTGGCCAATCTCGTGCCCGACGACCGAGCGAAGCATCTCCTCGTCGTCACCGACGAGATCGAGGATGCCCTTGTGGAACACGATCACCGAGTGCCGCGGCCCGAAGCCGTAGGTGTACGCATTGGGATCCGGGTCGGGGTCGAGATAGATCCTGGGCATAGGTATGCCCGCGGACGCGCTGACCTGCTTGACCGCGGCGTAGATTCGTCTGCCGTCTTCGTCAGTTGAATCCGGCGTTACCTCCGGCAGGCTCGGATTGAGCGTGCGGTAGATGTCAATCGCATAGGCGATCGCGAACGCAAGCAGGCCCAGCAGCCCGATCTTCCAACTCACCCTGAAAATGATCGCCGCGAATGCGCAGAAGATCGAGACAACCACTGCCGCGGCAAGCACCGTGACAACGATGTGCCTCGTATCGCGAGAAGCCGTGTCTCCGGAAGGTCGTGAGTTCATATCGTATCGTCCACCTGGCATACTGTAGTATAGATATGGCGTATGATTGAATGCGCCTTTGGCGTGGGATCCGAGGCGCGGGAACGCAAACTGCGTGCGCGACGAGGCGGCACGGGGTGAATGCGAGTCGGGGTCACGCGCGGCGCGGCGATGCGCTACATCAGGCCCTTTTCCTTCAGGCTGACCCAGCGGCCGTCCCCGATGATGACGTGATCGAGGACTTCGATGCCCATGACCTTCCCCGCTTCGACCAGGCGCCGCGTCAGAGCCTTGTCTTCCTCGCTCGGCGTCGGGTCGCCGCTGGGATGGTTGTGCGCGACGATGACCGAATGCGCCGAATGTGACACCGCCTCGTGGAAGACCTCGCGGGGATGGGCGACGTTCGACGTGAGACTGCCCATCGAGACAGGGCGCACGGCGATGCACCGATTGCGCACATCGAGCAGCAGGGCCTTGAAGTGCTCCTTGTCCTGGTAGCGCATATCCTCCATGACGAGACCGGCGGCCACCTCCGGGCAATTGACGACCGGCTTCTCGTTCGTAATGGTAGCTAACCGTTTGCCCAACTCGAACGCGGCCTTGATTTGTGCCGCCTTCGCCATACCGACGCCCGGCACCGCCGATAGCTCGGCCACCGTCGCCGTCGCGACCGCTCTCAAGCTGCCGAAGTGCTTGAGCAACTGGTTGCCCAGGCTGATGGCTGAACCGCGGCTCGAGCCGACGCGCAGGATGATAGCGAGCAACTCCGGCACGCTCAGCGCCTCCGCGCCAGCGTGGGCGAGCCTCTCCCGCGGGCGCTCATCCGCCGGGATATCGCGGATCATCGTGCTGTACGTTTCCATGGCGCCTGCTCGGAACCGGGACCGCTCCCGATTTCGACTCGGGGGTGCGGGATTCCTTTGTATCGGTGCTCTCGACCTCCATCTCTACGGGCCGTTGACAGGAGTCGGTGCGCCGCGCAGCGAAGACCGTTGCGGTTCGTCGGGGTTATGCCCGATGGGGACTACGGGAGGGATTGCGAGCATGAGACGAATGGTCCTGGAAGTCGTGATGGTGATGGCCGCGGTGCTGTGGCTTGTGGTGGGGCCCGGGTCCGCGCAGGCGGCACCGGCTGATGGCCGCGTGACCATCGAGGCGCTGCTGCGCGAGATGATAGATATGGAACGGCTCGCGACCGCGCCGCAGCCCGGCATGGAGTGCGACCAACAGTCGAGTTATGATCGAGCAAGCGTATCGCCGGAACAGGACGGCTGGTTCGCGAACGGCGACGCCGGCAAGTTTATCCGCCAGGAGCAGCGCGACGGGCGCACCGAGTTCGTGATGGCGGAGATAGACGGCCCGGGAGCGATCGTGCGCCTGTGGTCGGCAAACCCGGACGGCGGCGGCACGATTCGAATCTACGTTGACGATATGCAGACGCCGGCGCTCGAAGCCGACTTCCTCGCGTTGACATCGGCGCAGATGCCGGAGTTCCCGGCTCCCTTCAGCGGTCGCCGCGCGCTGGGGGCCAATCTCTACTTCCCGATCGCATACCAGCAGCGCTGCAAGGTCACGGTCGACAAGCCGAGCTTGTATTACCACGTCGGCTATCGGACGTACCCCACAGGGACAGTCGTGGAACCGTTCTCCATGCAGGCCCTGGACGAGGCGCGCCCGACGATGCGCGAGATCGGCGAGATCCTTTCCAGGCCCGCCGTGAGCTTCACGACGAAAGGCGCGCAGCGCCGCGACGAAGATGCTACCATCGCGCCGGGAAGAGAACTCGTACTCGACGACTTCGCGGGGCCGGGCGCGATTGTGCGCATGGAGGGCTTGATCGACGTGCCTGCGGAGCAGCTGTTCGCCGCGATGCGCGAGACGCTGCTGACGATCAGTTTCGACGAGGAGCGCGAGCCGAGCGTATGGGCGCCGATTGGCGACTTCTTCGGCTCGACGCCCGGCGTAAACCCGCACGAGAGCCTTCCGGTCGGCATGCTCGGGGACGGCCGCTGCTACTGCAACTGGTACATGCCCTTCGCCAAACGCGCGCGCATTGCCATTCGCAACGAATCAGACGACCCGGTGAGTGTACGGCTTACCGTATGGAGCAAGCCCGCGGAGTGGAGGCAAGGGCGTACGCTCTACTTTCACGCGAAGTGGCGCAATGACTGGCTGCTCGCCCAGCCGGAGTTTGTTGACTGGCCGATGCTCGAGGCCGGCGGGCCGGGGCGCTTCGTCGGGGTCATGCTCGGCGTGGTCAACACGAAGCCCGGCTGGTGGGGCGAAGGCGACGAGAAGGTCTGGGTTGACGACGACACATTCCCCAGCTATTTCGGCACCGGCTCCGAGGACTACTTCGGCTACGCCTGGTGCAACACCACGCTCTTCAGTCACGCCTACCACAGCCAGAGCATCGTCACCGGCCCGGGCAACTTCGGGTATACGGCGGTCGCGCGCTATCACGTCTCTGATGACATTCCGTTCCAGAGACGCATCAGGTTCGACATCGAGAAATGGTCAGGTGCAGATCGCGAGTACGCCTGCACGGCATACTGGTACGCGGCGCCCGGCGCGACGGACTTCTTTGCGCCGGTGTCCGCGGCCGAGCGGCGCATCCGGCCCTTGCCGGAGCCTTACCGCGTGAAGGGAGCGGTCGAAGGCGAGAAGCTGGAGGTCGCCCGATGCACTGGCGGCAAGACCCAGGTGCAGGACCTGTCGGGAGACTTCAGCGACAGCCGTCACTTGTGGTGGCTCAACCCCGAGGAAGGCGATGTCCTGGAAGTCAAGGTGCCGGTGGCAAAGGCCGGCCATTACGCTGTCACGCTGGGCATGACCAAGTCATGGGACTACGGCATACACCAGCCGCTTGTTAGCGGTGAGCCCGTGGGGCGACCCGTGGATCTCTACGCGCAGCAAATCACGCCGCTGAAGGTCAACCTGGGCGAGTTCGACGTACCGGCCGGAGAGTTGCTGATCGGCCTGCGATGCGTCGGCACGAACCCTTCAGCGCAGCCGGTTAACCGCATGGCGGGGATAGACTACGTGCTGCTGGAGCCTGTCCGCTAGCGGCCGTCTCTTTCGCGTGTTGCCCGGCAGCCGCAGCGTTCTTGAACCGCGTGCGTTGCTCAGGTCCGGTCTTCCGACAGGACCAGCAGCCAGCCTTTGCCGGACTCGACCGGTATTTCGTCAGGTGGGCGGAACTCAGCCGCGTCCTGAAATCCGGGAATCGCCGGGGCGACGATCGTCGCCTTCTCCGGATCGAGGCCCAACGCCGCCCAGTCGACGCGCAGCCGGCAGCGCACCGGCTGCTTGCCCCACAGCGACTCCCGCGCCCAACTGGCGATCGACACGAGCGTCTTGTCCGGCTTCACATAGGCCGTCGCAAGCACGTTCTGGTGATCGGTCCTTACCGGGCACGCGGGGTCCCAGTATCCGATCATCCGCGCGTCCTGAATCCCGAACTCGTCCCACAGGCGCCAGATATGCTTCGGGTCGGCCCCGCTGTAGTAGCGGGCCGTCATCCCATAGACCATGCCGCGCCACGGGTTGCCGTTGTCCTGCAGCATCTCGCCGAACAGGCCGAAGGGGATTCCGGAGATCTCGACCAGCCAATAGTCCGGGCTTTCGTTGTAGTCGTACCCTTCGCCGAACCACAGGCTGTTGACGTACGGGAAGTGCTCCATGTACAGGCAAGCCGGGCTGACGCGGCGATCATTGAACGTGAAATCGTTGCCGGAGTGAAAGTCCATCAGCGACCCGGGGCGCATACGGTCCATGACCTTGCGCACGCGCTTCATGATTTCGCGGTTGTAGCCGATGCCGTCGAGATAGAGCCCGTCGATCTCGACATGCCCAAGCAGCCACGCCAGGCCTTCCAGGTAGTAGTTGTGCCAACGCGAAAGCCCAGTGGTCGCCATCGCCGCATCCACCCGGCCATCCTCGAACGTATGATGCCACGCGGGAGCGTAATGATCCACGAGATGCTCGCACAGCCACGAGTGACCGCCGCCGGTCCCGTCGGTGAACACTTCGTGCCCCAGACTCCGCAACGCCCATATCTCCGCCACGTAGTTGCTGAGTTCGCGCACGGTGTAGTAGATCTTGACCGCTACATTCTTCGCGTGGGCGTCGTTGACATAGGCGGCCAGCTCGTTGGCAGCCAGGAAGGGATAGTTGATGTTGGGATTCAGGTCGTTGCCGTGGTGGACGTTGATGATGTTCGCGCCGGCATCCACGGCCGTCTGCGCGGGCACGGCGGCGTGATAGTAACGCTGATTCCAGTGAGCAGGGTCGAGAGACTTGACGGGCGTGACGAGCAGACCGAAGCAGAACTCAAGCTCCTCCCCGGCCTGCAAGGCGCGTTGGCCACTATACGCGCCAACCGTCACGATATCGTTGCCTTCTTCGCTCACGATGCAGCCGCCGCGGCCGCCGTTGTGCCACGCCGCGGGCAGGTCGGGCAGCCCGCCGAGTGACCATGAGTCCGCCGGATCCTTCAGCTTGCAGTACAGCCCGGCGGCCACGTCGCCCACCCACACGGAGTTGTTCGCCCGCCGCGCATCCCAGGCCCACTGCCATTCCTCGGGCCGGTAGCCTCCGGTACGTCCGAGACCCATCATGTACGTCGCCGCCTCGCGGCGCATCGGGATCTCGAGGCGTATGTCTTTCACCTCCACCCTCTGCCGCGCGGCGATGGTCACGCGGAAGTTGACGTAGCCGTCGCACTCCATCTTGGCCCAGCAGCGCATCTCGAGAGGCCCGCCCGCGTTGCCGGACTGCCACGTCACGGCGCCCGGCGCCTGCTTCAGAATCCTGGGACGGCCGCCTCCCCATTCAGTCTCATTGGACTCGCGCCCCTCCCCCACTTCCGCGACCATGGCGATGGGCTTCGCCAGTATCTCGCGCCCGCTGCTGGTGATGCTCTCCGGGAGTCCCGTGTCCGCGAACCGCACCTCGCGTCCGAGGCAGGAAACCGTCCGGCCCGCCACGTGCAGCGCAGTATACGGGGCGACGACCTCGTCATCGAGTCCGATCGTCGAATCCAGCCAACGCAACCGGGCCTGGCGCCAGAGATCGTTGTCGCCGTGGTCGGCGATGGCATCGGCGCCCACGGTGATGGACAGGTCTACTCTCGTTTCCGGAAGGTTCAGGGGCCGTACGTTCAGGGCGCCTCGCAACTCGCCTGGTTGCGTGCCCTCTGGTAGCTGCACGCCGAACCACAGCGCCTGGGCCGCTCCCTGCGGCACCGTGACGTCCTTCTCGAAACTTCGTCCGAGCCAGTCGGTGCCGCCGAGGTTGAAGCAGTGGAACGCCGCCGCAGGGATGCGTTCCCCGCTGTCGGATGTGAGGTCGTCGAATGTGACTTTGAGCCCCTCGATACGTTCCCGCGCCGCGTACAGGCCGATCTGAAACACGTAGAACTCGCCGCGCTGCGCCGCGCCGTCGAAGCGGCTGCTCGGCCCGTTCCGTACCCACCGCAGCGGCAGATCGGCGGTCATCCGTATGGCGTGTTCGCGGTCCTCCGGGAAGAGCAGGTAGGGTACGCCGGGATGCCGTGCCAGCATATCCTGCATCTCAGCCGCGCTCGCCGGGACTTCCATCGGATCGAAGCGGTCGAAGTCCGTACGCGCTTGAATCTCCACCACTGTAGCCCGCGGGAGCGTCCGCCATTCGCCCTGCGCGAGGCCCGCGGGCGTCAGACCGTGGCGATCGACCCAGGCGGGATCGGCGGTATCCTCGGGCGAGGAATAGCGCGTCGCGTAGCCCCACGGCTGGGTTGAAGCCGTGTAGGGCATGTAGTAGACCTGGTACTCGCCCGCAGCGCCGGCCTGAAAGACGACGTCGCCGGCTTCGCGGCTTATCTCGGCTCGGACGACGTTGGTCACCTGCTCGCCGGTTGCCGCGTAGATGATGACGATGTTATTATCCTGCGCATCGTCACGTCGGCGCCACGTGATGTGGACCCATACCGCGTCGGATGGCTCCTCGACCCGAACCACCGCCCTGTGATTGCCGAGGCCGTCAGCCGGCCACGAACCTACTCCGCGAGGGATGTCTTCCTGCGCGCCGCAGACAGCAGCGCACAGGAGCACGATCAGGACAGCCGCGAGGAGCATGAGCGTTTGCCTTTCTGCGTGCGCCGGGATCGGGTGTGCGCGGGGATCTTCGGGCCGGTTCGCCGGGGGCATCACACACGCGCGCCAGTGGTCGTGCAGACGAGGCGGCCGTGTTTCACGCCGCGCGTGCTGATGAGCCGGTCGGCGATGGCCTGGACATCCCGCGGACGGCCCTTGAGCACGACCACTTCGAGACAGTTGTGCTGGTCGAGGTGCACGTGCGTGCTGCAGACGACGGTGGCTTGATGCTCGTGCTGAAGGTGGGTCAGGACGTCACCCAGCTCGCGGGTCCCGTGGTCATAGACGATGGTGACCGTTCCCACGACCCGGGACCTGCCGCCGACCCACTCCTGGCCGACAAGGTAGTTGCGCACGATGTCGCGGATAGCCTCGGAGCGGCTGCGGTAGCCCTTCTCACGGATTACTCGATCGAATGCACGCAGCAGCCGCCGGCTCATGGAGACACCGAAGCGCTCTGCCGTTTCACTACTGTCGTCGTGATCGCTCATGTCATGCGAACTCCTGCGCGCGGCGGCAAGACGTCGGTCGCGCGCGCCCCCGCCGCACCTATCGCATCTCCCACGCGCGCTCTGCGGAGAGCAGCCCCCGCGATGCCGGCTTGGGCGTCCGGATGCCGGTCCTGACCTTGAAGCTGCGTATCTCGTAGGGCTTGATGTCCACCACGAGGACGCCATCGGTCGCCTCGACGGGCCCGAGCGTGTCCTCGAGCAGGTCAACCTCGGTCACCGCGGCCTGAGCTATCGGAAGTTTCACCCGCGCTCGTGTCGCCTGCCCGTGCGCCTCCCAAACGCGAACCAGAAGGTCGTTGGAGTCCTCGCACAACTTGGTCGCGGAGACGAAGACATTGTCCGGCTCGACGCTGAGCATAGAGTACTCGGAGCCGAGCGCCCCCTCGTGGCGGTCGACAGCCCGGGCCAGGAGCGGGGCATTGAGCTCCTCGGCGCGGCGCTGGGTCAGGGCTTCGCGCCATCCGCCGGTGTGAGGAACCAGGCTGTATGTCATGGTGTGCCGCCCGAGATCGGCGACCGGGTCCGGGTCGGTGGTGCTGCGCAGCAGCGTGATCGTCATCTCGCTTCCGGTGACGCTGTGGCTATACTTGGAATCGTTGAGCAGGCTGACGCCCCACTCGCCGCCGGAGAGGTCTATCCATTTCTGCGCCGGCACCTCGTCGCCGTTGCACTGGTGCGCGATGTTGCCGAACGGTATTTCGCGGACGAACTCGTCCACGTCAACCGCAACCGGGAAGCATACCTTGAGCGCGGTATGGTACTCGCGCCAGTCAATGGTCGTGGGGAAGTCTATGCGTTCGATGTCCTCGTACAGCGAGATGCGCTGGTGGTACACGCTGCCTTCTCGGAAATACCGGACCTCGACCGTCGCGCGCACCGGCCCGCGCTCGACGACGCGAACCGAGACCGGGTTAGCGAGCTCTGCGACGTCGCCGGTGTACTTGATCTCCCACGCCGTATGCCCGCCGCTGTCGTCGCCCAGTAGGCGCAAGACGTTGCCTCGCGCGCCGCGCGCCAGGATGTCCCGCCCCAACTGCTTGTCCCGTATGGTGATGACGTGGCCGGTCTTCGCGTCGACCTCGACGCGGCAGCGCGGACTCTCGATCCAGTAGTCGCCGGCGGCGAGGCCGCTGTCCGGCGCGGCATCGCTGCGCTCGATCCAGAACACCTTGAAGCCGAACGCCGGCACGTCGCGCGCAGCGAAGATCACCTGACAGCGCTCGAACGCTTCGTAAATCGTCTTGCTGCTTGCGACCTGCGCGGCCCAGGTGGCGCCGGTCGCATCGCGGGCCGTGAGCTGCGCCGGCACCTTGTCGTAATCCAACGTCACCTCCGCGATGTCAGTGCGCGGCCAGGGCAGCGGGTTGAAGACGATCACGGCTTCGCCGCTACCCTCGGTGTTGGCGCGCTGCGCCAATGCTGCAAGCGCGTCGTCCAGCACGCGTTCGCCCGCCGCCTCCACGTCGCGATAGAGATCCATGGCGTCGGCGTGAACCTCCGTGATTGATGATCCCGGAAGAATGTCATGAAACTGGTTGAAGAGCGCTCCCCGCCACGCCTCGGTCAGGGCTGCGCGCGGGTAATCAGACCCGCCCGTCAACATGGCCATGACCGCGAATTTCTCGCCGTTGGGCAGGAGCGTCTCGCACTTGCGATTGCGGCGCTTCATCTCGGCCTGCGACGAGTAGCAGCCGCGGTGGTAGTAGTTGACTTCGTCGCGCCAGACCGGCAGACGGTCGGCCTTCTCACGCAGGGCGGCAAAGACATCGTCAGCGGTCGCCAAGCAGACCGTGGGCATACCAGGGAGTCGGGCGAGACCGCGGAACATCTCGATGTCACGCCGAGTGGGGCCGCCGCCGTGGTCCCCCACCCCGTACGGTACGGCCAGCATGTTGGCGCCGGTGTCCTCCGCCAGCGCTTTCAATGTGGGCGGCAATCGCGAGAAGTCCGGCGGGTCGCCGAGCGCCGCGCCTATTGCCTCGAGCGTGTCGCGCCCGTTATAGAACAACACCTGGGAGCCGTCAGGACCTTCCCATCTGAGCAGCGGGCCAGGGCCGAACGTGAACTTGGCGAATCCGAGGCTGTCCATATGGCTTTTCTTGAGGATCTGGGGCAGGGTCCAGGCGAGGCCGAACGTATCGGGCACACACGCGATGTGTGCCTCGACGCCGAACTTGTCCCGGAAGTACCGCTGCCCGTGAAGACATTGCCGGACGAGCGACTCGCCGCTCGGCATGTTGCAGTCGGGCTCCACCCACATCCCGCCGACGATGCTCCAGCGCCCCGCCTCGACCGCCCGCTTGATCGCGGCGAACAACTCGGGGTCATGCTCCTCCATCGCCGCGTAGAGGAGCGCCTGGCTCTGGGTGTAACGGAAATCAGGGTAGTCCTGCATGAGCTGGAGCGCCTGGCCGAAGGTGTCGCGGCAGACGCCGATAGTCTCATCCCACTGCCACCGCCAGGCGACATCAATGTGCGACTGGCCCATCATGTACAGCGTGCAGTCCGAGATATCCTGGGCGGGTGACGCCACAGCCAATGCGCCGAGGATGCAGAGGATGACGAGGACGCGGGTGACGGACATGATTCTCATTGCTCCCATGACGTGTTGGCTCGTGGAGTGAGAGCCGGCAGGTGTCGGCTGGGCGATGGCGCGCCGGCGACAGCCGCACGGGCTCGATGCCTCCCGAGCACGCTTCTTCAATTCGCCACAAATGCGTGACGCCCTTCGCGGGCTGATGCCGCCGAAGCGCATGCTGACGACATGGTTCTCGGGGCTGCCGCTGAGATTCGAGTCGGTGGGCACAAGGGAGCGACCCGCCTCCAGGTGCAGCGAGGCGGGTCGCGGAAACCCGTGCATCCCAGTCAACCGGGATGCGTTGCGACTGCCGGTCGCATGGCGGCGCCTACTGGATGCTGTTTGGCAGAACGACTAGTGCCAGCATCGGGTAGAAGCCCAGTCGCATGTATTTGACGTGGCCGTCAACAAACATGACCGGCATGGCGATGACGATGGTCGGGGGCGTGCCGCCCAGCTCGACGGGGATGACGTGTTCCATGCAGTAGTCGTGGGAGTACCCTTCGTGCACGGCGTATTCGTCCTCTCCGCCCAGCGGCTTCCACACCGGGTCGTCGAAGATGCCGACCGCATTGGCGCAAGCCCAGTAGTCCTGCGGGTCGTCATAGTCGCCAGAGGGGATAAAACCCAAGAGGTCCGCTGCATCCCAAATGGTGCCGGTCGTGCCCTGCTGGGCGGTCGCGCCGCTGACACCAGCATCGAAGTGGCAGCAGCCCCACCAGTACGTACCGCAGCCGTTCGACGCGTCGTACGGGTCGGAGGCCAGGCGCCCCACCTTGCGGACACCAATAGCGGTGCCGGAGGTCAGGACCTCGGTGTGGATGGCGAAGTGCGGATAGCGCCGCATGGCGGTCGGACAGTTGAAGAGATCCAGGCTCTTGACGTACGGCACGAGGGCGTCGGCCAGTTGCCAGTAGTCGGCCGATCCGAGCCCGCTGAAGTCGGTGACATACTGATTTGCGGGATCCAGGGGGTGTGCGCTCGACTGCCAGCCGGTGCAGTTAGCCGCCGGGAGCACCTCATCGTAGTCCTGAGCGTACATGATCGCCGCAAGGGCGATCTGCTTCAGATTGGACAGGCAGGTGGCCTTCCTCGCTGCCTCGCGAGCGCGCGCGAACACCGGGAACAGAATGGCGGCGAGGATTGCGATGATCGCAATCACCACCAGCAGCTCAATCAGGGTGAAACCGCGGTTCTTTCGCATGCTGACATACCTCCTTTGGTCTCACGCGAAAGGATTCGCTGGAACGCATATGATCAGCTATGACGACGCGCGAGCCCTCTGACCTGACGTCACCTCCTTCGGGGCTAAACCTTACGCGATCGTGCCACCTATGCGAATCGGAGCAGCGTCCACAGTCACCGTATGCTCATGACCTCCCGATTGGGGCAGGCCGTGTAGTCACTACTGCATATTATACTACCCGCTTGCCGGTTTGCCTACTACGCTTACCCGTCGTCAGCGCCTGCGGCGGGACTCACCGTGGGCACATTCGGCGGGCGAGACGGCGGGAGCACCCCGTTTGGAGGGGATAACGAAGCGGCCCGCCTCGATCCGGATCGAGGCGGGCCGCCTACCGCTCAACGGTCCCGTCGGTGGAGACGGGAAACCGTCTGCCGGGAACAGGCTCTACTGGATCTCGTTCGGCTGCGAAGCCATCCCGATGAACTGGTAGAAGCCGAGCCGCATGTACTTGACGTGGCCGTCAACAAACATTGTCGGCATCGCAATCGGGACGGTGGGAGGGGTCCCGCCCAACTCGACCGGGATGACGTGTCCGCCATTCAAGAAGTCGTGGGAGTACCCTTCGTGGCACCCGAAGCTATCTTCGCCGCCCATCGGCTTCCACACGGGGTCGTCGAAGTTGCCGACCGCGTTGGCGCAGGCGAAGTACTCCTCTGGGTTGTCGTAGTCGCCGGAGGGGATGAAGCCCAAAACGTACGCGATGTCAAACATGGCGCCAGTCGTGCCTTGCTGGTCTATGGCGCCGCTGACGGCGTCATCGAAATGGCAGCAGCTCCACCAGTACGTTCCAGAGCCGTTCGACGCGGCGAGGCGGCCGACCTTGCGTACGCCGACAGCCGTGCCGGAGGTTAGAATCACGGTCTCAACTGTGAAGCCCGGGTACCGCCTGCTGTTGGTCGGGCAATTGAAGATGTCCAGGCTCTTGATGTACGGCACGAGAGCGTCCGCCAGCTGCCAGTAGTCGGCCGATCCGAGGCCGGTGAAGTCGGTGATATACTGGTTGGCGGGGTCCAGGGGGTGTGCGCTCGACTGCCAACCGGTGCAGTTAGCCGCCGGGAGCACCTCATCGTAGTCCTGAGCGTACATGATTGCCGCAAGGGCGATCTGCTTCAGGTTGGACAGGCAGGTGGCCTTCCTCGCCGCCTCCCGAGCGCGCGCGAACACCGGGAACAGGATAGCGGCGAGTATTGCGATGATCGCAATCACCACCAGCAACTCAATCAGGGTAAAGCCGCGGTTCTTTCGCATGCTCACAAGCCTCCTTAATGGTCGCGAAAGGTCTCACTGAGACTCATATGATCGGCTATAACGACGCGTGAGCCCTCTTGCCTGGTCTCACCTCCTTCCAGGGCCAAGCGTTACCCAATCGTGCCACTCACGCGAACTGAAAGAACACCCGCAGTCTCCGCAAGCTCGTTAAATCTCAGGAGCAGAGGATCTTGCGCTGGCTGCTCGATATTGTACTGCGCGCTTGCCGGTTTGCCTACCGCGCTCACATGTTGTGACGCCTCGAGCGGCTTGTCCGCCGGGCCTCGCGCCGCCCACGTAGAAAAAACGTTTGCGGCACCCCCGGGAAGGCCGCTCGTCCGTTGCGGCGGTCATGACTCATCCGTCACAGTCGTCCACGCATACCGCGTTTCGCGAAGTCCGCGTCGAACGCCTGCCGAAACCGGCCCTCACGGGAAGACGCCCCCGCATCCATTTCCCGTGACCTCGCCGGAGGTTTCGTCAGTCGCCCAACCGATTCCTGCCGCGTTTCCTCCTGCGCGGCGAGCCGGGATCGGGTGCGACTCGTCCTGCGACGGACTACCACGCGGCATAGGTTCGCCCGACCGCAAGCAGCACGATCAGATCAGCGACGAGCCATACTGCTGCCAGCCCGAGCAAGACCGCACGCCGGCTGCGGCCCGCGAGATGCGCCCAGCCGGCTATCCCCAGAATCGCCAGGTACGGCCAGGTCACGAGCATGTAGCGCCCGCCTTCAACGGTGCGATAGTCCACGAGAAGCGTGTAGCGCAGTACACCCGCAGCCACGAGGACAGCGAAGGCCATCATGAGCCCCATCGCCTGTGCCGGCACGCGGTCGAGGCGCGCTGCTCCACGGAGATGATCCGTCACTAGCAGTATGAGTCCGATGAGCGCGACCGCGCACACGACCCCGGTCAGCGCCAGATACGGACTGCGGGGGATGACCTCCCGGATGGCCCAGTAGGGCGCCCACAGCGTCAGGAAGCTCAGCTTCGCCCAGATTGATGCAACACTCAGCGCGAGGTAAGGGTTGGCCAGCATTTCGGCCGTGTTTTCAAACGGGGGCTTGACGTAGGCATAGACCATGGGTTGGCCGAACAGCACGAAGTTACGAATCCACCAGGTAGATGGGATGAGGAGGGCCGGCACCATCGCTACGCCGAGCCCCGTCAGGCGTCGGCGAAGCCGCGGCCCCTCCGCCCCCCGCGGAAGCAGCATGCCAATGACAAGCACCGGCAGCAGGGCCAGGGCGACCTCCTTTGATAGGATTGCCAGCCCTGTCAGAACACCCAGCAAGACCCACCGCCGGGGCGCGTCGTTGCCCGCCATGATCGTCACCATGGTGTGGAATACTGCGGACACGAGCAGCACAACGAGGGCGTCGTTATTCACCACCGCCGTCATATAGCCGAACAGGGGGAGGAAAGCGAGTGCCGCCACTGCGGCTAGGCGGCTTGAGTTGTCCTCCCGGAACATCAGGCTGGCGAGCGACCACAGGAACCACAGCGCAGCCAGGCCCAGCACCGCGGAGAACAGACGCAGGGCTCTGATCCGCGCATCTTCGGGCAGAAACAGCACGGCCCGATATACGCCGGCGGCGACCAGGTAATACAACGGCGGATGCTGCACCTGATGAGACACCGCCGCACCGGGGCGGTAGACGTCGGCCTCGCCGAGGGTGGGGAATCTCGCATCCAGTGCAAGCGACTCGATGTAGGCGATGTGACCCGGCTCGTCGGGGCCCCAGCGCAGGCGGGTGGCGAATGAGTAGACTGCGGCGAGCACCAGGTAGCCGACTAGGATCACGACCAGCGCGCGCGTTGAAAGACGCGCCGGCGCGCCGGCTTTGGATCTCGGGGATGGTCGCATGCCTCCCGTTGCATTCGTCGGTTTCAACGTGACTCCTGCAAGTGACGGGGTGTGCCGATGCGGTGCGGGACAGCAGGGCACGCAGGCCGGACTGCGCCGGCCCGGCGGCGCGCGCCGGCACTTGCGTGCATGGGCGCAAACGCTTATAATGCTACCTCGATGGTTGGCCGCCGAACCGGCGGGATTGGCCGGGCCGTTGGCCTCCAGCCGGGCGTACTACCGAGGTTCGTGTATTAGGGAAGGACGCAAGGGATGGCGGGGCACCTCCCGAACGAACCTCGTCCGGAAGAGTCTACGTGTATTACGGGCGCTGCGGTAATACACGAGACTCTATAAGCGGATAACGGCCCCGGCGGGCAGATGCGACCGACGAGACTCGGCGTTCCGCAGGGGTGTGGCCTCGGACGGCGCACTGTCGGCGCGGGGATGCCGGGCGGGCTACTGACCGCCGACCGGGGGCTGTCGGGAGCCTGGCCTTCACGGGAGGGCCGGCGGAACGGTTGGTTTACCCGGGATACTCCCTCCCGGTGTGAAGCTGGAGTTCGGTTCTCCGCGGCACGGCGGCCCTCTCCTAATGGCGGGAATACGTTGAGGCAGGTGCGATGAAGATCCTCATCCTCGGCTGCGGCCGGGTGGGCTCTGCGCTCGCCACACTGATGTCTCGCGAGAATCACGAGGTCACTATCCTGGACCGGGATAGTAACGCATTCCGGCGGCTCGGTTCAGATTTCGGCGGGCAGCGCGTGGTCGGCAATGGGATTGACGAAGACATCCTGCGGCGAGCGGGCGTACAGAACGCCGACGCTTTCGTTTCGGTCACCAACGGGGATAACACGAACATCATGGCGGCGCAGATCGCCAAGGAAAAGTTCGGCGTCCCGAGGGTGATGGCGCGAATCTATGACCCGATTCGGGCCGAGGAGTACGGGAAGATGGGCATGGCGACTTTCTGCTCCACCGCGGTCGGCGCGGGTATCGTCAGAGACCTGATCACGGAGCAGCCGGTGCGGAGCTACGAGGAATACGCGCGACTGACGAGCGAACTCGGGCGCTAGACCCGAGGAGGTGCGTTGATGTACGTCATCGTGGTCGGGGGCGGCAAGGTCGGGTATTACTTGACTAAGACCTTGCTCAGCGAGGGGCGCGAGGTGCTGCTGATCGAGAAGGATCGGCGCCACGCGGAGCTGCTCGCGGAGGAACTTGGCGAGGTGGCGATGGCCGGCGACGGCTGCGAGGTCCGGGTGATGTCAGAGGCCGGCATGGGCCGCGCGGAAGCGGTGGTGGCCGTCACCGGCGACGACGAGGACAACTTGGTCATCTGCCAGATGGCGAAGCGGCACTTCGACGTCAAGCGTACCATCGCTCGCGTCAACGACCCGCGCAACGAAGAGATATTTCGCCTGCTCGGGATAGATGCGACCCTCGCCAGCACCAAGATCATCTACAGCCTCATCGAGCAGGAGGTTGACACCGGACAGGTCGTGCCGCTCACGGCACTGAAGCGAGGGAACATCGAGATCGTTGAAGCTGATTTGACGGCGCAGTCCCCGGTCGTCAACCGCGCGTTGAAGGATATACACCTTCCCGGCGATTCCGTAGTGGCCGTGGTTATTCGCGGCGACCAGATCGTACTTCCCAGCGGTACCACCCGCTTGGAGGAGGGTGACTGCGTCATCGCCCTCACGCGACCGGCGGACGAGCGCGCGCTGCGCGAGCTGATGGCGGGAAGCGCGGGAGACGGCGCGGAGTCGGGGACGCGGTAGCGTCTTTGTGATCTAAGGGAGGAGTACGGAAATGCGATTGGGTGTGCTGACTGGGGGAGGAGACTGCCCCGGTCTCAATCCAGCTCTGCGCGCAGTGGTGATGCGCGCCATGGACTTCGGCGACGAGTGCGTGGGTATCAAGCTCGGTTGGGCCGGGCTCATTGACAACGATACGTGTCCGCTCACGCTGGAAATGGTCGAGGACATCATCTCGCGCGGCGGCACCATCCTCGAATCGTCTCGCACCAACCCTTTCAAGCGCGACGAGGATCTCCAAGCCGTCCTGCGCAACATCGAGGAACTCAAGCTCGACGTCATCGTTGCCCTCGGCGGGGAAGACACGCTCGGCGTGGCGCACAAGCTGTTCGCGCTGGGCGTGAAGACCGTCGGCATTCCGAAGACCATGGACAACGACCTCAATTGCACGGACTACACGTTCGGTTTCGACAGCGCCGCAGAGGTCGCGACCGATGCCGCGGACCGGCTTCGCGACACGGCGCGCTCCCATCGGCGCGTGATGGTGCTGGAGGTCATGGGACGGCACGCCGGCTGGGTCGCTCTCGAGGCCGGCGTCGCGGGGGGTGCGGATTGGATCCTTATCCCCGAGGTGACCCTCGACCTTGACGAGATGTGCGCCCACATCGCGCACCTGCGCGAGCGCGGAAGGAACTTCGGTCTGATCGTCGTGTCCGAAGGCGTGGAGATCACCGAGGCTGAGCAAAGCACCGCGACCACGGACGACTTCGGGCACGTCATCTTGCGTCAGCGCGGCGTCGGCGAATTCGTCGCCAAGGAGGTCGAGGAGCGTACCGGCTTTGAGACGCGGCTGGCGGTGCTCGGGCACATCGTCCGCGGTGGAGCGCCTACCGCGTTCGATCGCATGCTAGCCACTCGACTGGGCATTCGAGCCGTGGATCTGGTTCACGAGGGCAAGTTCGGCTACATGTCGTCGCTGACGAGCAATCAGTTCATCGGCGTCCCCCTGGAGGATGCCGTGGCTGAGCTGAAGACGGTGCCTCACGAACTGTACGAAGAGATCAAGACGACGTTCAAGTGAGCGCGCGCAAAGGGAAGCAACCAGTCAAACGCATCGCGCTCATGACGAGCGGCGGCGACGCACCGGGGATGAACGCGGCGATACGCGCGGTCGTGCGCCGCGCGATTCATCACGGCTCGGAAGTGGTCGGCGTGCGCCGCGGATATCTCGGCCTGATCGAGGGCGAATTCGAGCCGCTCCCGGCCACCGCGGTCAGCGGGATCATCAATCGCGGTGGCACCATCCTGCTCACCGCCCGCTGCCCCGAGTTCAAGACCGAAGAAGGGCAAGGAGACGCCGTAGCGCAGTTGCGCCAGCACCAGATCGACGGGGTGATCGTCGTCGGGGGCGACGGCTCGTTGCACGGCGCGCACGAGCTGTGGCAGAAGTGGCAGGTGCCGACGGTCGGCATACCCGGCAGCATTGACAACGACCTCGCCGGGACGGACTTCTCCATCGGATTCGATACCGCGGTCAACACCGCGCTCGATGCGATAGACAAGATCCGCGACACGGCGGTGAGCCACGATCGCATATTCGTGGTCGAGGTCATGGGCCGCGACGTCGGCTTCATCGCGCTGGAGGTAGGTCTCGCCGGAGGCGCCGAGGCCATCCTGGTGCCGGAGATACCGTTCGAGACAACCAGGATTGGGAGCACGATCAAGCGGGGACGACGGCGCGGCAAGACGTCGTACATCATCGTCGTCGCAGAGGGTGCGGCGCGAGGCATAGCCGTCGCCGCCGATATTGAAGCCATTACCGGAGCCGAGACCAGAGCGACCGTCCTCGGCCATTTGCAGCGCGGCGGCGCGCCGACGGCTGCCGACCGCGTGCTTGCCACCCGGCTCGGCGCGGCTGCGGTGGACGCAATGGTCGAAGGGCGGTTCGGCGTCATGGTCGGCATGCAGGCCAACCAGGTCGTCGTCTTTCCCCTCGAGACGATATGGACGCAGCGGAAGACCATTGACACCTCGGTGTACGAGTTGGCCCACGTGCTGGCGGCATAGTCGCTGCCGTGGCGGGAATCACTGATTCGGCCGCGAGACTGTGCGGCACGCCGCGACATCATTGCCGCGGCGGGGGATACCGTGCTCCAACGACGACGCGTGCATCTGCTGAGACCTGGAGCGCGCCTGGGCCCAGATAGCTGGCCTGTCATTAGCTCGCACCTGCGGCGGGTCGGCGGCATCGTCTCCACGTCCGCCTAGCCGCGGCGTTCGGGTTGTTCGTGACGGTCGTGGGGCGCGCTGTGTACGTGGTCTAAGCTCGTCGCGAATAACGCGGATTAGACAAGGAGGATGTTCGAATATGCCTGTGGGAGGCGAGATACAACACGCACGCATCCCGATGAGCGAGGGCGAGCTTACGCTGCCCACGCTGCCGCCGCTGGAGTGGGGTATGCTGTGGGCGGTGCTGATTACAGCGGTCATCGCGCTGCTCTATGGGTGGTACCTGACGCGCAAGGTTGCGCGAGCGCCCGCCGGCAGCGAGGCCATGCAGAACGTCGCCTCCGCGATTCACGACGGGGCGATGGCCTACCTGGGTCGGCAGTTCCGGACGATGATCGTCCTCGTGCTCGTCATCACGATCGGCCTTTACTTCATGTACCAGGGGAAGTACGCCGAGGATCCGATGATCGCGCTCGGGATCGCGCTGGCGTTCCTCATGGGCGTGTTCGCGTCATATGGCGCGGGTTACGTCGGGATGGGCGTGGCGGTGCGCGCGAATGTGCGCGTGGCGAATGCGGCGCTCGGCAGCTTTAAGCGCGCGCTCGAGTTGGCGTTCCAGGCGGGGACGGTGTCGGGGATGTTCACGGTCGGCCTGGGCCTGCTCGGCGCCACGGTCATCTTTCTCGTGTTCCGCGAGGATGCGATGCGCGTGCTCGTGGGCTTCGGCTTCGGCGGGTGCCTGGCGGCGCTCTTCATGAGGGTCGGCGGCGGAATCTACACCAAGGCGGCGGACGTCGGAGCCGACCTCGTGGGCAAGGTCGAGAAGGGCATCCCCGAGGATGACCCCCGCAACGCCGCCGTCATCGCCGACAACGTCGGCGACAACGTCGGGGACTGCGCCGGCATGGCCGCCGACGTCTTCGAGAGCTACGAAGTGACGCTGGTGGCGGCCATCATTCTCGGCGCGGCGGCCATCTTCGTCGGGGCCGACCTCGGGTTCGGCCTCAAGCTCATCATCTATCCGTTGCTCGTGCGGGCGGTGGGCGTGTTCGCCTCCATCGTCGGCACCTGGAGCGTGCGCGGCCGCGATGACGAGGACATGAACCCGATGCAGCCGATCAATGTCGGCTTCTGGGTCTCGGCGCTGCTCGCCGCGGCCGGATTCGGGGTGGTGACGGTGCTCTACCTGCCGGACTGGCGCTTCTTCGTGGCGACGGCAATGGGCATCGTGCTCGCGCTGATCATCGGCCGACTCACCGAGCATTTCACGCACACCGACAAGGCGCCGGTAACCGAGATCGCGCGCTCGACGCGCACCGGCGCGGCCACCATGCTGCTGGCCGGGCTCGCGGAAGGCATGGAGAGCAGCGTGTGGGCGATCCTGGCGATCTGTTTCACCATG
The DNA here is from genome assembly GCA_020354555.1 of Armatimonadota bacterium. NCBI lineage: Bacteria > Bacillati > Armatimonadota > Armatimonadota bacterium. Next base: position 487,427 of record CP070648.1, on the reverse strand, counting down.
CTCGTTTCGTTCGTGATCTTCAGCGGCAACCTCGCGCTGGCGTTCTACGGCATTGCGTTGGCCGGCCTCGGGCTGCTGACGACGACCGGCTACATTCTAGCAATGGATACATACGGGCCGATATCGGACAACGCCAACGGCATTTTCGAGATGTCGGGTGCGTTGAAGGAAGGGGACAAGAAACAGGAGGCAGCCCATCGCATCGTCGCCCGCCTGGACGCCGTAGGCAACACGACCAAAGCCCTGACCAAGGGCTTCGCCATTGCCACTGCGGTGGTCGCGGCGACCTCTCTGTTCGCGTCCTTCGCGGCGGAGAGCGAACTGGTGGAAACGGGAATACGCGTTAACTTCCCGCCCGTGTTCATCGGGCTGCTCATCGGCGGCGCGGTGCCGTTCCTGTTCTCCAGTTTCGCCATCCGCGCAGTCGGCCGCGCGGCGGGCTTGCTCGTGGATGAAGTGCGGCGCCAGTTCCGCGAGATCCCGGGCATCATGGAAGGCACCGGGCGCCCCGAGTACTCTCGGTGTGTCGAGATCAGCACTCGCGCGGCGCAGAAGGAGCTTATCGGCCCGGGCCTGCTCGCCATCGCCACGCCGGTCCTGGTCGCTTTCGGGCTCGGCGCCGCAGCGCTCGGCGGCTACCTCGCGGGGGCGATCCTCACCGGACAGCTTATGGCCGTGTTTATGGCGAATACCGGCGGCGCATGGGATAACGCGAAGAAAAAGATCGAGGACGGGCTCTACGGCGGCAAGGGCACCGAGTTTCACAAGGCAGCAGTCATCGGCGATACGGTCGGCGATCCCCTCAAGGACACTGCGGGGCCCGCGCTCAACCCGCTGATTAAGGTAATGAACTTGGTGGCGCTTCTGTTGGCGCCGTTTGTGGCGGCAACGCAGTTGGGAGAGATGAGCCCGGCGCTGCGCGTTGTGGTGGTGCTCGCGGCGATCGCCGCGCTCGGCACCGCGGTGGTGTTCAGCAAGCGGAGCGGCCTGGGCGCGGAGACGGCGCTTGAGGAGAAGACCGGGGAGCCGCCTGAGGCGGGGGCTTGATGCCGCCCGCGGCGCCGCCGGTCACGGGCGCCGGGCGAAGCCACTTCGTCAGCGCCACTGCTCGTCTGAGGAGTGCTGCACGTGCTCCACGATCTGACGCATCTGCGTCACGACGCCGCGCTTGACGGTGGCCTCCCAGAAACGGATCTGGCCCGGCCCCGCCTGCCTTGCCTCGAACAGCGCTTCGTCGGCGCGCCCGATCAGATGATCCGGGTCGTCGGGCATCTCCTTGGCAACGACCGCGCCGGCGCAAACGCTGAAATGACGGACCTCGTCCTCGCTGTGGAGGTGGAACGGATGGCGCGCCATGGCATGGCACAGCCGCGCCGCAACGGCTCGCGCACCGTCAATGCCTCCCTGCGGCAGCAGCACTGCGAACTCGTCGGCGCCGTAGCGCGCGGCGATGTCCTGCGATCTGATGTACCGGCGTAACATGTCTGCGAAGGCGAGCAGTACCTCGTCCGCCGCCTCGGGTCCGTGCTCAGCCCCAATCTGCTGCATCCCGTCAATATCGAACAGAAGCACCGTGATGACGCCCCCGTTGGCCCGCGCGTTGTCAACTTCCGCGGCGAGCAAACGTCGGAACTCGCTGCGGTGGTAGAGCCCGGTGAGTTCGTCTGTCACCGCCAAGCGGTGAACCTCGGCCAGCAGACGGGCGTTCTCGATCGCGCGCGACGCCTCCCCGCATAGCGCGACCAGCGTCTCGAGTTCCCGCTCACCGCACGTCTCGCCGGGAGCATCGTAGAGCTGCACCGCCCCATAGGCGTTGTCGTTGTGTACCAACGGAACGGAGATCACGCAGCATCCCGCGCGCAGCGCGCCGGCCACTTCGGGATGATCGCCCCGAACGTCGGTCACCGCCGGCGCCCGCCGCACCAGACACTGCTCCGCGAGACGGCGATCGAACGGCGGGTGCTCGCCGATATCCCCCTGGCTGCTTGCGGCGCGGCTGGCTTTGACCAGCAGTTCGCCGGCGCCGTTGCCCAGTGCCACATACCCGAAGCGCGCCCCCGTGAGCTCCAACCCGAGTTCAAGGCTCGTATCGACGACGCTCTGCAAGCTGTCCTTGGCGTGAACCGCGCGCGCGATGCGGTACAGCGCCGACAGCCGCTCGACCGTTCGCTCCAAGCGGTCGGTTGTTTCGCGCTGGCTTCTGGACAGAGCCGCGGCGGTCGCGAAGAAAAGCGCCAGGATTAGCGCGGATCCGCCAAACGTGGCCAACTGAAGCGCCGGGGTGCTTTGCACCGGGACGTCCGGCCCTCCCGCGACCGTTATCAACCCGTAGCACAGCGCGGCTAGCATGGAAGACAGCACCGCGTGGCGGAAGTCGAGGCGCACACTGGCGTGTAGAATGGGCAGGTAATAGAGCAGATAGAACTCGCTGGCGAGGCCACCGGTCTGCCACACCAGGGCGGTGATGTAGAATACGTCCAAGCCGACGAGCGCACTGACGTCGGGCCGGTAGCGCGGCCCGAGGCGATCGAGGACAGATGTCAGCAGCACATACAGTCCCCCGCAAACGAGAAGGATGTCCAATCCCAAGGTCGCCGGAGCGGCGTGCATCCGCACGCGCGTCATGATCGTGGCGGTGAGTAGGACCACCGCGCGGATGGCGACTGCTGCGTTATTGAGTGTTTGGCGGTTGCCGTCTTTCACCTGGCGTGTGCCTTCTGCGGTGGCAACGTGTTGCAGCGCCTGGCGACAACGGCCGTCACGGGGTTGCCGCCGATTCAGCTTGTGCGTTGGCCTGCCACACACAGATCTGGTTCTTGCCTGCGCTCTTGGCCTCGTACAGTGCTCGGTCGGCCTTCTGCAGCAACAAGTTAGCGGAGAGCTCTTCGCCTGACGCGCTGACACCGGTACTGACCGTGAGCTGCCACGTGTCGGCGCTCCAATCGAACGTCAGCGTTTGAAGTTCTCGCTGAAGTTTCTGCGCCACGACGCGGGCGCCGGCGATGTCGGTCTGCGGCAGGATAATTGCGAATTCGTCGCCGCCGTAACGTGCGGCGGTATCCTCGCCGCGGATGACGGCCTCGATGCGCTCCGCCAGCGCCTGCAGCACCTGGTCGCCGGCTTGATGCCCGTGCGAATCGTTGCAGCGCTTGAAGTCGTCGGCGTCGAGCAGCACCAAGGCGACTTCGCCGCCGTGCCGCGCGGTGCGCCGAATCTCCGCCTCCAGACGGAGTGCGAACTCTCGGCGATTGCATAGGCCGGTCAGGTAATCGGTGGCCGCCGCGCGCTTCGTTTCGGCGCGGAGGCGAGCATTCTCGATGGCCATCGCGGCCTCGGCGCACAACGCACGTACGAGTTCCATATCCCGCTCCTGCAAGCCGGCGGGGCGAGTCGTGCGAATCTGCATTACCGCCAGCGGATGCCAGCCGGCAAACATGGGGATGAAGAACTCGTGGGCGGGCTGCTTGTCGGGTCGCGGGTCCGCGACTTCGCGCGACAACCACCGGCGGCCCTCGATCGCTGTCCCAGCAAGCGCTTGGTCGAATGCCACTTCGGGTGCGTCGTCGGCGCCGTGTTGCGCCGCCACGTGAAACCGCCCCTCGCTGTCGAGCACGGCGAGGACGCCGCCGTCGGCCTCCGAGAGCCGCATCGCTTGCCGCAGCGTCGTGCCCATCACGTCTTGCACGCTGTCGCGGGTGCTCGCCACCCGGGCGATGTCATACACTGCCGACACGCTGTCGAACGCCTCGCGCAGTTTCTCCGTAAGCAGTCGATTGGTGCGCGCCTCGTGGGAGAGAACGGCAAAGAATACGGCGAGGATGATGACCGAGCCGCCAAAGGCGCCCGCTCTCAGTATGCCGGTCGTCATAATGGGCACGAGCGGCCCCGCGGCAATGGCGATGAAGAGATAGCAGATCGCCGCCAACACCGACGCGGTTATCGCGTCGCGGAAGTTGAGGCGGCTCGCCCCGTGCAGAATCGGCAGGTAATACAGCAGGTAATACTCGCTGCGCGTGCCGCCCGTGATCCAGATCAGGCCCGAGATCAGCACGATGTCGCAGATGAGAAGGAGACGAGTGAGCTGCGAGCTTCTCCAGCGCCGCGGGAACAGCGTGGTGACGACGACGTAGCACGCGCCTAGTGCGAGCAAGATGTCAAGCGAATCGAACACCAGCGGCAGTTGACGCAGCCGGAGCATGAGCACAACGGTCAGCAAAACGACGAGGCGAACCACCGACGCTATCTGTGCCGTCATGGCCGTGAACGACGCGCTCGCGTCGCCGGAGGCGTCGAGGGGCGGTTCCGTTGAGGCGTGTGTCCCTAACGGCTGTTCGGGGGGCATGTCATGCGACCTCTGTTGTTTTGTGCCGCACGTCAGACGCACGGTGTGATGTGATGTGATTGATGAAAGTCTTCCAGTATTGCGCGACGCCGGGCGTCAAGTCGGCAGACGGTCCGGGACCTTTTCCGGACCGACTTCCGCGGGTTCGTGCCCGGTGGGGCAGTCCGCCCCTGACAGCAAGACTTTGTGGGCGTTATTCCACATTAACGGGGTCCGTCTGTCACGGGAAGGGCGGCAGACCAAGGAATCACGCTCACGGGCCCGATCCCGGGGGAGGTGCGACGGCCTCGACGCATTGGGGGCTCCGGAGGGGCCTACGGTGCCGCGCGTGCACAAGCCCGGGCTCGATGGAGAGGTGATTCGGTCTATGCGGCAGCGTGCACGCGGGGTTCGGGGCGAGGACGCCGCGGCCGAACGTGGGGGCGGCGCGCTACTCGGCCGGGGCAAAAAGCAGGACGGAGCCGACCTGCTGCGGCTCCGTCCCTGTCATGTCTGAGGACATGGAGGAAGTCTTCGAGCAGGTACTAGCCTCCAGCCTCACCTCGTGCTAAGTTAACCATATGCACACCACCTCCTTTCGCTACCCGCAATAGTAGCGGCAAGACCGGGACTTGTCAAGCGGTGGCGGTGGTTGTTCGAGGGGCGCTGCCGCGACACGGCAAGCAGAATGAGTCAGCCCCAGCAGAAAACGGCCCTGGCCGCTCTGTCGCGACCAGGGCCGACGCTCAGTCAAACTGGATGCGTGCGCGTTCGCCGCGAATCGAACGCGCCGTACGCCTCAGTCCGGGGACGGCGACTGGCGGACTTCCCAGATCATCCAGCGCTCATGCCCGGCATCGTAGTCGACCCGGCGCATCAGGTAGCTGACGTAGACGACGGTGCGCTTGTCGAAGGGATCGTAGAAGACGTGCTTACCCTTCAGCCGCGCCCAGTAGCGTGTCGAGACGTAGCGCGCCGAGGTCAGCTCGAAGCTCACCGTGCGAATGCTGGAAAACGCATCAAGTGTGAGCTGCCGGAACTCCTCCGCCGACAGGCTGTGCGTGTACTCATCGCGCAGGTAGCTGGCGATCTGGTGGTCGGGATCCAGGTGGCGGTCAATCAACTCGAGGCGTTCGTGTCGCCACCCGCGCTCGATGTCGCGCTTCGCCTCCATCAAGTCATTGGAGGGCCAGGTCGCGTACGGGACGTACGTCTCGCCGTACACCCAATCGTTGGGCTCCACCATGATGATGGTCGTCGGCGCGGCATAGTAGAACCGGTAGTCCGGATAGAGGTACGTGTAGCCATAACCGTAGCTGTCCACCGACACGTAAAGCGGCACGACGTGGTAGCGGTACCAGCGGTAGTAGGTGTAGTCGTAGGGATAGTACCAGTAATGGACGTGTCGCTCTCGGTGGCGGCGCGCCTCGATCTCACGGCGCAGTTGCTCGAAGTACCCACGGCTGTTCCAGCCGTGCCTCGGCGTCGACGTGACGTCCCGCAGCACTCCCGGATCCTGCTTCCAACCATCCCTGGGCCGCGTGAACACGAAGTCGCCCGGGGGATTGCCCGGTGTGGACGGGTGCGGGACGCCGAGCTGCGGTTTGTCCTTGGTCGGGCTGAAGAAGCCGGGCTTGTCGCTCGGCAGCGGCGTGTTTGACGGTGGTGAAGGAGCGGGCTTCGACGGGATGTACGGCGTCGGCCCCTTGCTCTTGACCTTACTTAGGAAGCCGCCGCTTTTCGGCTGGCTGCTGCTTGTCGAGGGCGGGGACGTGCTTTCCTTCTGGGAACTCGCTTTCGGACCCTTGACCTTGCTGAAGAACCCCGCCTCGGCGTCGCACGCCAGGAGCGCGCCCAGTAGGAATACGAGCGCCACCAGGCCTGCGAGCCATGCCGTACCGCGCACGGCCGTGTTGCGCCTCATCGCCGCCTCCTTTCTCGCTTCGTCAGCAGCCCGTGCCGACTCGGCGCCGCAAGGCAGCAATCGCTGCTGCGTCCCCCTTCCGATCTCCCGGTTTGAGTATTCCCCTGACGAACCCGTTTTACCCGCCTTTCCGTCGGCTCCGGCGGCTTTCCTGATGCTGCCGCAGAGCACCCCCACCCCCTTCCAGGAATCCAGCGCCGCAAGAACGGTGCCGCGCTCAGGTCGCGAACCGCACGTGGATCACGTCGCCTTCCTCAACCGCGTAGTCTCTGCCCTCCACGCGCAGCAAGCCCTGCTGATGCGCCGCGTCCCACGAGCCGAGGCGATCCAGGACATCGAATCCGATGACCTCAGCGCGGACGAACCCTTTCTCCATATCCGTATGAATCTGACCCGCGGCTTCGGCCGCGGTCGTTCCTCTGCGCACCGGCCACGCCCGCGCTTCCTTCCCCACTGCCGTGAAGAACGTGACCAGTTCAAGTACATTATAACTCGCGGCGACGACCTTTTCCAGTGCATCGGCAGGCACATCCATCTCCCGCGCGAATTGATCTCGCTCCGCATCGGGCAGCTCTGCCAGCTCCGCCTGAATCTTGCCGCTCAGTTCAAGCACGTGCGAGCCGCGCTGCTGCCCGTACTCTCGCAGCTCCTCCCCTGCCCCGCCGGAATCATCGCCGTCCTCTCCCACGTTCGCGACATACAACTCCCGCTTTGCGGTCAGCAAATGCAGCTCGCCCAGCACCTGGGCCTCCGCGTGGGTCACCTCGACGAGTCTCGCAGGCGTTCCTTGATTGAGGGATTCCGACAGGCGTTCGAGGAACGCGACCTGCGCCCGCGCGTCGGGATTGCCGCTCTTGGCGTCCGTTCTGGCCTTCTCGAGTCTGCGCTGAACCGTGCCGAGATCCGCTAAGGCGAGTTCGATATCAACGATCTCCGCGTCGCGCGTGGGGTTCACGTCGCCTTCGATGTGTGACACCTCCGCATCAGCGAAACATCGTACGACGTGGAGTATCGCGTCAACCTCGCGGATGTGCGCGAGGAACTGGTTGCCGAGCCCTTCGCCCTTGCTCGCCCCGCGCACCAGCCCCGCGATGTCAACGAAGGTGGCGGTGACGGGAACGGCCCGCTCCTGCCCGAAGATCTCCGCCACGCGCGCGAGACGCGGGTCGGGAACGGGCACGACTGCGCGGTTGGGCTCGACGGTGCAGAATGCGTAATTGGAGACCTTGGCCTGCGCGCCGCAGAGGGAGTTGAAGATGGTGGACTTGCCGACGTTGGGCAGCCCGACTATGCCGATCTCGATCATCGCCCACCCCGCCATCGGTTATCTTCGCCAGCGGGCAGAACGGCCCTGCCGGCGAATCCTGTTCAACTGTCGCGCGAAGCGGGCCATCCATATCCGCGTACATCGGCGTCAATCCGGGGCCAAGTTCAACGCTCTGCGTTCAGACGTTGATCGGATACTCGCCGTATCGCAGCGTCGCGTCGAGCATCGCCCGATAGTTGTCCAACGGGACGTACTCGGTGATGCTGTTGCTCGAGCTGACGCAGTACCCGCCGCCGGGGGCGAGGGCGCGGATGCGCTCGCGAACTTCCGCCTCCACTTCGGCCGGCGTGCCGCGGGTCAGCGTGTAGCCCAGGTCAATGTTGCCGATGACGCACAGCCGCCCTTCATAGCGGCGCTTGACCTCGACGATGTCCATTGCCTTCGGTTCGATCGGATGCAACGCGTGGAAGCCGATGTCGAGCAGATCCTCCATGACCTCCCACAGCTTGCCGTCGGAGTGGAAGATGAAGATGAGATCGTGCGCACGGCTGAGGTCCGCGAGCTTCTGATACCACGGGAACACCCAGTCGCGCAGCACTTGCGGCGAGACGAGCATGCCGCCGCAGTGCGCCAGATCGTCGCTAAACCAGACGCACTCGACGCCGTCATGTTCGACCGCCCGCGCGCAGGTTTCAACGTAGAGCGCCCCGGCGCGGTCCACCACCGCCCTCGCCAGGTCGGGGTCATCGGCCAGGCACATCGCGAATTGCTCCATGCCCATCAGCATCCACGCGCGCTCGAAGATGCCGCCACCTTTGACGGCCGTGACCACCTTCATGCCGTCCGGCAGATGCTCCGCCGCCGCTTCGAGCGCCCGCATGTCAGCACCGTCAGCGCTCGGCCACGCGAAGTTCTCGAAGTCCTCCCAGGTGCGAATGATGCCGCCGCCAAGGCTGACCCAGTCGCGGCGCGTGTCGCCTTCGTAGCCGCCATAGCGGTAGGTATGCGCGGTCTTGACTTCGGGGTATGGCAGGATTGCGGTGACGCGGACGTAGTCGTATCCCGCGGCGGCGCTGAACTCGATGTCGTCGCGCAGGTAGGCAATGGGATCGGAGGAGGGGTCGGCAAACTTGCGCCCGAGAAACGCGGCTTTCACCGCGTCCTCGACCTTCAGCTCTGCGAGCGGCACTCTGTCCGGCTCGCGGCAGAGCACGGCTGTGCGGAACCGCTCGAAATCGGGCTGCGGCATCATAGTGGCTTCATCTCCTGGCCCAGGGCCTCTGCGGCGGCCTGCGGCCAGTCGGGCTGCGCCAGCAGTTGGGAACCGATGGCGACGAGGTCGGCCTTGCCCTCCTCGATGACGCTGTTGGCGAGCTTCGGATCGTGCAGCTTGCCGACGGCGATGACCGGCACCGACACCGCCCGTTTGACAGCCTCCGCCAGCGGCACCATGTAACCCCACCCGCGCTCGCCCGTGCTCGCAAGACTGGCGGACACGTGAACGATGCACGCGCCGGCATCATCCAGCGCCTTCGCGATGCGGCAGCCGTCCTCAATCGTCAGCCCGCCGGGAGCATCCTCTTTCGCGCTGATGCGCGTGATGATGGGATAGTCCTGACCCGTCGCCTTGCGGATCGCATCCACGCACTCCAGCGCGAAACGCAGGCGCTTCTCAGACGTGCCGCCGTAGTCGTCGTCGCGGCGGTTGGTGGCAGGGGACAGGAACTGCGTGACGAGGTAGCCATGCGCGCCGTGCAACTCGACCGCGTCGAATCCGGCGGCCTTCGCGCGTGCGGCGGCAGCGCCGAACGCCTCGACCAATTCGCGGATTTCCTGGACGCTCAGCTCCTTCACGTCGCGATCCGGGAAGCCCTCGGCCGACGGCGCGACGGCCGTCCCGCCGATGGTCTCCGCGTCTGCGACACCACCGGCGTGGTGGATCTGAATCGCGGCCGCTGCGCCGCGCTCCTTGATTGCTTTCGCGAGTCGCGACAACGGCTCGACGTGTTCGTCCCTGGAAATGCCGAGTTGATTCCGGGACAGCTTCCCGTCGTCGCGCACGTATGCTGCCGCGACAATGATGAGCCCCACGCCGCCCTGGGCACGCGCGACGTAATGCTCGATGACCTCGTCCGTGACGACCCCGCCCGGCCCGGCGTCATCCATATTCATGGGCGGCATGACGACGCGGTTTCGCAGGCGCAGAGCAGTCCCCGGTATCTGGATCGCATCGAATAGTCGTGGCACTGTGAGCCTCCCGGCGAGTAGTTAGACTTTGGGGGACAGTTACCTTTTCAGTCACGCCGCCATGTCGGATGATTGGCCTCGACGGCTGTGGGTACCGCTTGGGCCGGGTTGCGGCTGGCGGGAAAGAAAAGGTAACTGTCCCCGCCGAACAACCACGAACTGACGCAGATAGACGCGGATAGACAAGGTCAAGCAGCGGCGGCGGCCATTAGCGCCTCCGCCCATTCGCGCTCCTTGCGTTCCTCCGGCAGCATCTGCACGTCCTCCGGGTCTGGGTGGATCTGCTGCCGAGCCTGCGCCAGGCGCTCAAGCTGAGTTCCCGACTCGAGCATCCCCATCAGGAGTTGGTAACGAAGATCCTGCTGGATGTCCGGATATCGCCGCAGCAATCGTAGGAACTCCAGGCGGTCGCGCTCAACGCTCGTGGGCCGCCGCACTGGCCCTTCGGGTGGCCCCCACCGTGCTCCGATCGCATTCGACAGGTGAACTAGGCCTGCGTCCGGCGAGCGTGAGGCCCGGAGGCTTGCCGATAACTCGGTGCTGGCAAGCAAGAGGTGCATGGCCAGCGGCGATCGGTAGCGCGGTGGCCGAAGGCCGAGGCGCGAGGCATAGAACAGAGCCAGACGGGCGTGAATGATCCGAGGGCGATCCACGATTTGTGCTATCACCTGCGCGGTCTCGCGGGCTGGCCCCCGAGCATCCATGGACATGACCCAGAGGGTTCCGTCGTCCGCGAGGTGATAGTGCAGTCGGTACAGAGCATTTGCGGTGGATACCGAGAGTTCACGCTTCCGAGTGGCCACAGCCCGATGCAGCGAAAGCGCTGCCGACTGACGGCTGATTGCCAGGCTCGCCAGTGCCGCTGAGCCCCAGTCTGTTTCGATCATCCTGGCAACAACCCGGGTCAACGAGAGCGCTGCCGGGTAACGGCCCAGTGCTGCATCCAGCCGGGGCGCGACGCGGGTGTAATGCAGGATCCTTCGAATCAACCCCAAAGGGATGGCAACAAAAGCGTAGAGTAGCACTGTCGCAAGGGTTCCGAGTGTCAATGTGAAGGCTACGGCTTCATTGATCAGGGCGGCCCAGCTCTGCAGGGATTCAGGATAGGGAAACTGTTTGTGTATCGCAGCTACCGTGAACGCACCTCCTGCCAGTGCCAATAGAAAGCTGAGGCCGAGGAGGTGAAGCCAATACGGCCACGGCGCGAGTCCGCTGAGCGCAAAAACCGCGAGATACGGAACCCAGGCGAGAACGAGCGGGACGACCCTAGCCACGGTCTGACGGAAGCGGAACGTTGCCCTCGTGCCAACCATGTCGATTTAGTCCCCCCGGACAGCGGTCGCTGCCACGCCACGTATAGATGCTTCGTGACAAAGAGGGTAGCAGCCTTTTTCGTGATGTCGCCGTGTGGGATGGTTGGCTTCCACGGCTGCAGGTATTGCCGAGCCGGGGCACGGCGGCCGGTGGGCGGGAGGGCGGAGGGGGCTGTTGCGCAGTTGCTTCGACGATGCCGAGATTCTTCGCTTTGCGCCTCGCTCACGCTCAGCGCGACGCTCTGAATGACAGTCGCGGCGCCGGGGAAGCGCGGAGCACTGGAATTGTGCAACAACCTGCAGAGGGACTTTCCTGCCGCAACACGCGACACCACGGAAATCCCGTGACACCTGTCGCGGCGGCAGAGGCTCAGGCCGGGCCGGCGCCGTGTGCGCCCTTGCCGTCTGAGAGGTACTCGTCGATGGTCTTGTAGGCGTAGCGCTCGCCTTCGCGGCGGGAGGAAAGCGCGGTGAGCAGCGCCTGGGCGGTGTCGAGCGAGGTCAGGCAGGGAATGGAGTGCTCGACTGTGGAGCGGCGGATGCGGATGCCCTCGCGGCCGGGGCGGTTGTCCTTCGACATCGTGTTGATGAGCAGATCCACACCGCCGCTCATGATGAGGTCAATGATGTTCGGGCTGCCCTCGCTGATCTTCCCGACGCGCACGACCGGTATGCCCTGCGCCGAGAGATGACTCGCCGTGCCGCGCGTAGCGTGGATCGTGTACCCCAGCCGATTGAACCCACGCGCGAGTTCGGCCGCTTCGGGCTTGTCCCGGTCGGCCACTGTCAGCACCAGCGTCCCTCGCTCCGGCACCGCGACACCAGACGCCACCATCGCCTTGTGCAGCGCCTTCGGAAACTCCGGATCTATGCCCATGATCTCGCCGGTGGACTTCATCTCCGGGCCGAGGTTGATGTCCACGCGCGTAAGCTTGGCGAACGAGAACACGGGCGCTTTGACGCCGTAGTGCTGCGGCGGCGGATAGAGGCCGGGCGTGTAGCCGAGATCGGTCAGCGACTTGCCGAGCATCGCCTTGGTCGCGACGTTGACCATCGGGATACCCGTCAGCTTCGAGAGGTACGGCACCGTGCGGCTCGCGCGCGGGTTGACCTCGAGCACGTACACGTGGTCGCCCTCGAGCACGAACTGGATGTTCATCAGCCCTTTGACGTGCAGCGCGCGGGCAAGGCGGACGGAGTATTCCACGATGGTGCGCTGCGCCTTCTCGGAGATCGTGACCGGCGGGCAGACGGCCATGCTGTCGCCGGAGTGGACGCCGGCGCGCTCGATGTGCTCCATGATGCCGGGGATGAGCGCGTCGCGGCCGTCGGCGATGACGTCCACCTCGGCCTCTTTGCCCAGGACGTACTTGTCCACGAGAATCGGGTGCCGGGGTGACACGTCCGCCGCCATGTTCATGTAGGACAGCAGCTCTTCATCCGAGAACACGATCTCCATCGCGCGCCCGCCGAGGACATAGGACGGCCGCACCAGGACGGGATAGCCGATTTCGGATGCCACGCGCCGCGCCGCTTCGACCGACGTCACGGCACGCCCCGGTGGCTTGGAAATGTCGAGCCGGCGCAGGAGATGCTCGAAGCGATCGCGGTCCTCGGCGACGTCAATATCCTCGAACGCCGTGCCGAGAATCGGGACGCCGTTGCGGTGGAACGTGTCGGCGAGGTTGATCGCCGTCTGCCCGCCGAACTGGACGACCACGGCATCCGGCTGCTCCTGGCCAATGATGTTCAGCGTGTCTTCTTCGGCGAGCGGCTCGAAGTAGAGCTTGTCCGAGGTATCGAAGTCGGTGCTGACCGTCTCCGGGTTGCTGTTGATGATGATGGACTGGTAGCCTTCCTGCGCGAGCGCCCACACGGAGTGCACGCTGCAGTAGTCGAACTCGATGCCCTGCCCGATGCGAATCGGCCCCGCGCCGATAACGATGACGCGGCGGGAATGCGTGATGGATGCCTCGTTTTCCTTCTCATAGGTCGAGTAGTAGTATGGCGTGGCGGCCTCGAACTCGGCCGCGCAGGTGTCAACCATCTTGTAGGTCGGGTCGAGAGCGAGCGAGTGGCGGCGCTCAGCAAGGGCGGATTCCGAACCGCCGATCAACTCCGCGATGTAGCGGTCGGAGAAGTTCATCCGCTTGGCGTTCTGAAGAAGCTCGTCGGTCAACCCCTCCTGCCCCGCGTCGGCGATGGTCTCCTCCATCTCGATCATATTGCGCATGCGGTGCAGGAACCAGGGGTCAATGAACGATAGCTCGTGGATGTCCTGGACCGACATGCCGCGGCGGAAGGCCTCGAAGACGGCGAAGATGCGCTCGTCGGTGGGGTGGCGCAAGATGTCTTCGAGCTGGGTGTCGCTCCACAGGTTGACGCCGCGCAGGCGAGGCCCGTAGACGCCGATCTCGAGCGATCGCAGCGCTTTGTTGAGTGCGGCTTCGAACGTGCGATCAATGGCCATGACTTCGCCGGTCGCTTTCATCTGCGTGCCGACGGTACGGTCGCCGGTGGCGAACTTGTCAAACGGCCAGCGGGGCACCTTGACCACGACGTAGTCAATCGCGGGCTCGAAGCAAGCCGTCGTCTTCTGCGTGATCGCGTTGGGGATTTCGTCGAGATGCAGGCCGACGGCGATCTTGGTGGCGACGCGCGCGATGGGATAGCCGGTCGCCTTGGACGCGAGCGCGCTGGAACGGCTGACGCGCGGATTGACCTCGATGACGTAGTAGGTGAAGCTCTTGGGGTCGAGCGCGAACTGGACGTTGCATCCGCCCTCGATGCCCAGCGCGCGGATGATCTTGATGGACGCGCTGCGCAGCATCTGGTATTCGGGATCGGTCAGCGTGAGCGCGGGCGCGACGACCATCGAGTCGCCGGTGTGCACGCCCATGGCGTCGAGGTTCTCCATGCTGCACACCGTGATGCAGTTGTCGGCGCCATCGCGCATCACCTCGAACTCGATTTCCTTCCAGCCCAGGACGCAGCGCTCCAACAACAGCTGCCCGATCATGCTCATGCGCAGGCCGCGGCTGGCGATCTCCTTGAGCTCCCGCTGGTTGTGAGCGATGCCGCCGCCCGTGCCGCCCAAGGTGTACGCGGGGCGCACGATGACGGGGAAGCCGATTTCCTCCGCGAAGCTGCGCGCTTCATCGAGCGAGGTGATGATGGCGCTCTCCGGCACCGGCTCCGAGATGGACTCCATCGTCGCCTTGAAATGCTCGCGGTCTTCGGCGCGCTCGATCGCGTCGAGCGGCGTGCCCAGCAGGCGGACGTTGAAGCGGTCGGTGATGCCCTTCTTGGCGAGCTGGGTGGCGAGATTGAGGCCAGTTTGGCCGCCGAGCGTCGGTATCAGGCCGTGCGGACGCTCGCGGTCGATGATCGCGGTCACCGCTTCGACGGTCAAAGGCTCGATATAGACGCGGTCGGCGATGTTCGTATCGGTCATGATGGTGGCGGGGTTGCTGTTGACCAGCACCACCTCCAGCCCTTCTTCCTTGGCAGCCTTGCACGCCTGGGTGCCGGCGTAGTCAAACTCCGCCGCTTGGCCGATGACGATCGGGCCGGAGCCGATCACAATTACTTTCTTCAGATCAGGTTGCCTGGGCATCTAGCTTCGCCCCAATGCTTCTAGGAGTCGGTCATGAAACCACCAAGGCACAAAGACACAAAGGTCGGATCTGACACTTCGGAGCCGGATTACCGCTCCCATAGTGCGTCCGCGCCTCTGGCTCATGACGTGGCTGCTCTGGCGTGACGTATTGTCAAGTGCCCCAGGCAGGGCATGAGGGCATCGCGTCATAGGAGATGTTGATGCACGCATTGGAGCCACCAAGTCACAAAGACACCGAGTCAGAGAAGACAAATTGTTTTCGTGCCACCGGGCATTGTTCACAAGGCGATTCTCTTGATGCCATTCCTAATCGCTCCGACATTGAAGTTGATGAGCAGCCCCAGGCGGTGCCCCGTCAGCCTAAGATAAGTCAGCACTTGTGCGTGATGGATTGGCGCCAGGTTCTCAACGGTCTTCACCTCCACGATGACGCAGTCCTCAACAACAAGATCGATACGAAGTCCCGCGTCGATTCGGATGCCGTCATACACGACGGGCAGCGCGAGTTGCTGTGATACCCTCAGTCCGCGCTTACTCAGTTCGTGAACCAGACAGGCCTCGTAAACGCTCTCCAGCAAGCCAGGGCCCAAGCTGGAATGGACACGAAAAGCGGCGTCCACGATCTGTGCAGCCACGCGATCGACCTCATCTGGGATTGGCTCACTTGGTGCCTTGGTGTCTTTGTGGTTAATCACCAGGAAGGTCCGTCATTTCCTGATCAAACGTCCTTGCGCTTTCTGACGCTCGCGATGAAATCGTCGAATATGTGCCGACTGTCCTGTGGCCCGGCCGACGCCTCGGGGTGATACTGCACCGACGTAATCATGAGATCGGGATGCATCAGGCCCTCGACGGTGCCGTCGTTGAGGCTGACGTGGGACATGATGGCGCCGGTGCCGTCGAGGCTCTCCTCGTCTATGCTGTAGCCGTGGTTCTGCACCGTGATGTAGGTGCGGCCGCCGTTGACGGCTTCCTTCACGGGGTGGTTGGCGCCGCGGTGGCCGAACTTCAGCTTGAACGTGCGGCCGCCCAATGCCAGACCGAGCAACTGATGACCCAGGCAGATGCCAAGGATGGGCAGCTTCCCGATGACCCCGCGCAGCACATCCACCTCGTAGTCGAGGCGCGCCGGATCTCCAGGCCCGGGCGAGAGCACGAGCGCGTCCGGCGACAGGCCGAGTATCGTTTCCGAAGTTACGGTGCCCGGCAGCACCAGCACGTCGCAGCCCAGATCGTGGAGGAACTGAAGGATGCTGCGTTTGACGCCGTAGTCAATCAGCGCAATGCGTGGGCGCTCCTCAAAAGGCATCCGCGCCTGGGCGGCGCCGTAGCGCGCCTCGGGGCTCCACTGGTACGGGCTCGCCGTGCCGACTTCATGGATGAAATCGAGTTCTCCATAGCGCGGCGTCTGCCGCAGGCGCTCCAGCGCCTCTGCCGGGCGTTCCTCGGTGGTTATAGTGCCCATCATGACGCCGTGCTCGCGCAGGCGCCGTGTTAGGGCCCGGGTGTCAACGCCGGTGATGCCGACCACGCGGTGCTCTTCGAGGAATGCGCGCAGCGCATGCTCGGAGCGCCAGTTGCTCGGCTCGTCGCACAGTTCGCGGACGACGAACCCTTCAGCCTGCGGTCGGGGCGACTGCATGTCCCCGGCGCTCGCCCCGTAGTTGCCGATGAGCGGGAAAGTCAGGGCCAGTATCTGCCCGCGGTAGCTCGGGTCGGTGAGCATCTCCTGATAGCCCGTCATCGAGGTGCTGAAGACCACCTCCCCCACCGCGCGCCCCGGCGCGCCGATGCCGACGCCCTCGAAAACCGTGCCATCCTCGAGTGCAAGTATCGCCTTCATGTTCTCTCACCGACGGCGGCGCCGAGCATCTCACCGTCCTTCATCACCAGACTTCCTCCGACGAAGAGCCCGACCGCTCGCCCCTTCACGCGCCAGCCGGCGAACGGGCAATTGCGCGCCTTCGATTTGAACTCGCGCGGGTCAATGACCCACTCGCGGTCGAGGTCTATCAGTGCCACATCCGCCGGCGCACCGACGGACAGCTTGCCCGACTTCAACCGCAGGATTCGCGCGGGATTCCACGTCATCTTCGCGAGCAGGTCCACCAGCGACATCAGCTGCGGATGGTAGAACGAAGTGAGCATGACCGCGAGCGTCGTCTCCAAGCCGATGACGCCGAAGGGCGCGTCATCCCAGCCCCGCGCCTTCTCAGCGGGCGTGTGCGGCGCATGATCGCTGGCGATGACGTCAATCTCACCCAACGCGACCGCAGTGCCGATTGCCGCCGCGTCGTCTGACGACCGCAGCGGCGGATTGACCTTGAAGTTCGCCTCGCTGTCGGGGATCTGCTCGCTGCTCAGCAAGCAGTGGTGAGGCGTCGCTTCCGCCGTGACTTTGAGTCCGCTGTCTCGCGCTTTCGTGACCGCCGCGACCGACTCCGCCGTGCTCAGATGCGAGAAGTGCAGCCGGGCGGGGATGTCGCCGAGGAGACCGAGGTCGCGTCCGACGAGACGCGGCTCGGCCGCATAGGGTACGATCCACGGCTTGACTCCGCGCGAGGCAGGCGATTCCTCGCAATGCGTGGTGACCAGCATGCGAGCTGCTGCTGCCCCGCGCAAGCATGCCGCCATCACGCTGTCGTCCAGCACCGGCTCGCCGTCGTCGCTTAGGGCAATCGCGCCTGCGGATTTGAGCGCTTTCGCTGCGGTAGGTTCCTCGCCGCGCTGTGTCTTCGTGAGGCACGCCTTGGAATGAACGCGTACGAGCGCCGCGCACTCCGCCCGCGACATCGCATCCGCAATGAGTTCCGGGGAGTCAATCGGCGGAGCCGTGTTGGGCTCGGCGCAGACGGTGGAGAACCCGCCTGCCGCCGCGGCCGCCGTGCCTGAGGCGATCGTCTCCTTGTCCTCGAAGCCCGGCTCGCGGAGATGGACGTGCATGTCTATGAGGCCGGGGCAGACCGCAAGGCCCTTCGCGTCCACGACTTCGGCCTCGCCGGCGGGCACCGCACGTCCCACGGCGGTTATCCTATCCCCGACGATGAGGAGATCTCCGCGCGTGCTGCGTCCTGTCGCAGGATCAACCAGTGTGCCGCCGCGGATGAGATAACTCAAGCGCTCTCCCCCTGCGGGACTTTGGTGATCCGCTCGCAGTACGCGCAGCGCAGCTTTCTGCCGGTTGCGCCGACCGGCTCAAACAGCGGCTGCAGATGGCGCTCCTCGGTCGTGACACACCGCGGGTTGGAGCACTTAATCCCGGGCGCGGGCGTCTTCCTTGGCGCACGGCGCTCCGGCTCGTCGGCCGCCGGGATCTTGAGATCGGCGAGGCCGAGCATCGCCGCCACGAGCGCCATGCGCACCGGCACGCCGTACGCGGCCTGACGGAAGTACGCGGCCCGGGGGTCGGCGTCAATGTCGTAGTCCAGTTCATCCACGCGCGGCAGCGGATGCATGACCAGGGCGTCCGGGCGCGCCCGGCTCAGCATGTCGGCCGTAATGCTGTACGAGCTTGACGCAGCCGCGAACTCCTCGGGCGTTGCGAAGCGCTCGCGTTGGACGCGCGTCACATAGAGCGCGTCGAACAGCGAAATCGCGTTGGAGGTAAGCGCCAATTGCTCATCGGGATCCGAGGCCTTGCGTGACCGCACCAGGTCCGGATCGGCCACCAATTCGTCGAGGCTGCCGTATTCGTGCGTGGGGGCATTGTAGCGTTCGCGCATGCGGTCGCTGATCTCGCGCGGCAGCTCGAGGCCTTGCGGCGCAACGCAGGCGATCCGCGCCCCGAAGCGCGCCAGGCCGTAGGCGAGGGAATGGGCGGTGCGGGCGTGCTTGAGGTCGCCGACGAGCGCCACCCACACGCCTTCGATGCGGCCCTTCTCCTTGCGGATCGTGTAGAGGTCGAGCAGCGTCTGCGTCGGGTGCTCGTGAGCCCCGTCGCCGGCATTGATGACGGGCGCCGCAGCGTAATCTGCGGCCACTCGCGCCGAGCCCTCCAGGGGATGGCGCATGACGATGACGTCGGCGTAGCTTTCGATGATGCGCACCGTGTCGGCAATGGTCTCGCCCTTGGCCACGGAGGTCGAAGCGACTTCCGCGCAGCTGATGACGTCGCCCCCCAGGCGCAGCATGGCGGCTTCGAAGGACAGTCTGGTGCGCGTGCTCGGCTCGTAGAAGAGCGTGGCCATGAGCTTGCCGCGCGCGATATCTGTCTTGGCGCGCACATACTGACCCATGTCGTCGGCGAGGGCGAAGATCGCTTCGATCTCCGCATTAGCCAGATCGAACACCGAAACCAGATCGCGACCAACGAGTGCCATCTCTCTACTTCGCCCCCTCCTGCCGCTTCTCGATGATCACGCGCTCCTCGCTGTCGGGGTCGCGCAGGCGCACGGTCACGCGCTCGCGGTGAGAAGTCGGCACGTTCTTGCCAACGTAATCCGGCCGGACGGGCAGTTCGCGATGGCCGCGGTCAATGAGCACGGCGAGCTGAATGGCAGCCGGCCGCCCGCGCTCCATCAAGGCGTCCATAGCCGCGCGTACGGTTCGCCCAGTATAGATGACTTCGTCCACCAGGACGATGCGCTTGTCGTCTATGGGGAAGGGCAGGTCGCTGGCGTCGTCGCCGGCGGGTCCGCGGTCGGGGCGGTCGTCGCGGTACGGGGTGATGTCGAGCGCGCCTACCGGGACGTTGATGCCCTCGATGGATGCGATGAGTTCGCTTAGGCGCTGCGCCAGGGGCACGCCGCGCGTGAGGACTCCCACCAGCGCCAGATTCTCCGCTCCGCGGTTGCGCTCGATGATCTCGTGCGCGACGCGGGTCAAGGCGCGTCGAATATCGTCGGCGTCCATGATCTCGGGTGGCTGGTTGCTCATGTCTTGGGCTCCATTAGCGCGCGCGGTTCACGCGCGCACGCGCGATCCAAACGGGGTTCGTACCTTACCGGAAGGGCACACTGATCGGGGTTGGTGGTCGCGAGTCGCATCCCGGAAGAGTCTGGGCTGTGGCTCAGTCCGGACGAGACGCTGATGGATACACGCTCGCCAGGGATCGTAGGGTCAGTCCCGGGCAGGCATGAAAATAGGGCCCTCCCATTAGGGGAAGACCCGTAGACTCGCGTTGATCCGTTCACGTCGCTCCTTCCTAGCCTCGCAGGGCTAGATTAAAGGGATACGCCGTCCGGCAGACGACTGCTTGGATTATCGGGCGAAGGGTAGCACAACGGGCGCCGGCTTGTCAATACGGAGGAAACGGGATTTGTCTATCCGCCACCTTCGCCGGCACCCGGCCATGCCTTCCTGCGCCGCCGTCGGTCCCCACGCGATCCGAGGCCCGCGGTCGAGACCGCGGCGTCGCCGGAGGTCTGTGATCGGCGGATCAGGGGCGCTCCGCCGACGCGGGCAGCGTGAAGAAAACTGTCGTGCCGCGGCCGATGTCGCTGTCAATCCAGATGCGGCCGCCTTGCGCCTCCACCGCGAGCTTGCAGAAATTCAGGCCGAGCCCCGTGCCTCCGATTCCCGAGTCGCGCGCTTCGATGCTCCCGAAGCGCTCGAAGACCCTGTCGGTCATGTCCCTGGGGATGCCCGGCCCGCGGTCGGTGACGCTGAAGGCCACGGCATTGCCATCGGTTGGCGCGACTCGAATCGTCACTTCGGACTCGTACGGGCTGTACTTGATCGCGTTGCTCAGCAAGTTCACCAGAATACGCATCGTCAATTCACGGTCTGCGACGGCGGTCATGTTGTCGGCGGCGAGTTGCGACACAAGGCCCACGCGGCACAGCCCGGCCCACACCGATACTTGCTGGCACGCCGCATTGATCACATCCCCGACGTCCACGTCGCGCAGCCGTACCGGCATCTTGCCGCTCTCGAGGCGAGAAGCGTCCAGCAGCGCGTTGGTCAGCGTCAACAGCCAGGAAGCTGAGGCGATCGCGCCGTCGAACAGTTCCTCACGCGTCTCTCCCCACTCTTCCGCGCTGCCTTCGCGCAGAGTCTGGATCCCTCCGAGCACACTGGTCAGTGGCGAGCGCAGATCGTGCACCAGGAATCGGGTCATCTGCTCCTGCATCTGCTGCGCCGCCTGTAACTGCTCTTCACGTTGCTTCAACTCCCGGAACAGGAGATCGTAGGGTTTCGCAAGGCCAGTCTGCACGATGGCGCGGTAAACCATGTAGAACGATACGATCTTGAGCAGGTGACCGACGAGATTGAACGTGCCATACACGCTGACGTAAGCCGTGAAGGCCAGCTCCGCCAGGATGGTCGTCACAACGGCGGCGGCGAGATATCGCACGACCATGGGGTCGAACCAAGTCCGTCGCGCCCACAAAGCGATGAGGCCGCCGATCAGGATGCAGCAGATGACATACTCGGCGACGATCTTGAATTGGGTCAGGCCGCCCCCGGCCGCATCGACATAGCACACCGGAAAGATGCCCCACGCGAAGATGGCGAGGAGCAAGAGCGCAACCACCGCGAAATACGCAGCGAAGACGAGAGAGGTCCGGAGCTTCTTCCCGAGAAGCAGTGGAGCGATGAGCAGCGATAGGCTCTCCAGGCCGCGACCGGCAATCCAGAGTTGGGTGGACAGATTGGCATCATGATGCGGGAAGACGCCCATCCCCTTGTAGGCGAGAGTGTGCAGCAGATCAAGCGTGCCGACGAAGAAATACGCGATGCCAATCAGCAGCAGATACGCGTTATCGTGGAGATGGCGAGTGTTCCACGCGATGACGAAGATGCTGAAGGCGACGACGATACTGAACAGCTCTCCGATGCTGTGGAACAGGAGGTAGTCGTAGCGGCTGACGCCGTAAAGCGCGGCCAGCGTGACGGCGCCGAGGAAGGGAACCTGCGACTTGCGCAGTATGGATATCGCCCTTGTCATCACAGCGTGGCGCGGTCGCTCGTGACCGGTGCGGGCGCGCGCGACCAGGCGCCTTCAGTATGCTTATGTACCCAAGCGAGCGCTTGATACGGCTGATGAGGTAACGTTCTGCTTCGCCGTGGCATGCTCCTGCCGGACGCGCCGCCGCCCACGCATCGGCCGCGGCGGGGTTTCTCACGGGGAGTAATAGTTCCAATTGGTTTTGCTGCGGCGGTAGTGCTGCTCCGTCCAATAGCGTTCGCGCGGCGCGTGCGGGTTGGGCGCCGGATTCCAGTAGACGCGGATCTGGTTGCCGCGGACGACGATGATCTCCTCGCGCCAATCGCCTGCGACATCGGCGACCATGATGCGGTCGGCTTGCTCAGACCAGCGTCGCACGAAATCGCCCGTCGCCGGATTGAAGATGCAGATGTCCCCGCGGGCGTGGCGCTCCTTCGCTGCGCAGTAACGCGGCCCGGAGCCATCCCAGTCAATCACCGAGATCTCCTCTACCCCGGCGTCGGTCCAGTTCGGCGGCGCCTTTTCCGCCATTTTCCACTTAGCGATGGCCTTGCCCCTGGCGTCCATAACCCAGGGCGTCTGATTGACGTTATGGCGCGAACGACACCAGATCTCGAGTCCCGGCCGGCTCGGATCGAAATCGCCGACTGCTGCATTCTGCGGCTCTTGACGTCGCGGCCCCGGTTTGTGCCACAGCACTCCATTGTCCGGATTGAGAACCGCGATGTAGTTGCGCCCCTCCTCCAGGAGAACGACCTCAAGACCGGGGACATCAGGTCGTACGTCGTAAACGAATAGCGAATCAATGTGGAAAGACGCTCCGTCCACGATGTCTTTCGCGATCGGAGGGTAGCGCCATGCGGGGCTGGTGCCGTCCGGACGGACGATGGTGAACCCGATAATTTCGTCGCGACCGTCGCCGTCCAGGTCGGCGGCGCGAGCGGGACCGTGAGCCAGCGCGCCGAAGTCGTCCCGTCGCCACAGCGGCTCGCCATCCAAGTCATCCAATTTCATCGCTTGGAGGTAGTGGCCGACGCGATACCCCTTCGGATTCGTCGCCTGCAGCACAATGTCCCGGTCGCCCTTGCGGCGCAGGTTGCACAGGATGAAGGACTCCCAGCGCTCGACCTCACCGAACACCGGCGGACGGGCCGAGAGCTTCGTGTTGCCGGTGCCCCCGTCAACCGCCTGTACGGTACCGTCGGCGAGCAGGAAGACGACTTCCGTCGCCCCGTCTCCGTCAATGTCCGCCGCCTGGACGCCCGGGTGGTGCAGCCCGGGCAGCCCTTCGCTCTCGGATTGCCCGCTCAACCGAATCGGCACGTCGAGGAGCCACATCCTGCGGCCGTCGTGGTGGTACGCGCCGACGCTGCCCGGTGTCGTGTAGAGGAAGTCCATCAAGCCGTCGCCGTCGAGATCGGCGACGGCGATCCCGCCCTGTCGCTCGTCAGCGGGCGGCTGCATGGTCTGAATGACGAACGGGTTGGACTCGTATTGAGGCCGACCCGTCAATGCCGGGCTCGCGTTGCCCGGAGTTGGCGCGACCGTCGCCGCGAGGGTCACCGCCAGCGCCACGAGATACCGCCGGCAATCGCTTCGCATCGTCAGGCTCCTCTCGAGCGTGGTCCAGCCGCAGAGTCTTGGCTTTTTCCTGGCCGAGACGGTCCAGGTAATCCATTCGCCGTCGGACAACGTCTAACCTCAGGGCGCTTGGCGCTGCGGCAGTCCGTCGG
>CP070648.1:458587-464014 GCA_020354555.1 Armatimonadota bacterium | reverse complement strand
GTGGCAATCTGCTTGCCTACGGCGTCTTCGACCTCGATGCAGCCGGGGAGTCAAAGCTCTTGGCTCGAGGGAGGTATACCGAAGGTGCCGTCTCGTCCGATGTAGAGGCCGGTCAGATCACCGAATACGTAGCCCATTCCTGGTACACGGAGGCAAGCGGCGGACTGAACCCCAGCGTGGGTGTCACGGAGCCCCTCGCAGCGAAGCCGGGAGCTTACTCTTGGCTCAAGTCACCGAGATACCTGGACAAGGTCCACGAGGTGGGCCCGTTGGCGAGGATGTGGGTCAACGGCGACTATCGCAATGGCATCTCGGTGATAGACAGGGTTGCAGCCCGCGCTCTCGAAGCCCAGAAGGTCGCCAACGCTATGGAGGGCTGGCTGGGTGAACTCGTGCCAGGAGAGCCGGTCTACGCAGAGAGCCCCGTCCCCAACATGGCGACGGGGATAGGCCTTACCGAGGCGCCGCGCGGGGCCCTGGGACACTGGATCGCGGTGGACGACGCCAAGATCTCGCGCTATCAGGTGGTCTCGCCCACGAACTGGAACGCCTCACCTCGGGATGACGCGGGCCAGATGGGCCCCATTGAGCAGGCTTTGCTCGGCACCCCCGTGGCCGACTCGAATCAGCCCATCGAGCTGCTGCGGGTCGTGCATTCCTTTGACCCCTGCCTTGCCTGCTCCGTGCACATGGTAAGAGCGGGGGGTGACGCAAAGCGATTCGCAGTGACCTCCTAGCAAGGCGTTGGCGGACACGTGAAACCGAAGGGGCCTCTACCCGCCTTGGAAGAAGAACCAGGCCACGGCGAATCTCACGCGCGCCGTCCGGTGCTTGTATTGGGCATCGGCAATATTCTCCTGCGCGACGAAGGCATCGGTGTGCGCGTCGTCGAGACGCTACAGACCATGGAATTGCCCAGCACGGTCGAAACCCTTGACGGCGCGACTGCTGGCATCGACCTTCTCGACGCCTTGGCCGACCGTCGGAAGGTCATTGTCATCGATGCTGTGCACGCTGACGGACCGCCGGGGACGGTGTTGCGGTTCTCGCCCGATCAGATTGGGCCTCAGCAGCACGTAGCTCTTTCCTTGCACCAAGTGGGCTTTCTCGAGGCGCTGAGGGCGACGCGGGTCATCGGGTGTCCGCCAGAGCAGGTGGTGATCTTCGGTATCAGGCCAAAGACAGTGGAGTACGGCTTGCAGCTGTCGGAGCAGATCTCTGAAGCGATTCCGAAGCTCATCGAACTGGTGATGTCGGAGCTGGAAACCTGAAGCTCGGCGTGCTTGTCAACTGCGGGTGAGGCTAGCCTGGAGCAGGGCGGGTGCCCGGCCATGCTGCTCAATCATCTCGATCCAGGGCGCGGCGCTCTCGGCTGCCGCGTTCGGGGCGCCAAGCGGAACTGGCATGGAGGTCTGTGCTGCATCTGTTGTTGTCATCGTCCCCGCGCTGGTGATGGGGCGCAGTGGGCCGGCAGGCACCGCCGATCACGCCCGCTCAGACGCGGTTTCGATTCCCACTCGGTAGCCAGAACGTCCTGGCATCGAAATCTGCCACCTCATCCACGGTTAGAGAAAGTTACGATCTCAGGCCGTTTTCCTCCACCACAACCTTACGCTCGAAACCTCTCTCCTGGAGAATCGAGAGCGCAGGGCCTCCATGCCCTGATGGGCAATTCACGCGCACGATTCGCCTGATTCTGGCATCCGGAGGCCACCAGAAGCTGTGGACTTGGTGGCCCCTGCTCGGCTGCAAATGCCCCGAGAATGGCGTCCATCCTCTCTCTTTCTCCAAGAGCGGTAAACTTTGCCAGACTCGTCGACAGTCTCAGTCCCCGGCTTAGGGAGAACCGATTCCGACATCACAAATCGCCGGGTTCGAGACTCAGGGGTCGGCATACTTCAAACGCCCGGCCGGCATACGCGGAGCCGCTTCGGCACGGGCCAGTCGCGTCCGGCCTGCAGGCTGGCCTCGGGAATGCGTTTGACGACCACACACCGGGTGTGGTATCATCCGCGCCAAGTTGCGCAGCAGTCTCTGACTGCCGCGCTATCCAAAACACGTTTCAGTAAGGAGACCGTCTGTGAGGAAAACCATTCTCGGAATTCTCGTCGTCTGTGGACTTCTCGGCATCGGCCTTGCCGGGATTGCCATGGCCAACAGTGCAGTCGATAGCGATGAGCCAGCCATGATGGTGTCACCTAGCATGATCGTCCTGGCCAAGGTCGATGCCGTCACGGTCCACACGAATATCGTGGCCTCTAGTGTTGAGTCCGGTTCGATTGACCTGGACGGTGCCGCGCCGATCGGTGTCGGGGTTGACAGTTGCGGCGACATCGTACTCAAGTTCGCGGTCGCCGATCTGGATCTAGAGCCTGGCCTGGTGACATTGACGCTGAGCGGAGACCTCAAAGACGGCAGCAGCTTCAGCGCGACCGATGTGGTCTCGGTGAAGTAGTCGCAACGCGCACCAGCCCGAACGGCAGTGCCAAGACGCTACTGGCGTTCCAAGTGGCCTTCGGGCGACTCAATCTGCCATCTCAGGGAATCGGGTGATCTGTAGGTCCGTGTGCTCCGAACTGCACGGGAGCTACGCTCTTGCACGGAAAGGATGTGATCACCCGTGAGGTCTGGAGTCCCGTTAACCGTGCTGGTTGCACTGTGCCTTGCAGTCACCGGGGCCGCTTAGGCGATCTGCACGCAAGCCGAAGGGCAGATTCCACGATCGATTCCTCGGCTAACCAGCTAACGTTAGCAACCTCTGAGGCCGCTGTGGCGGTGCAGGTTGTCCGTGTTGAGTTGGCCTGGGACACCGGTTTGACGGCCCAGATGGCGTACTGCGCCCGGCGGATTTAGGCGAGGCGGCGGGAGCGGCCCTCGTTACGGGACAGAATGGTCCTGTCAGATCGCAATGAGATACCTCTCGGCTTGCCTCTGATCCAACCGTCACCTCCAGGCGCATTCCATTCGGCGCTCCTCACCGCTTGATGTCTGCTCCGCTCACAGGGCAGCCATCCTGGCGCGCAGAACAGCGCTGCAGATTCAGACATTGGTGGCAAAGCGCGAGCGCTCTCGAAGGCTCGCGCGGACGGAACAAGATGCAGTAGCGCGGACACGGGACCTCTGCCTTAGCGACTGATCGGCCGCGCGTTTGCTGACGACCACCAAGACGACCAAGGGGGTGGCCTTACGCTAGGCAGCGCGCGGGAACACCTGAAGGTCCGCTCTTGCTGGTCTCGCAGCCGCCTGACTGCGCCAGATACTCTCAGTTCGTGTCTTTCTTCTTGAAGGGTGCCTTCACGACGACCTTGACGCCCTCGATGGTGCCTGACGCGACGCCGCTCACGGCATTGACCGCAGCCTCACCCACTTCCTTGGCGCCTTCCATGGCGCCCGTAGCAGCGGCCGAGGCGGCATCCTCGGCGTCCAGACCAGCCGCCTTGGCTGCCTGGATAGCCCCCACAACGGTCTGTCGAGTCACCTCCGTAACATCGCCCCCGACCTCACCGGTAGCCTTGACCAGGCCGGACGCTGTTGCGCGCACTGCTTCCACAGCGTCGGCGCCGACTTCTTGAGCGCCTCGCACACTCCCCCTGATCGCACCTTTCGCCGTCTCGCCCAGGTCACCACCGATATCCTTCGCGCCCATTATCGCACCATGGGCCACGCCGACGGCCGCGCTTTCGACGCCGAGCGCAGTCTCCTTGGTGGCAGACACGACGCTGTGTGCGAGAGTGGCGGCGGTTTCGGCGACATCGCCGCCAACCTGCCCCGTGCCCTTGACGGCGGCCCGCACCGCATCGGATACGACACCGACCGTCACTGTCGTACCTTCCCCAACCCCCTTTATGACACCAATCACGGCTCCTTTGGCCACCGCGCCTGCCTCGCCGCCAACTTGTGCTGCCGCCTCAAGCGCGCCTGTGACAACATCCGCCACTAGCCCTGAGGCAGCCTTGCCGACATCGGCAATTCCTCCAAGTGCCGCTACCGTTGCGCGTCTCGTCTCCTCTACCGTGGCACTCACGACGTCACCTGCTCCGCGCACGATTCCCACCAATGCGTCTCTCACGCTCCGCCCGATGTCTCCGATAGCCATCTTCGATCCTCCTTAGCAGCAACGGCCTTTCACACATGGGGGCTCGAGAGCAATCCGCCGCTCATCAGAATGAGTTTCCGCCATGTGCTCGGCTTCTACCGCGTCGGCCATCATCCTGTCTGTGTTCTCTGCCATTCATTACTCGTGATCATCGACTCACGCGAGTACGAGATGGGCCGCGCGGACATGTCTGGCGATGTCCACGCCGTAAGGGCATTTCGCAGTGCAAGCACCACAGTCATCACACAGCTTGCCCGATGCTGCTGCCGGTATGGCGCGATACTCGGCGCGCGCGAACTGCGGCGCTCCGGCCTGCGCATAGTAATAAGCGAAGGTGCGCATGACGTCGAACACACTGATGCCGCGCGGGCACGATGGGCAGTCCCCACACAGTACGCAGCTCTCGCCGCGGCACGACGCGAGGTGCTGCTCGAGCTCGGCCTTCTCAACCTTGGTTGGCACGCTTGCCGCCGCTGCCAGGAACGCCTCCAAGAGTTCGAATGTCAACATCCCTTTGACCAGCGTGCTCACGCTCGTGTCGGCCAGGACCTGCTTGAGCGCCGTCTGCATCTGTGTCACCGCATTGGGCTGAATTCCGGCCATCGTCTTCATCGCGACTACGCCCAGCTTCTTCTTCTCCGCCTGATCCAGGACCGGTCGCAGCGCCGCGCGTGCCTCCGGCGACGGCACGTAGGACGGCATCAGCACTTGCCAGAATCCTGCCTCCACCGCCGCCTGCATGGTCGGCGCGACATTGCTGTGCGTCGTGATGCCGATGAAACGGGCCTTGTTGCGCTGCTTGACTTGGCGGAAGAACTCCAGGTGCTGGCGGTCTCGTGCCGCATCAGGCGAGTTCAGAGGGAAGAACAGAATGTCAACGTGGTCTGCCCTGAGCGCCTCGAGCGACCGGTCGAGGTACTCCCAGTCGGCGCGCCCTGCACGCTCGTACTTCAGGCCCAGAATGAGCTTGTCCCGCCGCCCAGCGATAGCGTCCGCGACGCGATCGAGCGTCCCGTAGCCTTGTGCACAGTGGATGAAGTTGATGCCCCGAGCGAGTCCCGCCTTCAGCACGTTGGTCTGGGCACCGATTCCGCCCATGGTGAAAGGCGTGACCCTCAGCCCGGTGCTCCCCAGCTTACGCAGCACAGGCACGGCGGGACTACTGGCCTGTGCAGCAGCAGATGCGCATCCCGCCATCGCAGCGCCGAGGCCGCTCGCGGCCGCTGCCGCCTTAGCCGAGTCAGCGAGGAAGTCCCGCCGGGTAAGGCCCACTTGGCGCCCCTTCGGTTGTGAAGTTTCATTCTTTGCCACAGTTCCTACCTCCATGTGGC
>CP070648.1:444852-458487 GCA_020354555.1 Armatimonadota bacterium | reverse complement strand
CCACCCCTCCAGCTCCGGCAGCCCCCAGTAGCCGAATACGTTCGCCCGCAGGTCATTGGGGTCAAACGCTTCCGCGCTCAGAGTGAACCACGGCGCCAACGGCCAATCATACGCCAGTCCCGCCTTCGATTCCACAACACCATAGCGAACTCGCCCCGGCCCGAGCGGCTGCCCCAGCTGTAGGTTCAACCGATCGCTCTCCCCCACGTCCGCCACGCCGATGCGCAGCAGTCGGTCGCGCGCGCTGAGGTCGAGATTCGCATCTATCCACCAGCGGTCATCGCGCGTCAGGTATTGTCCGTCCACACCGACCCCGATGCTCAGCGGCGGCCATTCGCCGATCTCCCGCGCCGTCTCCGCCGCTTGGCCCGTGACGGCGCCGACATCCCTGCGCGTCCGGCGCGCGAGGCCCTTGATTTCTACCGACGCGTCGCGGATGTTCGCCGATGCCTCGCGCATGCTCGCGGTGATGGCCGGCACGTCCTGCGACGCTTCGGCGACCGCTGCAGCGGCCGCGCGCGCCTCGCCCACCGCGCTTTGTATATCCTCGCTTGCCTCGCGGATGCGGTCCGACGTCTCGTGCAAATTCCGCACCGTCGCCAGGGCCAGTTCCTTCATCTCCGGGTCGCGCGCCATCTCCTGGAACTGTGCCGCGATGTCATCTATCCGCTCCGTCACAATGCGCAGCCGCCGCGCCGCCGCCTCCATCTCCGCCGGTATCTCCGTCTCCTCCGCGGTGCGTGACAGCGCACTGGAGGTCGCATGCAGATCATCCGTCACGGCCTCGACGTTTGCCAGCACCGCTTGCACCTGCGGCCGCGTCTCCGCCGCCATGGACCTCAGCGCGCGCGCCAGTTCCCCCATGTCATGAGCCGTCTGCCCGAGTTCGACAATGACCTGCTCGATCCCCGTGCGCACCTCCTCGTCCTGAATCAACTGCGTCGCCGACTCCACGGCCTCGGTCAGCCGCGCCAGCAGCCCCTGTGCATCCGCCACCAGATCCTCAATCCGCACGTACGGCTGTCCATCCACTCTTGCACCGGGCGGGAGCGCCGCCCCTGCGCGCTCCGGCGGCCCCGGCCTGATCTCCAGGAACTTCTCCCCCAGGATCGCCCCCGGTACGATGTGGACGCCGTACCCCTCCCGGACCGTCACGCCGGGCCGGATGCGCAGGCGCACCAGCGCCCGGTTGTTCTCCGTCAGCCCCACCGACTCGACCCGCCCCACCGGCACCCCCGCCATCACCACGCTGTCGCCCGTGCGCACCTCCGCCCGCTCGAACTCCACCTCCAGCGGATAGCCGACTCGCTGCGCGTACATGCCGATGAAGTAATACACGATCGCGCCCAACGCAACCAGCGCCGTCACGACCACCAGGCCTACCTTCACCTCAGCGCCGGACCTCATCGCTTCCTCCAGTCACCGTTCAATCGGCCCCTCCCGGGAGCCGGTGGCGAATCCCCGCAGCCGCCCCTCGACTCTACACGATGTGAATCGGCCCCTGCACCGATCCGGTCACGAACTGTCGCACCAACTCGTCTTCGCTCGAGCGCAGCTCGGCAGGCCGGCCCGCCGCCACAATCCTGCCGTCGTACAGCAGCGCCGCCCGGTCCACGAAGTGGAACAAGCCCTCGAGGTCATGGGAGACCACGAGACAGCTCATCCCCAGTTCCCCCCGCAGCCGCGCGATTAAGTCCTGGATCGCCCGCGCGGTGATCGGGTCGAGCCCCGCCGTCGGCTCGTCGAACAGCATCAACTCCGGCTCCATCGCGAGCGCCCGTGCAATCCCGACGCGCTTGCGCATGCCCCCGGAAAGGTCCGACGGCATCTGCTCCTCGATATTATGCAGGCCGACCAGATCCAACTTCGAGCGCACGACCTTGCGGAGTTCATCCTCATCCATCCGCCGGTGCTGCCGCGGGCCGAACGCCACGTTCTCGAGCACGTTCAGCGAGTCGAACAGCGCCGCCCCTTGAAACACGAAACCCGTGCGCAGCCGCACCTCGTCGAGCTGCGGCTCGGACAGCTTGGTTACCTCCACGCCCTGAACGTATATCGCGCCCGAGGTCGGCCGCACCAGCCCGATGATGTTGCGCAGCATCGTCGTCTTGCCGGACCCCGACAGCCCGATCACCGCCTTGATCTCGCCGCGCTCCACGCGCAGGCTGACCCCGTCGAGGACGCGCCTGCCCCCGATCTCGTACACCACATCCACCATCTCCACTGCGGCCCGGTCGTTCAACGCCCCTATCCCCCGGTCAGTGCGATAATGGACAGCATGATCCACGACAGGAAGTAGTCGGTGACGTAGATCAGCACGATGCTGATGACGACGGCCGATGTCGTCGAGCGCCCTACGCCTTGCGCCCCGCCGCGTGTACGCAGCCCAACGTGACACGCCACCATCGAGATGATGAACCCGAACACCGCCGCCTTGATCAGCCCGCCGAACAGATCGGACCCCGTGAGAAATCTCTGCACGCTGCGCAGGTACTCCTCCGGCGTAATCCCCTGGCTTACCGATACGACGTATGCCCCCAGGCCGCCCGCGGCATCCGCCAGCACCGTCAGTATCGGCAGCATCACGATGCCCGCGACCAGCCGGGGAACCACCAGATACTCCACCGGGCTCACCGCCAGAGACCGCAGCCCGTCCACCTGCTCGGTGATCTTCATCGAGCCTAACTCGGCGGCGATCGCGGACCCGACGCGCGCGGCCACCACCACCGCCGTCAACACCGGGCCCAGCTCGCGCGCCACCGACACCGCAACCATGCCGCCCGCGAATTGCTGCGCCCCAAAGCGCACCATCTCTCGCGCCGTGTGCAGCGCCAGCACCATGCCCCCGGACAGCAGCGTCAGCAGCACGATGGGCAGCGAGTCGAACCCCAGCACCGCCATCTGCCGCAGCGTCTCCCGCCATCTCACCCGCCCGCGCAGGATATCGCCGACCGCCTCCTGCAACAAGAGCTGCGCCTCCCCCAACCAGCGCAGCCCATCCAGAGTCGCTCGCCCCAGTACTGTAATGCTGCTCTTCAATCAGTCACCTTGCATGAACGCATGTCCCGGCGCGTCATCGCAGCCGGGCGCAGTCCGAGTGCACCGCAATTTGCCGCGCAGGGTCCGGTGCGCACAAAACACAATATATGGGTTTGACGTTATTGCATCGGCACAACATGTTGTGTCACGTCGCCCTACGCGACATCCGGCTCGGCGGTGTCTATTCGGGCGGGCAGCTCTGCCCGCCGTGCCGCGTCAGATCAATGAACATCTTGTGCAGCCGCAGATCCTCGGTCAGCTCGGGGTGGAACGCGCTCGCGATCAGGTTGCCTTGCCGCGCGAGCACCCCGTGGCCGTCCACCTCCGCCATGATCTCGACATCAGGCCCGGCCTCCACGATATACGGCGCGCGAATGAACACCCCGCGAAAGCGTGTGCCGTCCAGACCCGCTACCTGCAGGTCCTCCTCGAAGCTCTCTACCTGGCGCCCGAACGCGTTGCGTCGGACGACGATGTCCATCAGCGCGAGCAGCGGCTGGTCGTGCCCCTCCACCGCGCGCGCCATCAGTATCATCCCCGCGCACGTGCCAAGAATCGGCTTGCCCGCGGTCGCGAAATCCATCAGCGCGCGGTCCAGCCCAACGCGCGCCATCAGCTTCCCCAGCGTCGTGCTCTCTCCGCCGGGGATGATGAGACCGTCGAGCCCGTCCAGGTGTGCGGGTGTGCGGACCTCGCGCCCGTCAACCCCAAACCGACGGAGGCTCCTGAGATGTTGAGCCACCGCCCCCTGCAGGGCGAGAATGCCGAAGGCCAATCTACCAACCCCTCGTCTGAAGCAGGTCGCCCTCGGCCAGCTTGCTGACGTCGAGCCCGGGCATAGCTTCACCGAGCCCGGCGCAGGCCTCTGCGATCAACGCGGGGTCGTCGTAGTGCGCGACCGCGTCGACGATCCCCTTGGCGCGCGCCGCGGGATCCTTGGACTTGAAAACACCTGAGCCGACGAACACCGCCTCCGCCCCGAGATGCATCATGAGCGCCGCGTCGGCGGGCGTCGCAACACCGCCGGCGGCGAAGTTGGGTACGGGCAGCTTGCCGCCCTGCGCGACCTCGACGACGAGGTCATACGGCGCTCCAAGGTTCTTCGCTTCGGTCATCAGCTCCTCCGGCCGCAGTGACTGCAGGTGACGGATGCCGCCCGCGACGAGCCTCATGTGTCGCACCGCCTCGACGACGTTGCCGCTGCCTGCTTCACCCTTGGTGCGGATCATCGCCGCCCCTTCACCGATGCGCCGCAGCGCCTCGCCGAGATCCCGGCAGCCGCACACGAACGGTACGCGGAACTGGTGCTTGTCCACGTGGAACTGCTCGTCCGCCGGCGTGAGCACTTCGCTCTCGTCAACGAAGTCCACCCCCAAGGCCTCGAGCACTTGCGCTTCGACGAAGTGGCCGATGCGGCACTGCGCCATCACGGGGATGCTGACGGTGGTCATGATCTCCTTGATCTTGTCGGGGTCGGCCATGCGGGCGACGCCGCCCTGTGCCCTGATGTCGGCCGGGACACGCTCGAGAGCCATCACGGCGACCGCGCCTGCCTCTTCCGCGATCTTGGCCTGCTCCGCGTTGGTGACGTCCATGATCACGCCGCCCTTGAGCATCTCGGCCAGCCCGACCTTCGTCCTCCACGTTGACTTCTCCAACCCTATCGCCTCCTTAGTGCGCCCAGGGCCGAGGGGATGGGTCGCTAGCGTCGTTCATTGTACTGCTAGCGCGACAATGCCGACGGCCATCGCCCATGGCTGTAGCTTATGTAATACGTCGCTGTCACTTAGGCATACAATATGGGATACCGGCGTTACATTTCCTCACGAAGGATGTACGCCGAAACGCGGTCGAGATCCTCCTGGGAATAGTATTCGATGGTAATGGCTCCGGCGTCGCCGCGGGGGCGAATCGCGACCTTGGTACCCAGGGACTCCCGCAGGCGCGTTTGGAGCAAACGCATATTTGCATCGAGTTGCGTTTCCTTCTGAGACGTTTCACGTGAAACAGGCTCGACCGGCGGCTTTGGCCGCGCCATCTCCTCGGTCTGGCGCACCGATAGGCCATCTCGCTCCACCCGCTCGCACAGCGCGATTATGGCCCCTTCGTCGTCGAGCGCCAGAAGCGCCCGGCCGTGGCCCTCGGTGATCCGCCCCGACATGATGCTTTCCTGCACCTGATCCGGCAGCGTCAGCAGCCGCAGGGTGTTCGCGACCGCCGGCCGGCTCTTCGCAATCCGCGTCGCGACATCCTCCTGCGTCATCCCGAATTCGTCCATCAGCCGGCGATATGCATATGCCGCATCAATGCAGTTGATGTCCTCTCGCTGGAGGTTCTCGATCAGCGCCAGCTCCAGCATCTCCCGGTCGGTGCACTCCCGGACGACTACGGGCACCTGGGACAGTCCCGCCTGCTGGGCCGCCAGCAGGCGCCGCTCCCCCGCGACGAGCTGGTAGCCGCCGTCCACCGGCCGGACCACCAAGGGCTGAACGACCCCGTGCTCTCGCATGGAATCCGCCAGTTCCGCCAGCTTCTCGTGGTCGTGCTGGCGACGCGGCTGATACGGGTTCGCCGATATCTCGTCCACCCGTACCCGCTGAACTCCCTCACCGCCCTCAGGCCACCCCTTCTCCAGTCCCGGGATCAGGGACCCCAGGCCTCTCCGCTTGGTCTCCAATTGCTATCACTTCCTTCGCTAGTTGTGTGTACGCCTCAGCGCCCTTCGAGCCCGGATCGTAAGCGATGATCGGCTGCCCATAGCTCGGAGCCTCGGACAACCGCACTGACCGCGGAATAACCGTCTCAAATACGCGCTCGGCGAAATGGCTGCGGACATGGTCCACTACCTCGCGCGACAGCCGCGTCCGGCCATCGAACATCGTGAGCAAAACGCCCATGAGCCGCAGCGCGGGGTTCAGATGCCGCTCGACGAGCTGTACCGTCCGGCGGAGCTGCGCAAGCCCCTGGAGCGCGTAGTACTCGCACTGGATCGGAATCAGCACCCAGTGGGCGCTGGTGAGGCAGTTCACCGTCAGCAGGCCGAGCGATGGCGGCGTGTCCAGCAGAACGTAGTCGTACTCCGGCAACACCGGCAGCAGCGCCTCACGCAGTCGCGACTCCCGCGCGATCGCCGCGACCAGTTCGACCTCCGCACCCGCGAGATCTATCGTGGAAGGGACGACGAAGAGGCGCTCAGTAGCCGTCGGCCGGATGGCCTCCGCAGCGCCGACGTTGTCCGACATGATGTCGTAGGAGGTCTTGCCCTCGGATGCGTCGACGCCGAGACCGCTCGTGCAGTTCGCCTGGGGGTCCATGTCAACTACCAGGACTCGTTTGGCCTCCGCCGCCAGGCAGGCCCCAAGGTTGATGGCCGTGGTAGTCTTGCCGACTCCGCCTTTTTGATTGAGGATCGCCGTAACTTGCGCCAAGCCTACACCAGCTCCCGTGAGTCAGCGGAGGTTATCAATGATTAATGCGCGCGGTGCACGGTCCTAAAGCGCCGCATGAGGCTGGTCCTTCAAACGCCGTGTCGCCCGGGAAAAAAGCGCCGCGTTCGCGCCGCTGCGCCTATTCTATCCGCACGGTTTGCTTCTGTCAATGCTTATGGGGCGTTTCGCGGGAATTCCTGGAGCACGGGGGTACTTATCGGGCGTTGCGCCAGCTTTTCGCAGACCGATGATGACGCGCTGTGCTGAGCCGGATGGAGTCGGCAGATCGAAGTCACGTGTGAACTCGAGCACACCGCCAAGGATGGCGATGGCGTCATCGGCGCGGGAGATCTCGTCGTCGGCCTTCGGTCCTTTCATCACCAACGCAATGCCGCCGACCTTGACCAAGGGAAGACACAACTCGGCTGCGGTGCTCAGTTCCGCAAGGGCGCGGGTGACGGCGACGTCGAAGGCGTCGCGCATGGTTGGATCGCGGCCGGCTGTCTCCGCTCGCGCGCATTTCACGGAGACGGACGGCAGGTCGAGGCTGGCGACGACGTGTTCGAGGAATCGGCGCTTCTTGCGAACCGATTCGAGGAGCGTGACCTTAAGATCGGGGCGGGCAATGGCGAGGGGAATGCCCGGAAATCCCGCCCCGGAGCCAACATCAAGCACACAGGCGTTTGCATCAAAGGAGAAAGCCGGCAGGCACGTGAGCGAGTCGAGGAAGTGGAGCGCTGCGACCTCGTTCGGATCGGTAATCGCCGTCAGGTTGATGCGCTGGTTCCAGTCGAGCAGCGTGTCGAGATAGAGCCCGAACGAGTGGAGTTGAGCATCAGTAAGGGGCACGCCGATGGCGGCGCTACCCGCAGCAAGGGCGTCCCGCCACACTGTTTCGGGCGATCCCGCTCCGGCAGTGGCGTGTGGTTGTAATCGCTTGTGCGGCCGCACGGGCTCAGGGCGCCTCGGCCGGCCCCGGGGGCGTAGGCGCGAGGCTACGATGGCTTCTCGCGATGACCTGACCGACAGTCAGTGCCAGGGCGCCGACGCCGAGAAGGGCGACGCCGATCCGAATGAGCCATCCGACGACAGGGATCAACTCTGCAACCCATATGATGACAACCCCAGTGAGTGCGGCGAGCACGGGGCGTGTTACCTCGCGTTTGGCGAACTGGCGAAAGATGAAGGAGCCGAGAGCGATGCCGCAGGCCACTGGTGCCGCGTACAGGAAGGCGAGCCAGATGGCGAGCAGCGTGAGCCCTGCGGGGAGGACGAAAGCGAGCAGCAGAGCGACGGCGATTGGGCCCAGGACGATGAAGAGAAAGCCTGCAAGGAGCGTCCAGCCGGGAGCGCTGCGGATCCGCTCGGACGCATCATACATCTGGCGCGGCAGCACGCCAACCAGCAACGCCGTGAACAGGATGAGCCAGATGAACCCCACGACGCGAATGACCGCCGCGAACGCCCGCCACTGAGCGGGCTTCACAGCCGGCTTGGGGAGCTGGTGGATTATCCCGCCCGTGACCACGGCGCCCTCGGCCACCACTGCCGGTTCGGCACTGACATAGACAAGATCGCGGCCGACACGAGCCGTGTCGGTGAGGCGGAGGTTCTGAACCCAGAACCTCGCCAGTCCGCCGATACTGCCATTGAGAACCGCGTTGTTTGCCGCCACCTTCAAGTCGCGGGCGACTTCGCCCGAGGCGTCCGCGCTCTCCCCTGCGAGGAACGCGTCGCGGCGGACACGGGCGGAGTCGCCGAGTATCACGCGCTGGCCGGCGGCAGTGACGTTTCGTTCGACTGCCGCGTTGAGGTCCACCGTCTCGCCCGCGGCATGGAAGCTGCCTCCCACGGGACCGGTGCATTCGACGATCTGCCCCATGGCAACCACACTGCCGTGCACCTTCCCGGCGATCGAGATGCGCTGCGCCATCGCGAGAAGGTTGCCAGTGACCTCGCCGTTGAGGGTCAAGTCCTGCGCCATGACGAGGAGGTCGTCGTCAACAGTGACACCCTCGTCGATGACCACGCTTTGCGTCGAACGGATCTGCAGTGCGGTGGCGGTGTTCGCCACGAGCAACGCGACCAGAACTGCCAGGCATGCGGCCCGTGCGCTGCGCATGGGTGACTCCTTCCGTCGCCTGTAATCTCAGTGCGTTGCGTTCTTTGAACCGTGGCACATGTCCTGCCGCGTGGATGCGCAGAATGGGAAAAGAAGCACACAAATGTGTGATTGTGCCTGGGCATGGTGACTTCAACGGATGGGAAGTGAGGGTGCGTGCCTACGGCCGTGGCAGACAGGCCGCCTGAGTGGTCTTCGCTTGCCGGTGCGGAACATACCGGACGGTCAGTTCCAGAACCGCCACACCAGGTCGCCGTTGGGCGGCTTCCAGTAGTATGTCGTGGTCGCGTAATCCAGTTCGCGCCCGACGTCGTCGTCGAGGTCGCCGCCCCAACTGTAGATGACAAAGCCCCGGCCCTCGCGGCGGTAGCCGAAAGGCTTGCCGCTGAAGGGATCCTCGGGAAGCTCGTAGGGCAGAGGCTCGTCTTCCGCCCAGACCACGGATGATGTGGGCGATGCCCCAGCTCCCACCTTCCGCGGCGCACGCGCATCGTCCAACGAATCCGGATAGCCCCCGTGCTCGGCGCGGTACGCCTCGAGTGCCAGCGGGACCTGCGTCGCTCCTTGCTCCGCGAAGGACTGCTCGCGCCACAGCGGATCCTGATCGCGGAAGTACAGGTCGCCGGACAGGCGAGTGAGCAAGCAATAGCCGGGAGCGCCGGCGATCTCGTCCATGATCTTCCGGTAGCGCGGCGCGGCTTCACGATACGGCAACTCCGCAAAGGCCAGTCCTCGTTCCAGCCGATCGAGGTACTCGACTTCCTCGCGCAGTCGAATCGGCCTGCCCAGCGGGCTCAGGTAGAGCGCGACAAGCGGCGCCCACGGCCGAGGCCCGGACGAGAACGTCCCGCTGGCGAGGTATTCGCGGAGATTGCCCGAATGGCTTCCCGCTGCGTCGAAGCACCACGTGGCGGAGATGCTCTGTGCAGCGGCGGCCTTGGCGTAGAGCCTTCGGTCATCCGGCTTCGCGAGTTCATTGAACAGCGCGCGGCGGGTCGCCGGGTCGAGTTGCGCGCGCTCCATCACCTGGCGCAGGACGTCGAATGTGGAAGCGCGGATGGAGCACGCCATGGACAGGGACGGCATGAGCGGGTCTTGAGCGACGTGCGAACTCATGGCGAGCGCCGTGCGGCAGTCGGCGACCGCGTCGGAGTAGCGGCCGTCTTCCAAAACCATGATCGCGCGGGCATGCAGGAAGTGCGAGCAGACGGCCATAACCCGAGTATGTAGGATAGGTAGTTCCAGAGGATTGGGCGCCTGCCAGTCAACCGGGAAGCGGCAGTACGGGCGGCGCGCGGCGTCTTCGAGCAGCCCGAAGACGCCGTCATTATCACTCACCCAGCGTTCCACTTCTGCTCGCACCGGCTTGCGCGTATTCGGTGCGATGAAACTCCTCAGGGCAGTGATGTCCACGCGCTGAACTTGCAGGCGGTTGAAGGCCTTCTGATACAGTGGCGCGGCGTTCTGATCGTCTGGGACGGGCGATGGAGTAAGCTCGGAGAGGGCCAGAGGGACGCCGGCGCGGTGCAGCCGTTCGCGGCGGGCATTGACCTCGGCCCGCAGATTGCCCATTACCAGGGCGACGGCGAGGGCGATAATCGCAAGCGCTGCGGCAACCAGTCCCACCACAAAACGGAACGTGCTGCCCGGCCCGGTGTCAATCCGTGGCATCGCCCACCCCTCGCCGCGTGCGCAGCGGCTGCTCCAATGATAGCACACGAGCGTGGGAAACGGGACAGTTACCTTTTGCCGCAGCGGTTGCGCTACAGGCCTATGTGAGGGGCTTCTGCCTACGCTTTCCACGCAGGCGCGCGGGCCGGCGTGGAAAAGGTAACTGTCCCATCATAAGGACACTGCGACGAGCGCCTAGGGCGAACGCATCCGCTACTCTGACCCCGCGCGGTAGAAGCGGTACACGACCAGCCGCGAGTTGTGCGCCGGGCCCTGGCGATCGCGGAACCAGTCGGAATCGAGCGTGGTGTGCGGACTGACGAGCGCCTCGGCCCGGAGGTACATCGGATGCTCCTCGGCGACCACGATGAGGTCGGGATCGGTCGTCTCGCCCCACGCCGAGATGCGGTGCTCGTAGAAGTTGCGGATCAGCCCCGCCTGCCAGAATGTCCGCGTGCGGACGGCGACGACTTCACCGACCTGCATCTGCCCCGCGGGTGCCTCCCGCGCTAGCCCTGTGCGCCCGCGTAGAACCGGCACCTGCACGCTGAACCCCTCGGGCTCGCGGGTGTAGTCGAAGCCGACTTTGCCGAGCGCGCGCGTGATGGTGTCGTCGGGGAAGACGATCATCACGCCGGTGTACGCCTGCTCGCCTTCGCGCTTCTCGTACAGCGCACCGCCGGTGTAGCCCTTGTGGGTGACGCCGAGGAACACATCGTAGCCCTTGCGAGCGGTCGCGCCCAGCGGCGCCTGGCGCGCGGCGATCCCTCCCGCGCGGGCCTCGAAGTGAAACTTGCCGAAGTCCTCGCGGTAGAACACGTAATCCTCGATGGCGTTCGCGTCACCGTTATCGCGCGCGCCGTCGAAGGCCCAGACAATGCCCGAGAAGTGCGCGCCGAGGCCGCAGTCATGGGCGTACTCGGCCGCCAGCACGGCTCCGCTGTAACCCGTGGGATACCATCCCTGCAGGTCGCCGACGCCCGGCACCTGGTCGAACATCGCGATCGCGTCGGGGTAGGGGAACCGCAGGTAGCGAACGCGGCCGACGCGCAGGCTCGCGGAAACAGTTGAGTGCGGCTGGGTGTAGAAGCCGTATGCCTCGACATAGGCCTCGTCGAGCTTCGGGTCGAAGCCGCTGAGGCTGTCAATCCTGCGGTTGTGCCGCGCGAGGGCGTGGGCGCGCAAGCCCGGGCCGAGGTCGAGTTCGCCCTGGGCGATAAGGTTGCGCGGGTCGAACTTGTCCTTCCAGAAGCGCGCGCCGACGCTGACCTCCCAGTTCGTCCTGCCCTTGCCGACGGTGGGGAGCCACAGGCCGTGGGGCATGTCGCTGGTCGGCTCGAAGCGGGGGACGGGGTCGGCAGACGCGAATGCTGTGGCAATGAGCAGGACGAGGATCGAGACGAGCACTCTCTTCATGACGGCTCCCCGGGCGAGAAGAAGTGCGCGGCGGGACGCAGGGGGCGATGGCGTGGTGTGATGCCGGCCCGTGTTCCGCGCCGGCGGGGATTCTAGCACGGCGGTGGGGCGGGGTCAAGGATGCGGAGGCGTGGGCGGGGCAGGGGAGGGCCTGCAGCTCAGAGTAGTATCCATGCGAGCGGTGACATGGTGATGGACACACTGCATTCCCTCCTACGCGCACTGCCCTGGATTGGAGCGCGCACGTCGCGCATGTCGCTGGCAGCTCGCAGCATCCATCCGCGCGGCCTGTTCGTATGCGTCGCGCTGGCGTGTCTCGCCGCCGTGGTTTCACACCTCGAAGCGGATTCCCCGAACCCGGGAGGGCCCCCGATGGATCTCGAAGAGCAAGCCCGTTTCTGGGAAGCCAAGCTGGACGCGCATCTATTCGATGCCGACGGGATCGTGATGTCAGCGCTGGATCCCGAGACGATGCAACCGGAGGGCGTGGATCGGGTGTACGAGAACTCGAACATGGCCATGGGGTCTCTGCTCGAGGCGTACTGCTATCGCTACGCCTACGCTCGCGAGCCCGAGGTGGCCGAGAAGGCCCATCGCCTCTTCCGCGTGATGCACGGCCTCGTCGGCAGCGGCGGGCTGCGCGGGTGGGTGCCCCGGCCGCATCAGAACGACACGTCAGTTGACCAGATGATCTACGTCGCCCACGCGTTCGACGCGTTCCACGCAAGCGATATCGCGAGCGAGACGGAGCGCCGCCTCATCCGCCGGGACCTCGCCGACATGGCGTACTACTGGCGCGCGCACGGGTACCTCGAGACGCGCCCGGACGGCAGCGTGGATGAGCGCGCGGGCAACTATCGGCAAGGCACGACCGACCACGCGCTGATGGCGGCGTTTCAGCTCTATGACTGGCACTATAACGAGACGCCCGAGGCGCGCGCGGCGTATGAGGCGATCATCGCAGCGGCCGGGAACCGGCTGATGGAGAGCTTCCTCGATGAGGCCGCGCGGGTGAAGAAGCCCTACGTCTCGCATCCCTATGTGGCTGAGATGTACGCGTATCTGCTCGATGCG
The DNA here is from genome assembly GCA_020354555.1 of Armatimonadota bacterium. Classification (NCBI taxonomy): domain Bacteria; kingdom Bacillati; phylum Armatimonadota; species Armatimonadota bacterium. The sequence goes on along the minus strand of CP070648.1, from coordinate 445,737 downwards.
GTCAGGCAGTACGACGAAGCGCGGCGCGACGGCTTGGCCTCGGCGTGGCGGTCATGGGCGGATGGGCATGCGAACCTGTTCCTGGTCGGCGCGGCGAAAGACGTGAGCGGGCGCGAGCCGAACGGGCTGTCGTTCGAGACGATTCGCTACGACCCCAGGACGAACACCACCGCGCCGCCGCCGGACGGGGAGATCACGGACAGCGCGCTCGGCGATGCGTTCCACATCGCGGTGGTGAATGCTCTTGCCTTCAAGCATCTGCGCGAGCCCAGGTATCTCGCGATTGCGGAGCAGATCCTCGCGGCATATGACGATCGCGCGATGCGGTGGCTGTACGTGGATGACCCGGAGCGGGTGGCGCCGCGATTCCGGCGGGGGTGTTTCCACTACAACGGCTATGGCGTATGCACGTGGCTCCAGGCGTACTGGCTGGCGCGGATGGTGGGGGGTAGACTTCAAAGGAACCGTCGCCCTTCTTCACAGTAAGGCAGGTCACTGATGGTGATCCCGACGAGCTTACGGCCCGCTACCGCCCATGCGGTGGTCATATGGTGCGCTGGCTTGGTAGCGGGTGCTAGTAGGCAGGTACGATAAACGGGGACGATTCCTCGTTCCCTCCGCTGTGCCGACGTGTATGATATACTGCCTATCGGCCGCCCCGAATCGGCCAAACCGTGAGAGGCCGGTCAGGTGAAATCGCTAGGCGATCTAGTCAGACAGAGATATGGCCGGGATTCGCAGCTATTCGAGGAAGGCTGCCACGCGTTGCTCGCGGTCCGCTATCAGGAATTCGACGTAAGGCTCGAGGGCGCGACTGGCCAGAAGCGCGACCTTATCCTCTACGAAAGAGCTAACGGGGCCAAGTGCGTTGGAATCGGAGAAGTG
>CP070648.1:425347-444752 GCA_020354555.1 Armatimonadota bacterium | reverse complement strand
GATCTTCGGCCGGACCGCGCGCGCGGCGTCCGCGACCAGCGCGGGAGTCATGGTGTACGGGAGATTCATCGGCAGGAACGCCACCGCGATATCCCTGAGCCTGTTCATCTCCGGGACATTCTCCGTGTCGCCGGCGACGTAGACGCGCGTGTCCCCGAAGGTGATGACGTAGCCATTGCCGTCCCCGCGCGGATGGAAAGGCTCACCCGAAGGGCGCTTGTGGACCATATTGTAGGCCGGAACCGCCTCGATCCTGAGATCCCCCACGGTACGGACATCCCCGTTCCTCATCACAGTGCCTCCCGAGACGGTCGCAGCGCATTTCTCGGTAAGCACGACGGTCGTTCCCTCTTGCCGTACGGCGGCGATGGCGGCGGGATCGAGATGGTCTCCGTGTTCGTGAGTGATGAGAATCAGGTCGCCCTTCGGCATCTTGCCGTAGTCCGCTTCGCGCGACACGGGATCGACGTGGATGATCGTATCTCCGAAGGTGAACATCAGCGTGCCGTGCCCCACGAACGTGATTCTCAACTCTCCCGCCGATGCCTTGACAGCGTCTGTCTCGAACATTGGATAGCTCCCCTTGGTTTGTGCCGCCCCCGCACAACTCGCGACTGCTGGAAGTAGAACGAGGAATGCTCCGAGAACGCGCAACGCGCTCACGTTCCTTCTCCCACCGTATCGAGATGTCTCTCCCTGCGCGTCGGCACGACGCCGTTGGACCTCAGGGCGCCACGCGCTTTCCGGATTTCCCTACCATGCGGCGCCGCGCTCAGCCATCCACCTCATGTGTCATGTGATCGAGGAGGGGGAAATGAGGCTGCGATAGCGGCGCGCCCTGCACTGTGCCAGTGCATCGTCCGGAACGGCCCGGCCGCGGTCCAGTTCGAGGATTGATTCACTGGCTCCCGACAGCAACTCGCGCAGCGCCGTCGCGACTTCCGCATACCTCTGGCGCAGGCCGCCCAGCCGCGCTTCCAGAACCTCCAGGCCAGGCCGACGATTCCGTCGCAGCCACTGCCGCCGGAAGGAATCCGTAACCGTCTCGGTGAGTCGGATCATCCGGCCCGCGCCCCTGACGACCGCTTCCATGGCGTCCCGGTCGCGGCTGAAGTAGGCGTCCTCGAGTTTCATCCTGTGGTCTATCTTCGCGGCGAGATACTTCGCCAGCAGAGCCGCATGGGCCATGTCCACCGGCTCGGCCTGCTCGCGGTAGCGGCTGAACTTGCGCGCCAGCTTGCGGTAGTGCGCGAGCGCTTGCGGCCAGAATTCCGGGGCGCGCGCCCGGCTCGAGATCCAATGCAAGCCGAGGAGTGGATCGTCCCACAGGATCGGCGCCGCCGGGATCTTGTCCAACTCGCATCCCAAGAGCACCTCGTCGTATCCTATCCCGCAGATTGCCTGGAAGCGCCCGCGCATGGCATCCCCGTCTTCGTCGAACGCCTGCGCCGCGGCGAACGCGATTCCCGCGAGCGCCGAATCGAATTCGCAGTACGCGCCGTCGTCGCCCCATAGGCAGAAGAACAGCTCTCGGATACCTTCTTGCCGGCACGCCTCGACGCACGGCGGAACATTGGCCTCGGTGCGCTGGCGATCATACCACAGCGAGCCCCACGTCCACACCCCCGAACCCATCACCGGCTCCTTGCCCAGCTCGCGGTGCATCCCGATGAAGTCGCGATAGGTCTGTTCGTCGGCGTGGTAGTAGTCCCAGTACACGAAGTCCACCTCCGCCGGTATCGCCGCCTTCACCTCCGCGGGGATGACGGCCTGCTTGTCGTAGTAGTCGCCGGTCTTGCTGCCCATGCGGAAGTACATGTCGGACCAGATCATCGGCCTGACGTGATGCTCGCCGCAGATGTCGAGCACCCGCGCGAGATGCTCGTTGAAGATGTCGAAAGGGCGGCGGTAGCCGTTGAGATCGAGGTAGCGGCCGCGGCCGAGATCGTGCGCCTCATCCATTCCGATGTGTATGCGCCGGCTGCGGAAGCTCTGCGCGTAGCAGGCAATCATCTTGCGGATCAACGCGTAGGTTGCCGGCTCCCCTGCGAGGAGAATGCCGCTCGTATCGCGGACGCTAGAGTATGCGCCCCACTTCAGGATCTGCTGGAGGTGGCCGAGGGTCTGAACGCAGCCGACCATCTCGACCCCCAGGCGCGCCGCGTAGTCGTCTATCGCCCGCAAGTCGTCCGGTGAGTACCCGCCGCGGAGGAAGCCGAAGAATGGTTCGTCCGGCAACTCGTAGGTATCCTCGGTGTAGAGCATCATCATGTTGTAGCCGAACAGTGCCAGGCGCCGCAGCCATTTCCGGACGTGCTCCACCTCCATGACGGCGTTGCGCGAGCAGTCCAGCATAATGCCCAGGGTAGTGAAAGAGCGGGCCTCGGAGAGGTCGGCGCCCTGCTCCGGCAGGCCTGCCAGTGCTGCACCGACGCCGCGCAAGCTGTCGGACAGAGTGTCATAGGCGATGCGAATCGTCGCTCCCGTGCGGGAAACCCGCAGCGACTCGCCGGGCGCGCCGTGCACGAAATCGAGGAGCGGCTCTCCTTGTCCCTCCCGGAGCGGGTACTCCGTTGCCAGCTCTCTTAGCGCGTGCGCCAGCTCAGCCGCCACCCCGTCGGGGTTCCAGTGCAATGTCAGCGCCATGATGTCTCACCTTTCCTTCCGCTGCCGCGGCCCGCTCGCGTTTGCGCCCTGAGCGCGGCGCAGAAATCGGCGATGTCTATGCCCGGATCGTCCCGCACGTTCGGCTTGGGCGCCCGCCGCGAGTCCGGCGGAAGCACGGCAAGTCTCGCAGACTCCAGTTTCGGCGCATCGGGCGGGGTGCTCCTGCTACTGGATCCCGTGAGGCAGGACATGGCGCCCCTGACCGCAAACCCTTTCATAGCCCGCTCAGAGACAGGGCGGCGGGAGAATGATGGTGCGTCCAGGCGCGGCTTCGAAACACTCCCCATACCCACTTCGTCTATCATGCACGGTGATGTGTGCGCGAATCACGAGCGAGGAGAGCGGAAATTGCTTGGAATGAAGGCCTGCCTATCGGTGACGCTGGCTGTTGTGTTCGTCGCCGCACCGGCGCTGGCTCTGAATCGCCCTGTTGACCCCGTCGTCTTCACCGGGGCGGACGTGCCGTCGTTGACGGGACTTCCGCCCGCGAATGTCGTGGCGTTCCGCTACGACGGCGGTTGGCAGCAGATCCCGGTGCAGGTTGATGAGCGGGCGGTGGTTGACTTCGATGTCGCGAGGAAGCTGCCCCCGGGGGGGTATCAGCGGCTCGACTACACTGACGCCGGCACGTTCACCGGTGCGGATCCGAACCCAATGTTCGACGCCGACGACGAGATCGTGTTTATGGCCGCGGACGCGGGCCAGCAGCCGCCGGAGTTCTCGGAGCCCGCGGGAGTGATTCCGTGCAGCGGCGTCGAGGTGCTGATTTCCGATCCTCTGGGCTCCGCGCCGGGCTACGTGTACCTGTTCCGTCAGGACGGATCGCTCGATCCCGGCGCCGGGGTGGACTATGTTGACTACCAGTACAATCTGCTGTCGGGAGACTACAAGACAAGCTTCACCACCGGGTTGAACCCTGAGGACTCCACGTGCACGACGGACTACTACCAGGTGCACTTCGAGGCCGAGTGGATGCAGGACGGCTTGCGCATCTTCGCCGGCTCGGCGACGGGCGCGGACATCTTGGACATGCACAAGAACAAGTTCGCGCCGGGCGAGTGCGTGCGCACCGTGTACACGTTCTCCGAGGGCGGAGGGGCGTTCATCGCCAACCGGGACGGCCCGGTGCGCGCCATCCGCAGCTACTTCGGCACCAACAGCGGCCCGTACACGCAGCGCCAGCACATCTACTACGCGCAACGCGAGGACATCGGCACGTTCCTACGCGTACACGACATCGGGGGCGTCATGGACTTCATGGATTACAGCCCCGAGGCCAGCGGAATGGTCTATCACAACAACCACAACACCTCCGGCGTCGTCATTGACGGCGTACCGGACACCGTGACTGAGGGGCCCGTTGATTGGGAGCTGATCGAGGGGGCCCACGGATCTCTTGTAATCGCGGCGCGCCTGGATACCGACATTCCCGACCCGAGCCACACATCGTATTACTTCGACGATCACAATGCGACCGACACGACTCAATGCACGGGTGATGCCCACGCATACGGCTCGAGCGGGATGTGGGTCAACCACGCGATTCCGAATACCGACCCGATTCTGCGACCACCCCCCGTATATCGGTTTGAGGTCTACCGCACGCTGTATTACGAGGCGCCGGGGCTGACCGTTGCCGACGCGGAACTGCGCAAGGCGTACGCAAAGAACTCGCTGGTGCCCACATTCAACCCATGGGTCGAGTTCGTTTTCGATGACGTCCCCTGCGGCTACTGGGCGCAGCGTCAGATCGAAGCCATCTACCGCGAGGGCATTACCGGGGGCTGCACGGCGACCCCGCCCCAATACTGCCCCGCGAGCGACGTGACGCGCGCGCAGATGGCGGTATTCATCTGCCGCGCGGCGGGCCAGACCTGGCTCGACCCCGGCACCGCGACTTTCACGGACGTGCCGCGCGGGGACGACGGGGAATACGCCACCGCCCCGTTCTCCGGGGGCTTCGACGCCGATGGTACGCACTGGGCCTACGGATGGATCGAGCGGCTAGCGGACCCGGCGTCGTGGGGCGGGACGGCGCTTACCGGCGGCTGCGGGGGCGGCCGCTTCTGCCCGAGTAGCCCACCCACGCGCGGACAGATGGCGGTATTCCTGTGCAAGGCGAACGGCAAGACGTGGCTCGATCCGGGCGCGCCGACGTTCGGCGATGTGCCGGAGGCGTACCCGTTCTACGGCTGGATCGAGCGCCTCGCCGACCCCGGGTCGTGGACCACGCCGCCGACGAGCGGATGCGCTCCGGGACCGCCGCGCCAGTACTGCCCGACCAACAGCTGCCGGCGCGACCAGATGGCCGTCTTCCTAAGCCGGGCGTTTGACATCCCCTACTGATCACCCCGCAGGCACCGGGGCTCTCGGCCGCGACCGTCAGCGATCGAACGGCCACACCTTCACAGCCGTCCCGTCTTCCCTGCGCAACTCAATGCGGTCGAGGTCAACCAGGCCGCGCGCAGTGCTCGGATCTATGCGGAGCGCCGCGAGCGGCTGCTCGGCGATGAACCGCACCTCGTATTCCCGCCACTGGCGGTCGTGGGTCGGGCTGAAGCCCACTCTGCGCTCGCGGGCGAAATGCCGCGCCTGCTCGGTGCCCCAGAACACGAACCCCTCCCCCGCCCCGGTTGACCGGCTCCGGATTCTCACGGTGAGCGCGCCTTCGACGCGCGGCACATCGTGGGTGTAGATGAACGGATCTGCGCCGGTGCTCTTGATGCGCAGCGCTCCCTTGCCGCGGATGAGGACGCAGTCGCGCGACGGACGCCAGCCGTCGGCCGCCGCCAGCGCGGCCGGATCGTAGGCCGGGTTCGGCATGGGGACTGCGGCGTTCGTCCCCTCGAGGAACGCATCAATCAGCGCATCGAGTTCCCTCACCTTATCCCGCCTCTCCGCGGCGAGGTTGCGGGTCTCACCGATGTCGTGCTCGAGGTCGTAGAGTTCGTACTGATTGGGGAACTCCTCGCACGTCTCGTAGAAGCGGATGAGCTTCCATTTGCCTTTGCGCACGGAAGTGCAGGGCTGATTCAAGGCGCCGGTGGCGGGCCGTATGCGATGCGGCATATGACAGAAGATGGCCTCGCGTTTGAGATTCCCGGTGCGGTCGAGCAGCGGCACGAGGCTCTCTCCATCCAAAATCTGGCCCGGGCGGGGCGCGGCGCCCGTCATCTCCAGTATCGTCGGATAGAAGTCAATGCTGCTCACGACCTCCGAGCACTGCGACCCCGGTTCAGCCACGCCCGGCCAGTTCACCAACATCGGCACGCGCACGCCGCCTTCGTAGATCGACCCTTTGCCGGAACGCAGCGGATCGTTATTGGTCGGCAACCACTGATCCGGCCCGACGCGGTCGTACTCGTTGCCGCCGTTGTCGGAGAACAGAATGATGATCGTGTCGTCGGTGAGGTCGAGGGCATCCAGCTTGTCGAGCACGCGGCCCAGGCCGTCGTCCATGCTCTTGAGCATCGAGGCCATGATCGGGTTGTTCTGCTTGCCGCGAGGATCCCGCCGTCCCAAGTACTGCCTCGTCAGTTCCTCCTTGTACTGGTACGGCGCGTGAACCGCGTAGTGCCACAAGCAGAGCAGGAAGGGGTCGCCCCGGTTCTCCTCGATGTACTTCAGCGCCTCGTCGGTGAGACGGTCCGTGATGTACTCGCCGGGCGGGCCATCGCTGAGCGTGCTGATCCGATAAGGCGCGTGATAGCTGGGCGGGCCCGGCCACGGTCCGCCGCCGATGTTGACGTCGAAGCCCTGCGCCGGGGGCCAATACCTCGCCGGCTGACCCATGTGCCATTTGCCGATGAAGCCCGTCTTGTAGCCCGCGTCGCGCACCGCCTCGGCGATGGTGTACTCCTCGAGCGGTAGGAATCGCCTGCTGCGCGGCAGCAGCATCTGCTCGTGGGGCGGCGCTTCGGTGGGGAAGACGGGCTCGTCGGGCCTGGGAGACAGATGCCCCTCGGGCGTGGTGATCCCGAGCCGGGCCGGGTATTTTCCCGTCATGATGCTCGCGCGCGTCGGCGAGCAGAGGGGATTGGCGGCATAAGCGTCGGTGAAGCGCACCCCGCGCCGGGCCAGCCGTTCCACGTTCGGGGTATCGTAGTACCGACTACCGTAGACCGTGCTGTCCATCCACCCCATGTCATCGACGAGGAAGAAGATGACATTCGGCCTCCGCTTCGCCGCTTCTGCTCCCCAAGCGAACCCGAGCGGCATCAGGGCAGCCGCTCCTGCCACGCCCGCCGCGGCTCGGAGGAATGTCCTTCGATCCATGTCGCGCGGAACTGATGCCTTGTGCTTTCTTCCCTCGGGCATACCGCAATGGCCTCGGATCATGGATTGCCGCGGCGACGCCGGCCCTCGGGCCGAGCTCCCGGCGCGATCAACACGCGGCGGACGGCGCCACTCATTCCAACTCGCCGTCGGGCTTGGCGACGCCGTTGTGGACGAAACCGCGCACGCGCACGTTGGGGCGCGTGCCGGCGGCCGCGGCGAGCAAGTGCGTCTCGGGGATGTTGGACACGACCAGGCCGAAGATTTCGATATGCGCCTGGTCGCGGTCGGCGTAATCCACCGGCGGCTTCCCGCGCGGGCAGTCCCACAGGAAAGCGCGGCCGTTGGCGTCGTGCACCATCCGAGCGGTCGCGGCAACACGCGTGGGGGCGAAGGAGCTGAGCGCCAGGTTGGCGATCTGCAGCGTTGCGCCGGCAAAACCCGGTCCGATCGCGAACGCCGCCTGCCGGGCCACCTCGCCATCCCTCGCGCGGAAGCGATCTGTCGGCGCGATGCTGACGTGTACCATGACATTCGTCAGCTGGTTGGGCAGAATCGTACCGGTCACGCAGTCGAAGCCGACCGAGCAGTTGTCGAGTTTGACGTTGTGCATCGAGCCCCACGGGCCCTGGCCCCACCGGAATGAGACCTTCTCTCCGGTCAGCGGGTCGGCGAAGGGCTGAGCTGCAGAAGCCCCCAGCTTGAAGCCGGTGTGCGCGAGGAAGACGACGAGGTCATTGATCGAGTAGCCGTCCACCGAGCCCAGATCGAAGGCGATGTTGTCCCGGTGAGCGGTGATGGCGGCGTGGAGCTTCGCGTGTTCCCACGAGATCGCACCCTCGACGTTGGGGACGATATGGATGTGGGAGATGCGCACCGTGTCGCGCGCTTCCCGCAGCGCGAAGGCGCGCTTGTAGCCATAGAGGTAGCAGCGATTGATGATGATCTTGCCGCCGCCCGGCGTGTAGAAGAAGTCGTAGTAGCGGGCGCAGGTGACGTCCTCGATGGTCGTCGAGGCAACGCCGGGGTGCACGTAGATGGTCGGGCCGCACGGGGCGACGTGGTCGGCGATGAATCCCCGAGTAAGCTCGTCGAGGCTGCCGTAGTGATACGGCGATTGAGGGTCGTCGAACTCCGCGTCGGAGGGCCAGGGCTGCGTGTCGTAGAGAATGTACAGCCCGCGTATCGTGTTGCCGCCCTCGAGCGAGAAGAGCGGCTGCTTCCGCGCACCTTCGTACTGCTCGCGGGCAGGCCGCGCGAGGATGACGGGGCCGGTCTGCACCGTGCGCGGCACGCCCTCCCATGCGATGAAGGGCATGCCGGCGAGGCTGCCGATGATGCTGACCCCGCGCTTGAGGACGACCGTGCGCGTCAGCACATAGCCGCCGCCGGGCTCGACCGGATCCACGAATACGGCGCCGCCCACCTGTGCCGCCGCGTCCACAGCGGATTGAAAGGCGGCGGTGTCATCGCAGATCCCGTTGCCCACCGCCCCGTGTGAGCGCACCGTGACGACGCCGGGGACTGCCGCCGCCGCGTGCTGCGGCACGCCGACTGCCGCCACAACCGTCAATATCGCCGTTACCCACACAGGCAGCTTTCCCGACGCCGGGTCACTCGGCCCGGCCCCCAGAGCGCCGATCAGTCAACGGGATCGCGGAGCGCGCGGTTCGCACGCAGCACGGCCGGGCTGATTGCGCACGGCCGTCGCCAGCGCCCCTGGTTGGGGCGCCCGTGCAGACCGAGGCTTGCCCGACCCATTCATTCCTCCGCCCCGGCCTCCCGCAGGATCTGTGCGATCTCGTCCTCCCCGGTAAAGGTCGCGAGCCAAAGCCGCGTCAAGCCGCGAATGTTCTTGGCATTGATGTCGGCGCCGGCCTCAATCAGGATTCGCACCATCGCGGGGCTGCGGGTCGAGTGGAGCGGTGTCCCGCCCGCGCGGTCCTTGACGTTGACGTCAGCGCCCGCTTCGATCAACGCTCGCACTACGTCGGCATAGCCGTATGTCACCGCGTAGGTCAGGAGAGGATAGTCGGCATATTCGACGTCGAGGTCCGCGCCGGCGCCGACCAGCATCGGCACCAGGTCTGCGTGGTCGGTCTCAGCGACAATGATCAGTGGTGTGCGGCCCAGCCAGTCTTTCTGGTTCGCGTCGGCGCCCGCCTCGAGCAGGGCGCGCACGACATCGGCGTGGCCGCCTTCGGTCGCCGCGCCCAGAACGGTTCGCCCGACCTCGCCAGCCCGAGTATCCGGATCCATGCCGGCTTCGAGGAAGAGCTGGACCGCCGCGAGGTTGCCTTGCGCCGCTTGCTCAATGAACGACTCCTGGCTGTACGCGACCCCCATCTGCTTCAGTTTCGCCCGGGCCGCGCTCCGGGGAGAACCGCAGCCGGCAACGACCACTGCGATTCCGATGAATAAGGCGAAGACGAGTCCGCGTCGCGTCATGAAATCAATCCCTCACTTGCGTCCTATTATAGAGTCTCGGGTATTACCGGAGCCCCGGTAATGCCCGCAGACTCCTCCGGACGAGGTCCGTTCGGGATGAACGCTGCCATCCCTTGCGTCCTCCCCTAATGAACGAACCTCGGTAGATGGTTCCAGCGGGGTCATGGCGTCGCCGCACTCCGGAGCGGCGCGTGTGCACGTACAGTGCCGAGACCCTATAGTCGTTCTGAGAACGCGGCCGTTTCTCCTACCGGCTCTCCCGCCGGGGAGCGGTAGCGCCTAGCCGACAGCGGCTTCCGCCACGACGGTCGCAATTCGCCCGTGCGGGGCGGGCAGCGCGTAGAGCGCAAGCTCCTGCGGCCTGACCCACCGCGCATGCGCGTGGCGTCGCGCCTTCGTCCGCCCGCTTACCCCGGTGCATGAGTAAGCGGTTAGATCGAGCTGCCGGTTCATGATCCCGTAGGTCAGCGCCGCGACGATCCCGCCGACCGCCGCAGTGATCCCGAAGTCTCGTGCCAGCAGGTGCTCGAGAGCCGCTTGCGCGTCGTGCTCGCGATCGAGTTCTGCGTTCGGGAACTCCCACAAGCCGCCCCAGAGACCGTGCGGTGGTCGCTGCGCGATCAGGATTCGCCCTCGACGCCACACCACGCCGACCGTGACGCGCCCGCGTCGCGTGCCCCGTCGCCGCACCGCGGGCACCTCGCGCTGCCGCCCCGCGAGTTTCGCCGCGCAGCAGCTAGCCACGCAGCAATCGCCGCAGCGCGGCCGCCTGGGTAGACAGATCAGCGCCCCCAGCTCCATCATGGCCTGGTTATAGTCTCCGGGGCGATCCGCGGGCATCGCTGCGCGAGCGACGGACTCGATTCGCCTCCGCGACCGTGCGGACCCGTCGCCGCGTTCGAGAAGGACGCGCGACAGGACGCGCCGGGCGTTTGCGTCAATCGCAGGGAGCTTGTGCCCATAAGCGATGCTGAGGACTGCGCCTGCAATGTACTCGCCGACCCCGGGCAAAGCCATAGCGTCCGCGTAACAGTCAGGGAATCGCCCCGCGTGTTTCTCCACTGCGAGCCGACACGCGGAGTGAAGGTTGCGCGCGCGCGCGTAGTACCCCAGCCCGGCCCACACGCGGAGCAAATCATCCAGCGACCCTGCGGCGAGCGCGCGGATGCTCGGGAACGCCTCAACCAGGCGGTGGTAATACGGAATCACCCGCTCGACCTGGGTCTGCTGGAGCATGACCTCAGCCACCCAGATGCGATAGGGATCGCGTGTCCGCCGCCAAGGGAGATCGCGCCGCGCGCGGTCGAACCACGCGAGCAGCGGCGGCGAGAGATCTTCAGGTCGAAGCCCGCGCGTTCTCATTCCGCAACTCCATCGTCAGCGCCGGCATGCCCACCGGGCCCAACGACTCGCTAATGGATGGGCGCAGCAAGTGTGCCCGGTGGACGAGAAGGTGGGCTTCCGCCATGGTGCTGCGTGTTCGGCGGCACGACGGAGCGACGCTGCAGAAGATTCGTCAGGTTAGGATTCAGCGCGCGGGCGCGCGCATCCTCTGAGAAGAGGGCAACACGGAGGCGGCAAGGGGCACGCAACTCAGCAGGGACAACCCGCTCAAGCCGTCGAGGACGCTTCCAGGCTCTCGATCAGCTCCGCCAGCGACAGAGCGGCGCCGCAGACGAACTGGTCCGCCGCGCCGTAGTAGACGAGCAAGTCGTCGCCCTGGAGCACCGCGCCGCACGTGAAGACGACGTTGCCGAAGAAGCCCGCGACTTCGTAGGGCGCCTCCGGGCTGAGCAGCGGCTCGGCGGAGCGCGCGAGGACGACCTCCGGGCGTTCGAGGTCGCACAGAACGGCGCCCAGCGAGTAGCGCTGCGAGTCGTCCGCGCCGTGGTAGATCGCCAGCCAACCCCGTTCGGTGCGGATCGGCACCGTCCCCGCGCCGACGCGTTGCGAATCCCACCGCCCGGGCCGGCTCCCGATGACCCTGGCGTGCCCGCCCCAGTGCTGCAGGTCAGGCGAGTAAGCCGCCCACATGTCCATCGTCGCGATATGACGGCCGACGGGCCGGTGATAGCAGGCATAACGGCCGTTCAGCCTCTCCGGGAAGATGGTCACGTTGCGATTCTCGGGTGGGAAGATCAAGCCGTGCCGCTCGAGGATCCTGAAGTCGCGCGTGGACGCCAGCGCGCTGGCGATGCCGTGCTCGCTGACTGCGGTGTGGGTGATGAGGTAACGCCTCTCGATCTCCGTGATCCGCGGGTCCTCGATGCCGAAGGCTTCGTACCAAGCGTTCGGCGCGAGGGCCGGCTCGTCATCCACTGTGAAGTGACGCCCGTCGTGGCTTCTCGCTATGCGCAGGTGCGAGATGGAGGTCAGATATGTCTGGCCGCGGCAGATCAATACCCTGGGATCGTCGCAAACCACGTCGGGATCGTTGCGGCGGATGCGGAGCACTCGCATCTCCGGAGGATCGGCCGCGCAGTCCAACATCGGCGCGACCAACTCGTCGGGGTCGTCGCAAATCGGGCGTTCCGCCACTCGGACGAGCAGGAGGACTTCTCCCGCAAAAGAGACGGCCCCCGCGTTGAGGGTCGAGACCACCTCCCACCCCTCGCGCGAGGGCGCGACCTGCCCCGGCGAGATGAGCGGGTTATCCGGGAATCGTTCAACGCCCGGAATCATCGTCTGTCCTCTGCGATTGAGCCAACCGCGCGGCGTCCGTCGCCATCGTCAGCGCCTCGCGGGCATCCTCGACGCGCACCCGCGGGATATGTCCCGGGCGCTCCAACGCCGATAACTGGTCGTCGAACAGGGACCTGAGCATGTCCCCGTATATCGAGGCCTTGTCATCATCCAGTTCTCGGCTCACCGCGACGCGCGCAGTCACCCGGTACTGATTGCCCCGCCCGCGGCACACCTGCTCCACGCCTTTGTAGCGCTGGAGCACTTGCAGGTCACCGCCCTGACAGATCTCACCCAACCGATCCTGCTGCTCCGGGTCAACGATGCCGTCGACGCGGAGCGCGACGGGAATCCAACCCAGCACGGCGAGGTCGCCGCGCTCGAAGACGACTCGATGATCCGCCCGGTCGAGGCGCACCGGCTGGTCGAAGCCGTGGTACTGCTGCCCCAGCACCCCGCCTTCGTGGCGCATCGAGCACCACACCCGATCAACGCGCTCGCTTCCCGGCCGCGCCTCGACATGTGCCGCCACCACGCGCCCCGGCCCGAACCACCACCGGTAGAGATCGAAGAAATGAACCGCATGCTCGACGAAGACGCCCCCACTCTTGCGCGCATCCCAGAACCAGTGGTTCGCGGGCAGACGTTCGTCCTCGGCGTAGTTCTCGAAGCAGTAGTGAAGCGGCTCGCCGAGCACGCGGCTCTCGATGATCTTCGCGACTATCGCCGACAGTGGGCTGTACCTGAGCATGTGATTGACGGCGAGCAGCCGTCCCGCCGCGCGAGCCGCCTGGATCATCTCATCGCCCTGCTCGACGGCGAGCGCGAGGGGCTTCTCGCAGATTACGTGCTTCCCGGCTTGGAGGGCCCGTAATGTCAGGGCGTGATGCGTATCGGGCGGAGTCGAGAGCAGCACCAGGTCCACGTCGCACCGAGCGAGCAGCTCTTCGACGGTGGCGCAGGCGGCGAGGTCGAACTCGCGCGCGGCGGCCTCGGCCGACGCAGCGACCACATCGGTCACTGCCACGGGGCGAACGCGTTCCCATCCGGCCAGGCGCTCCAGACAGAACACACCGAACCGGCCGCAGCCGATCAGGCCGTACCGCCATGGGCGCGCTTCAGTTGACGAGCCGTTCGCACCACTCATTTCCTGCGCACACACTCCGCCGGTATCAGATCCAGGGCTGACGACACGCGGACCGGCTGCTGGTGACCGCATCACTACCTCGGGCTCACGGCGCGTCGCGCGCGCAGCGGAAGCCGGTGCTGGCGTAGCGGCCCTCGGGGTAGCCATGGCTGCGGCACGCGCAGCGGAAGCTCCGCATGCCGCCGTCGCACCAGGAGCCGCCTCGCAGCACGCGCGCCATGCCGCTTGCCGGCGGCTTGCAATCGCCCCGCGCATAGCGCGAGTAGGCGTCCTCCTCGTACCAGTCCGCGCAGTATTCCCAGACGTTGCCGACCATCTGGCAATGCCCCCAGGCCGATCGTCCTGCTTCGTACCGCGCGTCCCACACGACGCAGGTCCGCTCCTCGGCGCTGCGCGCCCCGGTATGGCACTTGCTGTCGTCCCACTCGTTGCCCCAGGGGAAGGCTCTCCCGTCCACTCCCCGGGCTGCCTTCTCCCATTCCAGTTCCGTGGGCAAGCGCAACCCCGTCCACTCGCAGTAGGCGACCGCGCCGTACCACGACACATAGACCATAGGGTGATTCGCCCAGCCCTGTTCCAGCTCGGCGACCTGCGCCGGCGGCCGGTCCTCCTCGCCGCGCACACGATAGCCGTCGTCCGTCCGCACGACGTGGCAGCCGGCGTCAAATGCTATCCACTTCTCCAGGTCGGACGAAGCCGGATGTGCGTCGTCGAGGAATTGCGCATACTGCCAGTTGCGGACCGGATGCTTGCCCAGGTAGTAGTCCGGCAGATGGGCTTGGAACTGCGAGCTCTTGCGATCCTGCGAGTCGTCCGCCGCGTCGCCGAAAACGGCCTGCCCGGCGGGCACGAGGATCATCTCCTGAGCGTCCTTTGGGTTGATGAAGACAGGAGACAGTTCTGGCATGGCAGCCCCCTTCGGGCCGGACTAACCGGCCACCATTCCAGGTGAGCGCGGGGCGCGGCAGATCACGCGCCCTGCTCGGGCTGAATCACTCTGCCGATACGACCGTGCCATCTCGTCACCCCCAAGTGGTTGTCATGCAGGCTCAGGTCGGCATCCCGCGCCGATGGACCGACGAGCCAAGCGCTGTGTACTGTTCGAGTCGAGAGGGAGGATGCAGCGGACGGTTTGGCGATACGCCTGAGCGGCGCAGGTGAAACGGGAAACGGCTCGGTCGCGGCCGCTTGCTATAGGAATCAAGGCGCATGCGAGTCTCCCCGTGCCCCGCGCCGGCGACACGCGCCGGCGGCGCAACCGCGGAGAGCAGAAAGCGTCCCCTGCATCGCCTTGCCGTCTCCTCGGTCGCCCAGCGTCGGTGGACAGATACTACGGGCGGGGAGCAAGCTCCTGCCGCATGGGCGGTGTTTCATCGAGCGACCGGGGCCGGCGGCGGCGGGGTGAAAGGGCTTTCATGCCGTGGCATACGCCTACAGAGTCTCGTGTATTGACGCAGCGCGAATAATACACGTAGACTCCTCCGGACGAGGTTCGTTTGGGAGGTGCCCCGCCGGCTCTTGCGTCCTTTCCTAGTACACGAACGTCGATAAGAAAGCAGGCGGCGGTGCGCCACAGGCCCGCTCGGTGTCCGCTGCCATGTCGCCCCCCGAAGGAGGGGACGGGGGTGTGGGAGAATAGGCATAATACGCGTGATTCTGGGACCCGATACACCCGCGTCAGTGCCGACAGCGCGGGCGGTCGTTCAGGCCCAGTCGCAGCCTTGTCGCCCGAAGCACGGGGGGAGAACCCAGCCTTCTGTGGAGGTGCGCACGTGAGGACCTGGTACCGCATCGCGACTACACTGACGCTTGCCGCGCTGCTCCCGACCGCTGCTGTCGCGCAGATCACCTTCGAGCGCGTCTATTCCCTGGAATACGGCGGCGAGACCGTCTGGGTCTGCCGCGATGACTACGGCGTGCCGCATATCTATGCCCCGAGCGAGCCGGCACTGTTCTACGCCAACGGCTACACCACCGCCGAGGACCGGCTGTACCAGTTGGAGCTGTACCGTCGCGACGGGAAGGGCACGCTGGCGGCGCTGCTGGGGTCGGATTACATCGGCCACGACCAACAGGTGCGCCGCGACGGCTACACGGAAGCCGAGCGCCAGGCGAAATTCGACGCGCTGGCCCAACGTTTCAAGACGATGCTGCAGAGCTACCGCGACGGCATCAACGCCTACATCGCGGAGGCCGTCGCCGACCCCGATAACAAACTGCCCAAGGAGTTCTGGGACCTCGGCGTGACGCCCGAGCCGTGGGCGGTCACCGACTCCATGGCGATCATGCAAATGATGGCGCGGCGCTTCGGAGCAGCCGGCGGCAACGAGTTGAGCAATCAGGCCTACCTGGATGCCAATGGCTGGGACGCGTTCAACGCCTGGTTTCCCCTCAACGACCCGACCGCGCCGACGACGATTCCGGATGCAGAGGCGCCGCCTCCGCCCGCCGGCGGAGCCGCAGCCGCGCTTACGGATACCGGCCTCCCGCGCAACTCCTTCCCCGGCATCTCCCCCGATGTCGTCCAGCGTATGCGGGATGAAGAGCGTGACTTCCTGCGCGTGCTCAAGGAACTGGGCCTGCCGACGAAGCTCGGGAGCTTCGCCAACGTGGTTGATACCTCGAAGTCGGCCACGGGGAACCCCATGCTCCTCGGCGCGCCGCAGATGGGCTACGACGAGCCGCAGATCTCCAACGAGGCGGACCTGCACGCCCCTGGCTTTCACTGCGCCGGCATGCAGTTTGCTGGGTGGCCGTCCATCCTCATCGGCCGCAACTGCGACCTCGCCTGGACGACGACCAGCGGGGCCTCCGACAACCGGGACACCGTCATCGAAACGCTCAACCCGGCGCAGCAGACTCAGTACTGGTACCAGAGCGCGTGGCGCGACGTGGAGCACCGCGTGGAGCACATCGAGGTCGCCGGGGGATCGCCGGTTGACTACGATGTCTACCGCACTGTCCACGGACCGGTCATCGGCGCCGACCTGCCCGGCAATATCGCCTTCGCGATGCACATGACGTACTGGAATGACGAGGCCGGCACCGTCGCGGCGTTTCTCGACTTCAACCTGGCGACGACCATCGCTGAGTTCGAGCAAGGCGTCCAGCAGATCGTGACCAGTCACAACTTCGTGTGCGCCGACCGCTTCAGCAATATCGGCTACTGGCACGTAGGGCGCTATCCGATCCGCGCCGTCGGCGTCGACCCGCGCCTGCCCGTGAGCGGCGAGGGCGACCAGGAGTGGCAGGGCTTTCGCGCCTTCGCCGACCTGCCGCAGCTGCTCAACCCGTTGCAGGCCTACTTGTCGAACTGGAACAACAAGCCGGTGTACTGGTGGGATCACGGGGACCTGCGCGCGTGGATCGGCTGGCAGCACGTGCAGCTCATCATAGACCTCATGGATCCGGATCCGTCCGTCACGTTCGATGACATGGAAGCGATCCCGTACAACATCAACGACAAGGGCACCTACATGCAGGTGGTCGAGGTCGGAGACGACCTGGGGTTGCCCGCCGTCAACATCTTGCCGCCGGGGCAGAGCGGGTTCATTGACAAGAACGGTGTGTACGCTGCCCACTTCTTCGACCAGAAGGACGCATACTTCAACTGGCAGTACAAGCCGTTTCTCTTCCTCATGCCCGGCGTCATCAGCGGGCGGGTGCGCGACGCGGACACGCTGGCGGACCTCGTCGGGGCCACGGTCGAGGCGTACCTCGGCGGCGAGCTGGTCAGGTCGGCGGCGACCAATGACACCGGGACTTACACCATCCCGGACCTTCCTCCCGGGCAGTACGTCGTGACGGTGTCGCAGCAGGGGTACTACAGCGAGACGCAGACCGCCGTCACCGTGGACGCCGGCGCGACCGTTGCTCTGGACTTCGACCTCGAGCCTCGCATTTTCGAAGACGTGGCCAAGGATTTCTGGGCGCGGCCGTATATCGAGGCGATCTTCCGCGAGGGGATCACCGGCGGGTGCGGCGCGGATCCGCCGCTGTACTGTCCGACCAACAACGTGACCCGCGGCCAGATGGCGGTCTTCATCTGCAAAGCCGCCGGCAAGACCTGGCTCGATCCCGGCGCGCCGACGTTCAGCGACGTGGCGGAGACCCATCCGTTCTACGGTTGGATCGAGCGCCTGGCGGATCCCGCCTCGTGGGGCGGCATTCCTCCCACTGGCGGCTGCGGCGGCGGCAGGTACTGCCCTACTTCGGCGACGACGCGCGGGCAGATCGCCGTATTCCTGTGCAAGGCCAACGGCACGACGTGGCTCGATCCCGGCACGCCGACATTCGACGATGTCGCGGAGACGCATCCGTTCTACGGTTGGATCGAGCGCCTGGCGGATCCCGGCTCGTGGACCGTTCCCCCCACCAGCGGCTGTGCCATAGGACCTCCGCCTCGCTATTGCCCGACGAACAGCGTGACGCGCGCTCAGATGGCGGCCTTCCTGTGCCGCGCGTTTGACATACCGTACTAGCACCGCTGCCGCGCTCGACATGCCGCCGGCGGCGAATGAGCCATGCGCGCCCCTACGCGCTTGTTCTCGTGCCACGACCGCAATCTGCGAGGCCAGCGAAGGTCCTCTTTCAGGCCCCCGGAGTCCTTGCTCTCCGATGTGCGCCGTCGTCACAAGGACGCCGGCCCGCGGCGCCGAAAGCACGGTGGCGGCCGGGCGCAGAGCAACCGGGCCGTTCGTCGGCCAAGCGGTCGGCGACCTGCGCACCATATGAACTCCGCCGATCTCGGACCGGGAAAGGGGACTCGAGATGCTCAAAGAGTTCAGAGAGTTCGCGATGAAGGGCAGCCTGATTGACATGGCGGTCGGCATCGTCATCGGTCTCGCGTTCGGCGCGATCGTGCAGTCGCTCGTCGCCGATGTCCTCATGCCGCCGATCGGGCTGGTTCTCGGTGATGTGGATTTCGTGAATCTGTTCGCCGTTCTCAAATCCGGCGGGCCCGCGGGGCCATACGCCTCCCTCGCCGACGCCAAAGCCGCCGGCGCGGTGACGATCAACTACGGGGCGTTCATCAACACCATCATCAACTTTCTGATCGTCGCCTTCGCGATGTTCCTCGTCGTGCGCGGGATCAATCGGGCGAGACGGAAAGCGGAAGCGCCTCCGGCCGAGCCGACGACGAAGGACTGTCAGTATTGCTTCTCCGCCATCCCGATCAAGGCGACGCGGTGTCCGCAGTGCACTTCCGATTTGCAGGGCGCGGCAAGATGACGGCACATGAGGAATCCGAGGGCACTCAGGGCGGAGACACGGCGCCGCGGTCGCGTCCGCTACTGGGCGAGCTGATGGTGGAGCACGGGCTGGTGACGCCGGAGCAAGTCGAGGAAGCACTGCGCCGTCAGCGGGGTTCCTTCAAGTACATCGGCGAGATTCTGATCGAGATGGGGGCGATCACGCGCCGGGATCTGCAGCGCATGCTGGAGCTGCAGCACACGCTGGGCCGGCAGGCGGAGGAGTCGCAGGGCTCTGAGCCGGCGCCTTGACGCGATGGGGCCGTGCATCCCGCCCTGCGCCGTGTCGTGAGTCCCCTACTCCGCGCGCAGGGCTTCCATGGGCTCAATCATGGCGGCACGGATCGCCGGGTAGAGGCCGAAGATCAGCCCGACGGAGAACGACACGACGAGCGACAGCATGACTGCTGTGCCGGAGACGACGGTCTTCCAGTCGGCGAAGTACGAGATCGCCCGCGCCCCCGTAATGCCGCCGACCACGCCGAAGATGCCGCCGATGGTGGTGATGACGAGGCACTCGACGAGGAACTGGCGCACGATGTCGCCGCGGGTGGCACCGATGCAGCGGCGGACGCCGATCTCCCGGGCGCGCTGGGTGACGGTGGCGAGCATGATGTTCATGATGCCGATGCCGCCCACCAGCAGCGACAATGCGGCGATGGATCCCATGACAATGTTGAAGATGCGCTGCGTGCGCTGGCTTTGCTCGAGCAGCTCGTTGGGAATGATGATCTGATAGTCTTCGACGCCCCGGTGTGCGCGCTCGAGAATGCGCCGCATCACCCACGAGGATGGCACGACCTGGCTTGCATCGGCGATCTGCACCGCGATTTCGTCGACGCGCTCCGGCAGATCTGGATCGGTGAAGCGTTTCAGCGCCGTCGTCACCGGCAGGTACAGGTCGCGGTTCATGTTGCGCACCTGAATGACGCCG
>CP070648.1:417098-425247 GCA_020354555.1 Armatimonadota bacterium | reverse complement strand
CTACGGTAATTCGCTGTACGAAAGCGACCAGAGCGTGCGCACGGAAGAAGGCCGGCAAGCGTTCGCGCGGTTCGCGGCGGCGGCGGCCGGGCGCTACCGCGGGCGCGGCATCATCTGGGAGCTGTGGAACGAGCCGAACATCGGGTTCTGGAAGCCGCAGCCGAGTGTCAACGACTACATGGCTCTGGCGAAGGTGGTGTTCCCGGCGATTCGGCAGGCCGATGCCGGAGCGCTCTGTGCGGCGCCGGCGACCTCAGGCATCCCGATGGACTTCCTGGAGGAGTGTTTCCGCCAGGGGCTGCTCGATCTCGTGGATGGGGTGACGGTTCACCCCTACCGCAAGCAGCCGCCGGAGACCGCGGCGGAGGACTACGAGCGGCTGCGGGAACTCATCGCGCGGTACTGCCCCGACCGACCCGACATGCCGATTCTGTCGGGCGAGTGGGGGTACTCGTCCGTGTGGGATGATTTCGACGAAAAGCGCCAGGGGCAGTACCTTCCGCGGCAGTTCCTGACGAATCTGATGTCGGGGGTGCCGCTGTCCATCTGGTACGACTGGCACGATGACGGACCGGACCCGAAGGAGCCGGAGCATCATTTCGGGACGGTGACGCTGGACTATCAGCCGAAGCCCGCCTACCGGGCGATGGAGCGACTGGTGAAGGCGCTCACGGGGATGCGCTTCGTCAAGCGACTCGAGTCGGCGCCGGAGGACTACCTGCTGCTGTTCTCGGATGGGAAGCGGTACCGGATTGCGGCGTGGACAACCGGCGACGCGCACGACGTGGAGGCGATCCCGGGGCAGAAGGCGTATCTTCACGGCGACCCCTTCTACATTTTCGTGCCGGCGGATCGCATCTTGACCAAGGACATGACCATCGGCCCGCGGTCGGCGGCGGAAGACGCGATTCGCGAGGCGGTTTTCCGCTACGAGATGCAACGCAACTCGGCGGACGCCTACTTCCTGGCGACCGGGCAGGACGAAGATCACGACCCGGGGGACGATCTGATGCAGCAGTTCATGCGCGACGAAGGGGTGAAGCCGTTCTCGCGATGCTCGCTGACGGATGCCCGGTTCGTGGACCAGGCGACGGGGAAGCCGGGCATGATTCTGCGTGCCCGCACGATCACATGGATCAGTGAGAGTGAGGTTACGGTTGAAGGGGGGTACTCCACGGGGCTCAATGCCGGCGTCGGCAAGACCTATCGCGTGATTCGCAAGGACACGCGATGGGTCGTGGACGGTGAGCGGACGCTGTGGGTTTCGTGAACCCGCAGCGCCCGGGCTGACGTCGGGCTCTCAGGGACGGCGTCGCGGCAACGTGGCCGGGCGTTGTCGTTCTTCCGTGACAGTGCTGCGGGCGTGGCGCGGCCAAAACCACGCCACGAGTAGAAAGCAGTGAGGAGGTGGCACTATGGCGCTTGAGCGCGTGAAGGAAATGCTCGACCAGGTGGCAGGCACCGCGCGGGTCGAGACGGCGTACGGTGAATCGCGCGAGGTCGCCGGCAAGACCATCATACCGGTCGCGCGCGTGTCGTACGGCGGCGGGGGCGGCGGCCAGGGCCGTCAGGGCGAGGCCGAGCAGGGCCAGGAGGGCGTCGGGGGAGGCGGCGGCCTGGGGGTCAACGTTCAGCCCTTGGGCTGCTTCATCGTCACGAAAGAGAGCGAACGGTGGGTGCCGGTGGTTGACGTCACCAGGGTCGCCGTGGCGGGATCCATGGTGGCGGTCATGCTGTTGTGGACGATCCGGAAGATCGCGGGCAGCCGGCGCGAGGACTAGCCTGGATTATTCATACCCATCGCAGGTCGGCCGTATGGTCCGTGCGTACGCCACAGTCGCTGCTCGCGGATAATTCATGACTGCCCAGGCAGGCGGTGTGTCCGAAACGCGCGCTCGTCATGAATAGTCCGGACTAGCCGCCGGTCGTCCGTCGCAGCGGGCCAATGGCGATGCCCTGCGGCCCAATGTCGAACATGCGCCAGCAGCCTGCGACGGAGGGGGCGGTGGCGATCCACTTGGTTCCACCCGGGAACTCGCCGACGAAGTCGTGATGCCAGTGGCCGGCGACGTAGGCCAAGAGGCGATTCCCGTAGAGGTAGCGCTGGAGGTGGTGGGACATCCCCGGCTCGTAGCGATGGGTGAAGAGCACGCGCCAGCGGGTTGACGGCTCGCCGCGCAGCGCGTGAACCACAGCGAGCCACTGGGGATCCCTCTGCCAGTCAGTCCAGCGGAACTCGGTGTCGCAGGCCACGAAACGATCTGATCCCACGTTGAAGAAGTAGTTCGCATCCCCGCAGTATTCCAGGAACGCGCTGTCGAGCGTTGGGCGATTGCGGTCGTGGTTCCCCGCGCAGACGACCGTCGGCGCGTCGAAGCAGCTCAGCAGTTCGACAAATGCCTGGTACTCATTCGGCTCCCCGTGGTCGGTCACGTCGCCGGTGATGAGGATGAGGAAGGGCTTCTCCCGGTTGACCTCGGCGGCCAGCGAGCGCAGAGTCTCCGCCGCCGGGAATCGGCCGGAGCCGATGTGCGTGTCGGTGAGCTGCGCGACTGTGTAGTCCGTGGGAAAGCCTTCGACGACGAAGACGGATCGCGGGTTGGTGTCGGACTGCGCGCCGAGCTGAACGGTCAGCGAATACGCCCCGGGGAGAAGATCCGCAGGCACGGTCGCGCGAAACCATGCAGCGCCGTCCGGCTCGCGGCGGCCGGTCGCGCGCAGATCGAGAGCAGCGCGCGCGTCGCGCCCGGAGAGGATCACGGTGACCTCCGCGTTTATCTCGCCATCGCGGACTAGTACTTGGAAGCTGTCACCGGGCATCGCCAGAGCGGGTCGGCATTCGTTGGGCAGGACGAGTTTGTCGAGCTTACCCGACGCGTCGCGGGCGGCGCACGGCGCGGCACAGCTCAGCAGCACCAGGAGCAGGGCGGAGCGGAGTCTCATCTCGCGCCTCCCTGCGGCCGGAAGACGCCGGCGTACCCTCGCTCGAAGTTGTCCGGCGAGGCCGCGAGATCTCTGCCGGACCGGGTCGCGACGCAGACGCGCCATTTCCCTCCGTTGTCGCTGGTGTATGCGACCAGCTTGGCATCGGGCGACCACTGCGGATTCCACTCGTTCCAATCGCCGCTCGGGCGGCCCCAAAGGCGGGTCGTGCCACGTCCCGGGTCAGCCCACAGGATAGCCCGGCGGTCGTTGAAGACCGTCTCCGCCAGGATGCCTTTCCCGTCCGGGCTCCACGTCGGGAACCAGGCCAAGTGGTCGTGCGCGAAAGTCCTGCAATCACCGTTGGAGAGCAGCGCCAGGCTCGCATCCCAGCCGATGAGCTGCTCCGCAGCCAGCGCTTCCCCGAAGGGCGCGGGAGCGCCGAGCCATGCGCCTGCCTGCGGTTCCCAGTAACGGACGACCGTGCCGTCGCGGCCCGCGTGCACCAGGCGCGATGTGCCGTCGCCGAGGTCTTCCCCGAAGATCACTCCGCCGCCGGGCGCGGGCGCGAGGTCGAAGTAGCGCCCGGGTCCGGTGATGGCGGTGATGTCGCCGCCGGCGGCAGGTACGCGGTAAATGCGCTGCAACTCCGGATCGTCGGCGGTCGGCGCATCCTGGCGGCGCCAGACGGGGGCGGTGGACGGCCACGTCGAACCGGCCGAGAAATACAGTATCGCGCCATCCGCATCCCAACGGGGCTCCAGGGCGTCTTCTTCAACAGGCGTCAGGCGCGTCGCCTCGCCGTTGGCGGCGTCAATCACCCACAGGCCGAGCCCCTCCTGGTTCAGCGTGACGCACAGCCGCCGTCCGTCGGGCGACCATCTAAGGTCCGCGGCCCACGAGGCGCCGATGTCGGTCAACTGCCGCGGCGCAGCTTCTCCGACCGACCACGAGTACACCTCAACGCGCCCGTCGCGCTGGCCGAGGAAGGCGAGCGTTGGTTTCGAGTCGGCCGGCGCTGCGAGCGCGGTGATGCCGAGCAGCGCGAAGGCCAGGCTGCAGAGAAGGAATCGTTTCATAGGCCTATCCGGATTGGGATTGTACGGCAGTCTGCAGATCATGCGACGCCCCGGGCGGCGCCCATTGGCACGGCAATTCTCATGCTGTCCCTTCGACGGGCGCACCTGTACGCCCTTGCTGAGGCAATGCGGGAGATGGCGGCGGCGCGCGCGGTGGTCGCGTTCGGAAGTGGAGCAGGGAAACGCTGGCCACGCCAGCGAAACATGGCGTGCGGATGAGTCAAGCGCGGGAGGCGAGGCGCGGCGCGGATCGCTGCTTGGCGCGGTCAATCGACTCGCGGAGGCACAGCATGAGGCTCGGGCGCAGGAGATTCCTCATGGCGGGCGTAGGGGCAATGGCAGGGATGGGCATACAGGGCATCGCGTCGGCGACGGAGGATTCACCTCTCGGCGACCGCGCATCCGCCGAAGCCTCTGGGCGGAGGCTGATTCTGAGCGCGCCGCTGACGCACTCCGACTGGATGCTGCGCGAGGGCGTGGCGTGGGGGCCGCAGGGCGTGCGTCACATGCTGGACGCCTGCAAGGCGTGCGGGTGGTCGCGGGTGTACTGGCGCTGCCTCGACGGCGGGCGGTCGCTCTATCGCAGCACGTTGATGGACGCGCAGGGCAAATGGGAAGACAATAACTTCTGGCACCCGACGACGCCGGAGGACGAAGCGTTCACCCAACGCTACACGCAAATGACGCCGGATGCGCGTGCGGCGCTGTTGGCAAGAATCGAACGATATGACTACGGGGCCTTCGACACGCTTGCCGAAGCCGTGCGCTACGGCCACGAGATCGGCCTGCAGATCCACGCGTGGCTTTCGATCAACGAGGACGACCACGGCTGGGGAATCCGCAGCCGGTTCGCGATCGCCCACCCGGAAAGCCGCTGGCGCAAGCGCGACGGCGAGTTCTACCGCTCACAGCAGAGCTTCGCGTTTCCCGCAGTGATGGAATACAAGTTGGCCATCGTCCGCGAGATCGTCGAGAACTATGAGGTGGACGGAATCTTCCTGGACTGGATTCGCACGGGTGATGTGCGCGACAACCCGCAAACCGATGGGGAGGGGGTCGCCGATCACGGGTACGAGGATCCGCTGGTCGCGGGCTTCAAGGCGAAGCATGGGGTTGACCCACACGACGTGCCGAACGGCGACGAACGGTGGGTGCGGTTCCGCGCGGGGCCGCACACGGAGTTCATGCGTGCGGTGCGAAAGCTCGTGGGTTCGCGGAAACGCGACATGCCGGTTTCGGTGATGGTGGCGCATCCCTGGTGCTACCGCGGAATGCAGGACCGGATTCACGGCAATCTGCGCGGGCTGCTGCTCGACGTCAAGACGTGGGCGCGTGAAGAGCTGATGGACGCGGCGGTGGCGGCCGGGTACTACCTCGCGGGCGGCGACGCGGAGAAGGCGTACAACGCGGTACGCGAGGAGACGGAGGGCAAAGTGGACGTGTGGCTCTATGCATGGGTGCCGTCGTCGGTGGAGGAGGTCGAGGCGGACGTTGCCCTGGCGCGCACGCTGGGCGCCAGGCAGATCCTGTTCTGGGAAGCGGATTACATAGACGGCAAGCCGAACCGGGATGAGCTGCAAGCGGCGATGCGTCGCCACGCGGCGGAGGGCATGTGATGAGCGGATCGCTGTCGTTAAACGGGACGTGGGATTTGGCGTATGCAGAAGGCGCGTTCCTGGTCGCGCCGGAGCAGCTGATGGGCGACGCGCTTCCCGGGCGAGGCGTGCTGCGCGCGCGGGTGCCGGCGCCGGTGCACCAGGTGTTGATGGAAGCCGGTCTGCTCGACGACCCGAACGTCGGCCTCAACTCGCTCAAGGCGCGCTGGGTGGAGGAGATGTTCTGGGTGTACCGTCATAGCTTCGCCGTGCCGCCGGAGGCGCTGCAAGCCAACGCGAGCCTGGTGTTCGAGCGCTTGGAGCTAGACGCGACGGTGGTCTTGAACGGCGAGGCAATCGGGCACCACGCCAACGCCTTTCGCCCGGCGGGCTTTGACGTGACCGGCAAGCTGCGGGCGGGCGACAACCTGCTGGTGGTGAGGATCAGCACGGGCATGCACGCCGCGGCGGACAAGCCGGGCGCGGAGTACTCCGGCGCGCCGACCGACCTGCTGACCAAGCGCCACTGGCTGCGCAAGCCGCAGTACCAGGGCGGGTGGGACTGGAACCCGCGCCTGATGAACGTCGGCATCCTCGGCGATGTGGAGTTGGCGTGGCTCACGGCTCCGCGCCTCGGTCAGGTGACGGTGTTCGCGATGCCGAGCGATGATCTGTCAACGGCGACGGTGCACGTGCGCGCCGCGCTCGAGGGCGTCGGGGAGCAGGCGGCGGAAGGCACGCTGAGCGCGCGCATCATCGAGACCGGGCAGGAGGCGACGCTGCCGGTGACCATCGAGCCCGGCGAGAGCCGCCGCGAGTTGACGCTCGACATCGCCGACCCGCGGCTGTGGTGGCCGGTGAATCACGGCGAGCAGTATCTCTACACCGTTGAGGTCGCGCTGGCGGCGGGCGGGGAGACGCAATCCGTCACCCGCCGCACCGGCGTGCGCCGCGTTGAGATGGATCAGTCGCCGCACCCGGTCGAGGGGAGCTACTGTGTCCTGCGGATCAACGACCGACCGGTATTCTGCAAAGGCGGCAACTGGGTGCCGCCGGATCTGCTGCACAGCGCGGTGACGCGGGAGCGCCATCGCGAGTTGGTGCGGTTGGCGGTGGAGGCGAACTTCAACATGCTGCGCGTGTGGGGCGGGGGCGTGTATGCCGATCACGCGCTGTGCGAGGCGTGCGACGAGGCGGGGGTGCTGCTGTGGCACGACTTCGTCTTCGCCTGCTCGAAGTATCCCGGGGATGATCCCGAGTTTGCGGCTGAGGTGCGCCGCGAGGTGACGCACGTCGTGCGCGAGCTGGCGCATCATCCCGCGCTTGTGGTGTGGTGCGGCAACAATGAGATCGAGTGGGGCGACTGGGATTGGGGGTACGACGACCGCGCGCGCACCCACCCGCACTACGCGATGTTCCATCACGATATCCCGCTCATCGTGCGCACGGAAGACCCGTCCACGCTGCACTGGATCAGCTCGCCGTGGTCGCCCGATTTCCGGCACCCGAACGATCCGACCGTCGGCGACCAGCACCCGTGGGGCGTCTCGATTCTGACCCCGGGGCCGGCTGACTGGTGGCAGTACCGCGGCTTCGTGGACCGGTTCGCCAACGAGGGCGGCGTGCTCGGCGCGTCGTCGCCCGCAACCCTGCGCCAGTTCATCCCGGACGACCAGCGGCGCCTGCTGTCGCCGAGTTGGGAACACCACGACAATCCCTTGGCGTCAACCGGTTCGCGGCCCGGCGAGATCGGCCGCGCGTACGCCACGGTGGAATTCTGGACCGGGCGCGATCCGCTGGCGATGGACTGGGAGCAATACGCGTTCGTCAGCGCCCTGCTCCAGGCCGAGGGCTTACAGGAATACATCGCCAACTACCGCCGCCGCATGTTCAGCAGCGCGTGCGCGGTGTTCTGGATGTACAACGATTCCTGGCCGGTCACTCATGGGTGGACGATCGTTGACTACTACCTGCGCAGGAAGCTTGCATATCACCCCGTGCGACGGGCGTTCCAGCCGGTGGCAGTGTTTGTTGTGGAAGAGGACGGCGTTGTCACGGTGTATGGCGTCAACGACACGACAGAGGCGTGGTGCGGCGAGCTTCGGTACGGGCTGTTTCTGCTCGCCGGGGGGCTGGCGCTGGACGAGAGCGCATCCGTCAGTTTGCCGGCGAACGCATCGACGCCGCTCGGGCGGTTCGATCGCGCGGAGTGGGATGCGCTCGATCCGCGCAAGGCGGGCGCGTTCGCGCAGCTACTGAAGGACGGGCAGGTCGTCTCGCAGCATCGCCTGTTCCTGGCGCGGTTCAAGGACCTCGCATTCGGCGCGCCGGATATCAACATGGAGGCGCAGGGAGGGCAGCTGACCCTGACCTCCGATGCGTTCGCATGGGGCGTGTGCCTCGACGTGGACGGTGAGGCGGCGATGGCGGACAACTGCTTCGACCTGCTGCCGGGGATTCCGTACGCGATCTCGTGGAGCGCCGACCTCGGCGAGCCGCGCGTCGTGCGCCTGGGCAACCGGGATGCGGTGGAGCCATTTTCTGTCGCCTGAT
>CP070648.1:409474-416998 GCA_020354555.1 Armatimonadota bacterium | reverse complement strand
TCGAGGATCTCGTCGGCTTGGTCTATGATTTCCGGCTCGAGATAGGGCATGTCGGTGCGGTCGAAGATGTGCGCGTGCAGGTTCTTCTCGGCCGCATTGCCGGTCAACAGATCCACGTAGCGGCGGACGACGGGCGCAGCCGGTCCATAGACGCCCTTGAGATACTCCGTCAGCGCGGTCTCGTAATCGTAGTCCTGGTTCCACAGGAAACGCGCCATGAGGTACGCCTTCAACTCGGCGAACGACCCGCCGGTGGTGTTGTAGCAGCCCTGCTCGAAGATGCCGATGACGCCGTTCCCGGCGAAGGTGCGGATATTCGGGCGCAGCGAGCGAATGTTGCACAGCGGCTGCGGGTAGTTGCGGAAGTTGGTCGCGTAATCCCAGACGAAAAGCTGATCGCGGCTGCAGATCTTGTGCCACCCCCGCAAGTCGCGCATGAACTCGCGGTTCTCCTTGCTGTCGCAGCCGTCGAGCGGATGCGAGAAGCAGCACTCGATGCTGCACAGACGGATGATGACATTCGGCCGCGGCCGCAGGGTCCGAGGCGGTTTGCGGCTGTAGGAATACGCGAGCGTGTCAATCCAGACGTGGGGATACTCCTCTTCAACGGCCTCGGCGACGCGGTTAACGAAGCGCAGTATCGGCCCCTGATGGCTCCCTTCGCGCTCCTCCAGCGCCAGGCAGTTCTTGCACGTGCACCAACCGCCCCAGTCGTTCTGCGACACGGAGAAGATCGTTGCCTCGGGGTGATCGCGGATCCAGCCCTTGACGACCTTGATCGCCTCCTGGAGCATCTCCTCGTTGGTCAGGCAGAGCTGGGCGTGGTCGGCGGTGCGCTTGCCGTCAATCTCCGAGAACCACTCGGGGTGCTCGGCGAAGTACTTGTCCGGCGGGATCATGGGGTAGAAGCTGTGCACGAACTGGTAATACGTGATCTTCCCGCCGTGTTCTTCGGTGAGCCGTGCGGCGCTGCTGTTCATGCGGTTGCGCGCGGCCCAGTCGCCGTCGAACGCCTCGCGCCAGAACGGCTCGCGGTAGATGAGGTGCGGGATGACGCGGTCGTTGATCTCCGGCAAGGTCAGCGGATCGCGCGTCGGTATACGGCTGATGCCTGCCGTGAACCAGCGGCAGCCCAGGTATTCGTCAAGCAGCGAATACACGCCGTACATCGTGCCCCGCTTGCGCGCCCCGGCGATGACGAGACGCGGGCCCATGGTGCGGAGAACGTAGCCCTCGTCGCCGAGCGCGTCGAGATCGATGTCCGCGCCGAGCGCCTGCAAGTGCTTGCTGTCGCCGACGATGATCTCGTGCTCGGCAAGAGGTGTGTCGTCGCCGACGATCGGCAACTCGGCGCCGCCGATCTGCTTGAGGAACGTCTGGAGTTCCTCGGCCGCGTGCCGCTCCGAGGGCGAAGCCTCGGAGCCGACGACGATGACGTAGTCCGACTTGCCGCCCTGCGAGATGGTGAGCGCGGCCGATGTCTGCGTCGAGCCGATGATTGCCATGGCGATAATCGCTGGCGCCAGTGATCGCATCCAGCTACCTCCCTGCTTTCAGGTGTCGCCCGGCCGAGAACCAGGCTGGCTGGCAGTCAGTTTCTTCGGAGTCGCAGTGACGCCCTGCAAATGCAGCTGCCGTTTCGACAAGCAGGAGCGCACGGGGCGGCGGTCGTAAGAGCCGAAAACCGGGAAGTGGGAGGGCACGGCTATGAAGTGGATGGAATGCGCGGCGCCGGTACTCATCAGCCTGATAATGGTTCTGTCCGTTGCGGTGCGCGCCGGTTCGGTGCCGGAGGACGAGAGCCGGCAGGGCATGTTTCCCGTTACGTCGTTCGGCGCGAAAGGCGACGGCGCCGCGGACGACACCGCCGCCATCCAACGGGCCATTGACGCCGCGGCGAAGCTGGGCGGGATCGTCACCATCCCCGCGGGCAAGTTCCTGGTAGCGGGCAGCCTGACCGTGCCCGCGGGGGTGACTGTGCGCGGCATCAACACGCGGCCGCTGTACATCGAGCCCGCCGTCGGCACCATCATCCTCGCCACCGGCGGGCGCGACAACGAGGAAGCGCCGGCTCTATTCGAGCTGCGCTCGGGAGCGGTCGAAGGAATCACCGTCCATTACCCAGACCAGAAGCCGACGGACATCCATCCCTACCCCTGGACCTTCCACTGCGCCGGCGGCGACGACACGATCCAGGACATCACCCTCATCAACTCCTACAACGGCATTCGCACCGGGCCCGAGGGCAACGTGCGCCACCTCATCCGCAATGTCTTCGGCTGCGTGCTGCGGCGCGGTATCTTCGTTGACGCGTGCACCGACATCGGGCGCATCGAGAACGTGCAGTTCCACTGTCATTACTGGAGCCACCCGGCGTTCGGCGGCGCGTGGGATCCGGTGTTCGAGTACATGTGGAAGAACCTCGAAGCCTTCATCTTCGCGCGCACGGACTGGGAGTACGTGCTCAACACGTTCGTCTTCCCGACGCGCATCGGCTACCATTTCATCGAGACCGAACGCGGCGCGTGCAACGGCCAGTTCTGCGGCATCGGCTCCGACGCCAGCGAGTACTGCGTCGTGGTGGACGCGATTCAGTACATGGGCTTGCTCATCACCAACGGGCAGTTCGTGTCGTTCACCGGCGAGAACCCGGTGGAGATCGTGGTCAACCCCACATGCCGCGGCTCGGTGCGGATGACAAACTGCGCCTTCTGGGGCCCGACGAAACAGGTGGCGGTGCTCAAGGGCGAGGGCTTCGTGTCCTTTGAGAACTGCTACATCTCCGACTGGGGGAAAGACGATCCGCAGGCGCCGGGGATTGACGTGCAGGCCGGCCGGTTCCAGTTGCGCGGCTGCAGCTTCAAGAGCGACCGGCCGGCGGTGCGCCTCGGCCCCGATGTGGTGCACGCCGTGGTGACGGACAACAACGGCGACCACGGCGTGCGCGTCATGAACGAGGCCGGCGAGCGCGCGGTGATCGCCAACAACGAGCCGCCGCGGGACGACTAGCAACGGAGTCGCGGGCCACGCAGAGGCCCCTCGGGCACCTCCGACGGGCCTGCCCCTCGGCCCAGTCAAGGGGAGCGACGGCGTGGACGCAATCGGGTACGCTCGACAGATTCCTTTCGTCAGCCCGGTCGTATTCTCCCTTCGTGGGCCGGACCGTGACGCAACCAACCCGCACACCACTTCGCCACGTTCAGAGTTATCGCCGTGTCGGGCATTCTGATTGACGGCGACCGCCGAAGGCCGTATTCTTTCACTGAGACACGTTCCTGAGGCTACGCCACCTCCGCAGGGCGTGCGCTTCCGTCGCCGACAGAGGGACCTCCATGACGGGCAAGCACACCTGCCCGTGCTGCGGCTACAAGACCCTATCCCAACCTCGATGCTGGGACGTCTGCCCCATTTGCCTCTGGGAGGACGATAACGTGCAGTCCGATGAACCCGATTTCTACCCGGGCGCAAACAAGATATCCCTTAGACAGGCCCAGAGGAACTTCAGCGAGTTCGGCGCGTGTGAAAGAAGGGTGTTGCCTTGCGTTAGGAAGCCGAACACGGAGGATATTAGAGATCCGGATTGGAGGCCCTTAGATCAGTTGACAGGCCGCTAGAGCGACAGCCGGTGCTCTACAGCGTCATCGGTCCACCACGGCATGCCGGCCACCGCCTCCACGCTATCGAGACGGCGTAGACGCAATCGGATACACTCAGCCAATTACCTTTGATCGCACCGGAATGATCCCTGCTAGAGGACGATCCATCGCTGTCAGGGAACTTCGTCGGGGACGCGTGAAGGCGAGGTGCTGGACATGATCATCCGACCTGAGACAGACGCAGACACCGAGGCGATAGCCGAGGTCACGAAAGCAGCATTCGAGAATCACCCGATCAGCCAGCAGACAGAGCACTTCATCATTGCCGCGCTGCGAGCTGCCAATGCGCTCACGATTTCGCTGGTCGCGGAGGTGGACAGGCGGGTGGTCGGCCATGTCGCCTTGTCGCCGATCACGATTTCCGACGGCAGTGAGGATTGGTACGGTCTGGGCCCGATTTCGGTGTTGCCCGAATACCAGACACGAGGCATTGGCAAGGCCCTTATGCATGAGGGCTTGTCACGCCTGAAGGCGCTAGGAGCCAAGGGCTGTGCGCTGGTCGGCGACCCCGATTACTATGAGCGGTTCGGCTTCAGAAGTGTGCCGGAGCTAACTCAGGAAGGCGTCCCGCAGAGGAATCTCCTGGTTCTGCCGTTTGGCGAGAGCAGGCCCCAGGGCATTGTGGAGTTTCACCCGGGCTTTCTGGCGACGGGCTGACGCCGGAGCCACGATGCGGGGCGGTTGTAGCACTTGCAGGCGAGACGGCTACGCCACTGGGCAAAGGCTATCCCCACGCCTCTCCCTGACAGGGAGAGGAACTCATCCGCGCGGCAGCCCGGGGGGTCGGGGTCATACCCTATGCGCAGTATAGCCTTGACACAATGCGCGGGGGGGGCTAGCATTCGGTTGCGTTGAGTCAGCGGGCAGCCCTGGGGCTTGCCCAGGCGCGGTGCGGCAGTTGACGCGAGACGCAGCCCGCCGCGCCCGGTCCGAATGATGCCGCCTCGCGCGGCCAGGTAACGTTGACGTGTGACCACGGGGAGGTCACCGTGGCGACTGGGCTGAGTCGCGGAGAGCTGAAGACCAACCGCAATGCGGTCACGACTTGCGGCCCGCATGCCAATCCTGGCATCGGGCCGCTTTTGCGTTCGTTCCCCCCAATTCCTCGATCACGTTCCTCAGCAGGTCTCTCCGCACTCAGGCCGAGAGCGCCCAGAACGCTTCCCTGGAGGACACCGGGAATGCTCTCAGGACTCGCAATCCGAGGCTTGCGTTACCTAAGCGTCCTTCTGCTTGGCGCGCTGCTCACAGGGTCCCCTTGGGAAGCGACGGCCGAAGAGCCGACGTGGCCGAATTCCCACGATCTCGTGCTCGAAATCGCTCTCGATTCTCCCGAGTACCTGGAAGGACAGCCAGTCTACGTGACCGCGATAGCGATTAACGGCGGGTCCCTCCCCATCAGGTACTTGCCTGTCATCTACACAACTACGTTCAAGTGCGTCGCAACGCGGGACGACGGTCAGGCTTTTCTCTTGGGCTATCCACAAAATGCGCTGCCGCCCGGCGATTACTCCTCCAGACTTGAGCCGGGCGAAGCAGAGCTGCACGAATACTACCTGAACAGCTGGGGGGAAACGCTGCCGCCGGGCGACTATGTCATGGAAGCGACAGTCTGCCAGCCCTACTCGTATTATGATGCCGATGCCGTACACGAGGACGAGGCGATCGTTGCGCCGGGCATGTATTCAAGCAACCAGATTCCCTTCACAGTCCTGCAAGCCGGCGCGCAGGTGCCAGCGAGCACGCAGTTGGCGCTGAACGGCAATCCGGTGGACGGCGCGCCGCGGCCGCAGCGAGTACACAACTACCTCGTGGCAAGCACACAAGCGCTCGAGCAAGCCGGCGTAAAGGCGACGCAGGACAAGGCGAAACAGGAAGTGAACCTTAGCCGCGGCGAGGCATCCGTGACCCTTCCCGTGGGTCGCTGGCCGAAGGAGATGCAGGACAAGCACCTGCCGGCGATCCCATCCATGGGCGGCGGGTTGCTGGTTCCTGTGCGCTATGTCGCGGAATCCCTCGGCATGCGCGTGCACTGGGACGCCAAGACCAAGACCGCCAACATCCTCAC
Organism: Armatimonadota bacterium; assembly: GCA_020354555.1. Classification (NCBI taxonomy): domain Bacteria; kingdom Bacillati; phylum Armatimonadota; species Armatimonadota bacterium. The sequence continues at coordinate 411,274 of CP070648.1, read as the reverse complement.
GGGGTGACGGTGGGGCCCGTGCATCCACCCGCGGGGTGGGAACTGCGAAAGGCAACAGGCACATGGGTACCGCGCGCGGCGGGCAACGCGGACGTTATCGTGAATGACGTGAAGAGCGCCAACTGACGGATGGGCGGCCCTATGCGCTGAACCTTCTTGTCTGCTGCGCGGCGTTGCCGGCGACGGCGCTGGATGCGCCTGCCTCTGGCACAACCGCTGACCATCCAGCCGGCCTGCGCGCATTGCTCATGCGCGCAGGCGATACACGCTTCTGAAGCGTAGTATGAATGATCCGGGCAAAGCACGGCATACGCGCGCTGCTCAGCCCTCTCCCGCCGATATGCGCACCACCGCTGCCGAGCGCGGCGGCACGACCTCTTCGTGCACGCCCGCAGCACGGGCGATCTCGCCGATGCGCTCTTCGCCTGCGGGCGTGATGCGGGTAAGGCTGTAGCCTCGCTCACGTGGCAGCCCAAGCCCCCTCCCGCCCAGGCTGAATCGCGCCGTCTGCTCCTCGTCCGTCATGTTGGTGAGCGCGATTCCCACGTCCCCGTTCGCCGCGCGCCAGGCCGATGAAATCACCGCCGGGAGCGAGATTCGATAATCGCCACCCCACGGCGCGCCGCCTTCAATCGTCACGCGGCGCGCTCCGCGCACCGTCGGCGGCTTGAGCATCTCCCCCAACGCGAGGAACTCGTGCGCCCGCCTGCGGCATTGCGCCAGCGCCCGCAAGTACTCCGCCTCCCGCGCGTACTTCACATCGAGGATTTGCGGCCCGACCCACCCCAGCTGCGCCCCCCACGCGAACGCGCGCGCCATCTTCGCGCGGAACGGCATCCCGCGGTCGAGATCGTCGCCGACGATGTACTGGAACCCGAAGGTGATCGTCCGCCCGCCGTACACCGCCGGGAACAGCGGCACGACCTCGCCACGATGCGGTGACGTGTTGACCAGCAGGAACGCATCGAGCAGGTCAATCCACGGATCGGCGCTCTCCTCGGTCGTGAGCATACCTCCCTTGGGCAGCGTCTTCCGCGCTCGCTCCAGCAGCCTGCGGTATCCCTCCGCCCAGAAGGAGCCCCCGCCGACGTCGTGCCCGTGGTGCGGATCGAAACACACCTTCGCGCCCGCCGCCGAGATCTGATCCACGTACACGCCGTCAACCCCGCATTCATGCACCAACCGGTCCACCAGCCCCGCCACCTTCGCCTGCCACTGCTCGGTGTACGGGCACATGACGACGAGCGGGACACCGGAGCCGTACGTCTCCTCATATCGCTTCATGTGCTCGTCCTTGGCGCACGCGGCCTCGGCGTTCTCGCTCGTCCAGGTGTCGGTGCGCGGGTCCCACAGGCGGCCGTTGATGTACGGCATGACGCGCACTCCCGCTGCTTGCAGCTCCGCGACGCCTTGCGCGAATCCCTCCTTCGTCGGGAAATACTCGGGGTAGTGGTCGTCGAACGGAATCTGGTGCCAGTTGTACCAGTGCACCGCGGTCGGCACGCCGAAGTACTCGGCAAAACGCTTCGCCGGTTCGACCGCTTCGGCCGGGCCGCCGCCGCCGAGGCACCAGATGTCAATGTCCTTCAGCCATTCCGGGGTGCTGCGTCGCGTGCGCAGCTCTCCTTTCGCCATCCACGAGGCTTCCGCGATCGCCCAGGCGCGGTGGAGCCGCGCGGCGTCGTACCAGTCGCCGAAGAACACGCCGACCGCGGCCTGGTAGGGCAGCGTCCACTCGCGCACCGGCCGCCCCATTCCCGCGGGGTAGTTGACCACCGCCAGCCGAAGCCGGCCGTCCGC
>CP070648.1:385981-409374 GCA_020354555.1 Armatimonadota bacterium | reverse complement strand
GTACTACGATACCCACCCCGAGGAGCGCGACCTCATCCGCGACCTCATCCGGGCGGGACGGATCGGCACCGGCGGATCGTACAATGAGCCCACGGAGAAGCTCATCAGCGCCGAGGGGATCATCCGCAACATCGTCTACGGGCGCTTGTATCACGAGCGCGTGCTGGGCGATCAGCCGCTGGTCTATGCCCCTTGGGATGTCTTCGGCCACTGCGCCCAGTTGTCTCAGATACTGGCGAAATCGCGGTTCGCCGGGTGCATCTGGTCGAAGCACATCTACGGCTTTCACCCGGTCTTCTGGCACCAGGCGCCCGACGGAACGAAGATGCTCTACCGCCGACTCAGCTACTCATATCGCTCCGAGGGGCCGGAGGACCTGCTCTACCGTATCAACAAGCAGCGCGTGGAGCTTCAGACCTACGGCCTGAACTGCGATATCCGCATTGATGCCGGCGATTTCAAGCCGCCCACTGCGTGGATGGCGGGCATGACGCAGGCGCTGCGCGACGGCACGCCGAGCGTTGACGTCACCGGCTCAGGGCAGACCAGGTTCATGCTCGACCTCCACCAGCGCATCAAAGAGCACGGGTTGCGCGTACCCGTGACGGCGCGGGATATGGAGTACCACCACCAGGGCACAGCGATCACGCGCGTCCAGTTCAAGATCGGCAACCGGCTGGGGGAAAACGCCGTTATCAACGCGGAGAAGTTCGGGGCCGTCGCGAGCGCACTGGGCGCGACGTACCCCGACGTCGCGCTCGACAAGGCATGGCGCCAGCTTCTGTTCAACCAACACCACGACGGCATCACCGGCCCGTGCTGCGACAGATCATACCTCGATCTCATGGCGTCGTATCGCGAGTCGCTGGAGCTGGCGACGGAGACGCTCGATTCATCGCTCAGGTACATCGGCTCGCTGATTGACACCGCCGGGCCTGCGCCCGACCCCCGCGCGCTCCCGCTCGCCGTGTTCAATCCACTGAACTGGACGAGAACGGACGTCTGCCGCGCGACGGTCGAGCTGCCGGCCGGATGGGACGGGTTCGCGCTGCGCGACGCGGCCGCGGAAGAAGTGCCTGTCGAACTGGTATCGAGTGTCAAGCGGCGCCGTCGCACGCGAGTCGAGTTCCGCTTTGTCGCGTCCGACATCCCCTCCATCGGGTACCGCTTGTTCTACGTGACGTCCGCCGAAGAGATGCCTCCGCAGCCGGCGAGCAAGCGTGGCACGGCGGTCGAGAATGAGTTCTTCCGCCTCCGCGTGGACCGCGCGCACGGAGGCATCGTGAGCTTGTACGACAAGCAAGCGCGCCGCGAGTTGGTCAATGTCGAGCGCGGGCCGGGCAACGAGCTGGTCGCGCTCGCCGAGAACGCGACGCGCCGCGAGCCGCCGTGGGAGGTGTGGACGACGGGTCCCAAGGCGTTCTCGCGCGATTACCCGGCCGAGGCCGAGGTGCGCCGCGGGCCGGTGAGCGCGTCGCTCGTCATCCGGGGCGAGATGAAGGACTGCGCGCGCGAGCAGGAGATAACCCTGTACCGCGGCCTGCGGCGCATTGACTGCGTCACTCGACTCGTCAACTACCGCGGCAAGCACGATCTGTTCGTCGTCACCTTCCCGTCGGCGCTCCAGGGCTGCGAGCCGGTGTTCGAGGAGCGCTGCGCGGTCGTGACGCGCAGGAAGAGCAAGGGGTATCTCGATTTCCGCACGGCGAGCAATCAGAACGCTTCGGAGTGCGGTTTGCGCTCGGCCTATCAGTGGTTCGCGCACAGCTCATCGGCGCGGCTGCGGATGGGCGCGAAAGGCGCGGCGAACGCGGCGTCTTTCGCGCTGGGCATGGTCGCCCTCGTCATCCCGCATGATGACTCAACCGAGGACGCGGCCTACGCGCTCCAGTCGCGGCTCGTCGGCAAGGGCATCTTCTGTACGCCGCTCCACGATGACCTCGACCGGCGGCGGCGCGCGCCGCTCGAGATAGAGGACTGCACGCTGCCGAAGAATCTCAATGACGACCTGCGCTACGGCACAAGCTTCCGCATCGCGCTCGATGTCAACGGCGGCAATCGGTTCGCCAAGAAGCTCGTTGGCCGCCTCTCGGACACCGCGCGGTCGCGCTTCGAGAGGCGCCGCGAGAAGGACGGCTACGCCTTCGTCTTCATGCTCGACGACGACGTGCCGGCGGGGTGGGCAGCGGTGCCGACGCTGATTATCTCGGCGCTCGACGACGCCGCGCTGCGACGGGGCATTGACTACATCACGCGCGATTTCGCCGACTCCGCGGACATCAACCTACCGGCGAATGTCAACGCCTCGGGCTCTCGCGAACAGGTGGACGATTACACGCTGGCCATCGCCAACCTCGGGAATATCATGACCAGCATCGAGTCCGACAACACGATGGTGCTCGGCCTCATGCACACCTCGGCCTGGGGTGGCACGCCGTGGGGCAAGGACCGCTTGCCGTGGTTTATCGTCCCGGAGCACAAGACGCACGTCTATCCCTACGCGTTCTATCCGTCACCCGGCGACTGGCGGGCGGCAGGGACCTATCGCGTCGGCTACGAGTTCAACAACCCGCTCATGGCTGTCGCGCTCGATCGGCACGCGGGCGCATTGGCACCGACCATGAGCTGCCTCGAAGTCGAAGGCGACGGTCTCATCGTGACTGCCCTCAAGCGCCACGGCAATCCCACGGCGGGCTTCGAGGGAGCGGCGCCGGTGGACGACCCCGGCGTGACGGTGCGCTTGTACGAGGCGCTGGGCAATGGCACCGACGCTTGCCTGCGGTGGTTCACGCCGCTCGGCGCGGTATGGGAGACGAACCTACTCGAGGAACGCCAGCGCCCGGTGGATGTGTGTCCGGGGTCCGGCGACTGTGCGCGCGACCACGTGGGTCGCTTCGTCATACAGACCTACAACCTTCGCTTCCGCCCGCCCGAGGTCCGCGGTGAACCATGCCGCCTGGGCCGCGAGATCGAGCCGGTGCAGCCCATGCATTTCCGCCACTGGGATCACAACCTGGGCGAGGCCCCGCTCGGCTACAGCCCCGTCTCGGTGGTGCTCGAAGGTCAGGTCAGGACCGGCATTCACATCCGCCAGGGCGGCGTGACGACGAACGAACTCACGCTTGGCGTGTGCAACAATTACCTGGACCGGCGCATCCGTGGTCGGGTCGAACTGGTCGTCCCGGAGGGATGGAAGACGGTTCCGGAGTACGTGGAGTATGACCTGGGGCCGAACGAGCACATGACCCGCACCGTGTTGCTCTGCTTCATGAGTGGTCAGCGCTCGGGGTTGGTCAAGGCGCGGCTGACCCACGAGGGGCAGGTGTACCAAGATGTCGTCGAGGTCGGCGATGCGCCGCGTATCGAGTGGGACGTGGAGAACCTGGAGGGCAGGATTGAGGCGCGGCTGCGCAACGTCGGCGACGACGCGATAGAGGGCGGCCTGGCCCTCATCACGCCGATGGAGATGTGGGGAGCGGCGGCCGGTGATTTCGCGCTTGCCGAATCTCACTCACCTGTGAGGGGATTCGCCTTGAAGCCGGGCGAGGAAGCGACCTACGGGTTCGACGTCGCGGCGCTGGGACCGGCGAGCGCCTTGCCCGACTACTGGGCAGTGGTGAAGCTGTTCTACAACGGACGCGTTGACTACAGGTACGTGCCCGGGCTGAACATCCCTGCTCCTGAAGACTGACCGTGCGGTAGTGCCCTTGGGCTGTCGCGAGCCGGCGTGCGCTCATGGCCGGTGGCTTTCCGCCGGAGCATTGTCGGCACCCACGGCAGGCCGAAGGGCGTCCGCGGCGAACACAATACTGGCAATTCGCAGCATTCTGCCGCGCCACTGATCCAGCATCGACCTCGGATCGCGCGGACGACAACCCGCGCGGAGAACGGGCGCCTTCCCGCCCGCCGGGCGAATCGTGACCGGTGTCCGACGCGCGTCGAGCGCATCCCGGCCGGACACGACGACACCGCCCGCACGGACGAGCAATCGCGGCACGAGACGCTCGGCCACTCCGGTTCTCGCGGCAATGAAAGGCAGATAATGCAGTATCGCGATTTCGGCAACACAGGTGTAAAGGTCTCGTTACTCGGCTTCGGCGCGATGCGCCTGCCCGAGAACGAAAAGGAGGCGGTGGCGGTGATGCGCCGCGCGTATGAACTCGGCGTCAACTACTTCGACACCGCTCCGGGCTACGGTCACAACGGCAGCAGCGAGGTGTTCGTCGGCAAGGCCATCGGGGATATTCGAGACAAGGTGTACCTGTCCACGAAGAACCCGATAGAGGATGCCTCGGGCGACAACTTCAGGAAGCGACTGGAGGACTCGCTGCGGCGACTCGACACCGACTATGTTGACTTCTATCATATGTGGGGCATCAACTGGAAGACGTTTGAGGAGCTGATCATGGCTCCGAACGGGCCGATGGCGGCGGCCGAGCGCCTGCGCGAGGACGGCATCATTCGCCACATCTCCTTCTCGTTCCACGACAAGCCCGAGGCGCTGCTGCGCATCATAGACTCGGGGCGCTTCGAGAGCATCCTGGTGCAGTACAACATTCTCGACCGCGCGAACGAGCCCGGCATCGAGCACGCGCGGCGCAGGGGGTTGGGTGTCGCGATCATGGGTTCCGTCGGCGGCGGGCGGCTGGCGGCGCCTTCGGCGCGCATCCGGAGCATGCTAGCTGGCGGCACGAAGACCACCTCGGAGATGGCCCTGCGATTCGTCATGTCCAACCCAAATGTCAGCACCGCGCTGTCGGGCATGGGCACGATCCAGATGGTGGAGGAAAACGCCGCCGTCGCCTCGCGGGAGGAGCCCCTGACGGCCGCCGAGCGCCAGAAGGTGCAGGAGATACTGGACGAGAACAAGCGCGTGTGCGACTTATACTGCACCGGCTGCAAGTACTGCATGCCGTGCCCGAACGACGTGGATATTCCGAGCATCTTCGAACTCGTCAATTACTATCGCGTCTACGGGCTTGAAGCCTATGCCCGAGAGCACTACGCGGGCATCGTGAAGTCCGCTAAAGGCGCCGACCAATGCGTCGAGTGCGGCGAGTGCGAGGAGAAATGCCCGCAGAAGATCCACATCATGGATCAGCTGCAGGAGGCGCATCGGACATTGTGCGCGGAATGACGGAGGCCGAACAATGAAGTACGGCTTCGGGCTGGTGGGGTGCGGCACGATTGCCCCCGTGTTCGCGGCGGCGATCGAACAGCTCGACAACGCGCGACTGGTCGCGGTGAGCGACGCCGTTGAGGACCGAGCCCGCGCGCTCGCCGAGCGCTTCGGCGCGGACTGGCACGCGAGCTACGACGAGTTGCTGGCGCGCAATGACGTCCAGGTCGTGAGCGTCCTGACGTGGAGCGGCATGCACGCCGAGATGGGCGTCGCGGCGGCGCAGGCGGGCAAGCACGTCTTGACGACGAAGCCGATTGACGTCACGTTGGAGAAGATAGACCGGCTCGTCGAGACCTGCCGCAGCCGGGGCGTGAAGCTCGCAGCGGTGCACCAGGTGCGCAGCTCATCATCGTTCGTCCGGCTCAAGCGAGCGATTGACGACGGCGCGCTCGGGCGGATTCACTTCGGCAACGCGTATATTCCGTGGTGTCGCACACAGGACTACTACGACAGCGCTCAGTGGCGCGGGACGTGGCGATGGGACGGCGGCGGCTGCCTGATGAATCAGGGCATTCACACCGTGGACGTGCTCCAGTGGCTGGTCGGCCCCGTCGCTGAGGTGCAGGCGTACACCGATACGTTGGCGCACGAGATCGAAGTCGAAGACGCAGCCGCGGCAGCGCTGCGCTTCGCGAACGGCGCCCTGGGTGTGATCATGGGCAGCACGGCGGTGTGCAAGGGTCTGCCCTCCCGCATCGAGGTGTTCGGCGCGAACGGGAACGTCGTTATCGAGGGCGAGGACGTCATACGGTGGCAGGTCGGCGATGAGGAGACTTTCGCTCCGTTTACCGGCGCCGCGGCGGGGGCGACCGATCCGAAAGCCGGCTTGATGAACGCCATCCCGGGACACGTCGAGCAGATCGGCGATTTCGTGCGCGCCATCGAGGAGAATCGCGAGCCGATGCTCAACGGCGAAGAGGCACGCAAGGCGGTCGCGCTCATCCTCGCGATCTACGAATCCGCGCGCACGGGCAAGGCGGCACGACCGGGATAGCCACGCTGCGGCCGGACCCGCCGGCAATGCGGAGTGCGTGGCCTGGAGGTGCGCACCGCCACAGAGACCCGCCCCATTGCCGCTGCGCATTCTCAAGCCCTACTGGCCCAACGACCCTTCGTTCCGCTCCTTCCGGAGGTACGCGTGCGCGAGCTGGCGTTCACGGGCGAACCGGCCCGGCTCATGCAGCGTACCCGCGGTGATGTCCTGGGCCAGCAGTGGGTCTTCTGTGTGTCCGGCGGCGGCGAGGCGCTCGCCCACCCACGCCGCCATGCGCGCCTCAAGCTCGTCAGCCAGTTCCGGTTCGACGTCCACGATATTGAACTGCTCCAGCGGATCGACGGCGAGATCGTACAACTCGCGGCGCGGGGCTGAGTCGCCGGGATCGAGGTTCAGTTTCAGCTTGTGCGTCGCCGTGCGGATACCGCGCTGCTTCTGATACGTGTTCTCCATGAAGTGCACGGCGTCGCGCACCGAACTCACGTCGCCGCGCATCACCGGGGCCAGGCTTTCGCCGTCCACCGCGCGCGCCAGCTCCCACCCCGCGAGACCGGCGAGCGTAGGCAAGAGGTCCGGCTGCTGAACCAGCGCGTCTGACCGACCTGTTGGCACAACCCCCGGCCATCGCATCACCAGCGGAATGCGCAAGCACTCGTCGCCGAGATCAATATGGCTGACATTGAAGCGATGGCCGCGCACGAGGCGATCCTCCCCCATGATCTCGCCGTGGTCGGAGGTGATGATGAGAAGCGTGTCGTCGTAGATGCCCGCCGCGCGCAGCGCCTCGACGATGCGACCGATCTCGCGGTCGGCGTACACGATCTCACCGTCGTAACGCGAGACGACATCCGCCAGCGGATCGCTCTTGTCCCACGTCGCGTGCTGGCAGTCATCCGGCGGCTGGTACGGCGCGTGCGGGTACCAGGGATGGTAGAAGAGGAGAAAGTCGTCTGCCGCATGCTTGTGGATCAGGTCGCACACCAGGTCGCAGTTGGCGGATTCGTGAGCATTCGGATCCTGGGCGTACTCGTACATGTCGTAGGCGCGGCGAAACCAGGGGTAGAGGCGCCAGCGCTCCTGCCAGCGGTCATAGAGATTGTCCACGGCCAGCGTGACCAAGCCATTCGCCTTGGCGATTCCAGCGACCGTCGGGGCATCTTCGGGCAAATCCACGCGCGTCCAGTGACCGGTGATAGCGGTAGTCTCGGGATAGCAGCCAGTGAAAAGCGCTGTGAAACCCGGGTGAGTGCAATTGCTCACTGCGAAGCAGTGACCAAGCACGAACCCTTCCGCAGCGACGGCATCGAGGTTCGCACTCGTCGCGCTGTGATATCCCCAGCACCCCAGATGATCCGCGCGCAACGTGTCCACTGCGATCAACACGATCTTCATGCCGCACCTCCGCGATTGCCCCCGGCATCCCGTTGCTTCGGCCTCCGCCGATCCGCGCTTATCGGCGTCAACCCGAGGCTAGTCCTGCCCAGTCCTGCGCGCGACGTAGAAGATGCGCTCCGATTTCGGCCCCGGCGGGAGGAAGGTGTAGGCCTCGTACAAGCCTTCGACGAGGAAACCGGCCCGTTCGAGCCCGTCGGCGACCTCCTCGACGCTGTGGCTGCGCTGATAGTGCGTCTCCTCGAAATGATCGCCGTCGTCGGTCCAGAATTCCATGTCAATGCGCGCGACGCGGGCATCGCGATCGTACCGGCTCACCCAGCGATAGCGCACCGGGCGTCCCGGCGACAGGTTCTGCTGCGTGAACATCTCCTGCTCGAACGAGTAGATCGTGTTGAGGTCGAAGATGAACAGCCCCCCTGGAGCCAACGCCGCGGCGACGGAATCCAACGCCCGTTGCAGCCGCTGCGGATCGAGGATGTAGTTCAGGCTGTCGTAGAGGCAAACGGCGGCGTCGAATGAAGCGCGCGGGACGTCAAGGTCGGCGACATCGCCGTGCACGAACTCGACGGCGAGGCCCGCCTCCTGCGCCTTGCGCCGCGCTTCCTCAAGCATCGGCTCCGAGATGTCCACGCCGTTGACTCGGTAGCCGCGCGCCGCCAGCAGAAGCCCGACCGTCCCCGTGCCGGTGGCGAGGTCGAGGACCGTCCGCGGCGTCGCCGCCATGTGGTCGAAGATCTCCTCAAGGTAGTCGGCCCACATGGCGTACGGAACGTTCGCCATAAGCGCATCGTAGCAGCGGGCGACTTTGGTGAAGGCGGGCGAGGGCATCGCGCGTCCTAGTGCGCGCGGCGGGCCGCGGGCACGCGCCTGCCGACGGCTCGTGCGATCTTCCCGACGCCACGCATCATGGCCGCGAACTTGGGCGGCTCCAGGCTCTGCGGCCCGTCGGAAAGAGCGGCGGGCGGATTGGGATGCACCTCGACCATCAGCCCATCGGCGCCGGCGGCGATTGCCGCCTTGGCGAGCGGCGTCACGTAGCGCCAATCGCCCGTGCTGTGGCTGGGGTCGAGGATGACCGGCAGATGCGACAGGCGTTTGAGCACCGGCACGGCGTTGATATCGGTCGTGTAGCGCGTCGAGTCCTCGAACGTCGTGATCCCGCGCTCGCACAGGATGACGTCCCGGTTGCCCTCGAGCATGATGTACTCGCACGCCATCAGCAGGTCCTGAACGCGGCACCCGGGCCCGCGCTTGAGCACGACCGGCTTGCCGCACTGGCCGACGCGCTGCAGCAGGCGGAAGTTCTGCATGTTGCGCGCGCCGATCTGTACGATATCGGCGTAGCGCATCACCATCGGGAGTTCGTGCGGGTCGAGCACCTCGGTGACGATCGGCAGACCCGTCTCCTCGCGCGCCCGGGCGAGCATGTCGAGCGCGTCGAGTCCGAGACCCTGGAACGCGTAGGGCGACGTGCGCGGCTTGAAGGCGCCGCCGCGCAGCAGGTTGGCGCCGGCGGCTTTGACTGCGTGGGCTACTTCCAAGATCTGCTCGAGCGACTCGACGCTGCACGGCCCGGCAATGATCGCGAGGCTGGGCCCGCCGATGCGCAAGCGGCCGACTCTCACTATCGTATCGTCGGGACGGGTCTGACGCGAGGCGAGCTTGTACGGCTCCGAGATGAGCGCGACGCGCTCCACGCCCGGCATGCTGGTGAAGCGGTCGGCAAGCGTCGCCTTCTCCGCGTCCATCGCGCCGAGCAGCGCGATGACCTTGCGTTCGACGCCTGGGTTGACGAACGCCCGGAAGCCGGATTCCTCGACGGTCTCGATGACCGCCTGGATCTCGTCCGGCGTCGCCTCTCTCTGCATTATGATGACCATCGGTGTCGGGCGGGGTCCCTCCGGAGGACGGGGCGGGGCCGGCGCAAGTGTTGGTTGACTATTCGCCGTTCTTCGGCCGCAACTCCTTCTCGACCCACTCGAGGAATGCCTTGTTGGTTGCGGTCTTATGGAGCCCGGTAAGCAAGAGTTCCGTGGCCTGCACCGTGTCGAGCGCATTGAGCACCTTGCGCAGTTGCCAAACGCGGCGCAGCTCGTCCTCGCTCATCAGCAGCTCTTCGTGACGCGTCCCCGAGCGGCGGACGTCTATCGCGGGGAAGGTGCGCCGGTCGGACAGCGTGCGATCGAGGACGAGTTCCATGTTGCCCGTGCCCTTGAACTCCTCGAAGATCATGTCGTCCATGCGGCTGCCGGTGTCAACCAGAGCGGTGGCGACGACGGTGAGGCTGCCGCCCTCCTCGATGTTGCGGGCGGCGCCGAAGAAGCGCTTGGGGCGGTAGAGGGCGCTGGGGTCGAGGCCGCCGGAGAGGGTGCGGCCGCTCGGGGTCACGGTGAGGTTTGACGCGCGGGAGAGTCGGGTGATGCTGTCGAGGAGGACGACGACGTCTTTTCCATGCTCGACGAGGCGCTTGGCCTTTTCCAGGCATAGCTCCTGGACCTTCATGTGGTTCTCGGGCAGCTCGTCGAAGGTGGAGGATGCCACCTCGGCATCCACGGAGCGCCGGATGTCGGTGACCTCCTCGGGTCGCTCGTCTATGAGGAGCACGATGAGCACGGCCTCCGGATGGTTGGAGGTGATGGCGTTGCCGATAGCCTTGAGCAACATCGTCTTGCCCGCCTTGGGCGGCGACACGATGAGCCCGCGTTGGCCCTTGCCGATCGGGCATACCAGGTCAATCATGCGCCCGGAGATCCCTTTCGCTTCGGTCTCCATCTGCAGACGCGTGGTGGGGTAAATCGGGGTCAGGGCATCGAACGGGACGCGGTGCTTGAGCGTCTCGGGGCTCTCGCTGTTGACCGCCTCGACGCGCAGCAGACTATAGTAACGCTCACTGTCCTTGGGCGGCCGGACTTGCCCGGTGACCGTGTCGCCCGTCTTGAGGCCGAAGCGCTTGATCTGCGACTGCGAGACGTACACGTCGTCCGGGCTCGGGAGATATCCGTGGACGCGCAGGAACCCGTATCCCTCCTGCAGCGTCTCGAGCACGCCTTCCATGAAGATATTGCCGTTGTGCTCGGCCTGCGCCTTGAGGACACTCAAGACGAGATCGCGCTTGTTCAGTTTCTGGACGCCCGAGATCTCGAAGCCCTTGGCGAGATCGTGGAGTTCCTCGACCGTCTTGCTTTCGAGGTCCGACATCTCCAGAGTGCGGGTTCTGCTTTCTTCAGTCGCGCGCATGGTGATTACGCTCCTCCACATGCGGGGTCGTATAGGATTTCGGGTGTTACCGGCACGCAGACGCTCCGGAACTCGTGTGCTGGTGGCGTCATGCGCCTACGGCTCACAACTGCAACAGAGCCGCGTTGCTCGACACTGCTCCGGAATGGGGTTCATATCGTGTCTCGGACGCCCCGGCAAGCCCGAGATTCCTCCGGCATGAGGTCCTCGACCACGATCTTCCGACTGCCAGCCACTCCGGTCTCACAGGATACGCGTCAAACACGATTCACCAGTTTGGGAACCTGGGGTAACACAAGGACCTCATCAATCGATGCCAAAGCCAGGGACATGCCTCAGGTCAGACCAGGTCCATTAGCAGATTGCGATGCATCGTATGTGTTTCCGGGCGCAGCCCTCGGCGCAGGCTTGGTTCGAGGTGAACACAAGCCGGGCGCCAGACGCGATAGGGAATGGCGAAACGCGGCCCTCTACCGCAGGCCAGATCGGAAGATGCTCAGAGAGTCTTGGGTGTCACTGGAACTCAACTATGGGACTTGCAGGCGCCCAGAACTCTTTCCGGACGAGGTGTTGCGGGTGTACGGCCACCGCCCGGCCATTCTCATTGCGGCCCAATCGCTGCTCCGGGGATACAGCAAAGCCGCATCGCGAATAGCACACCCCGTTAGTGGGTGCCACCTATGCAGCCCTGCGAGGCTATGATACTATACCACACAAATGCGCAAATGTCCACACAAATTCCGCGGCGGTGCCCGCATTTTCTCGATCCCACGCCCGCGGCGACGCTCTGCCGAGTGGGGCGCCGTCGGGCCAACCGCAACTAGGATCCCCGGTACACCTCGGGCTTGAGCACGGCGACGTAGGGCAGGTTGCGATAGCGCTGGGCCAAGTCCAGGCCATACCCGACCACGAATTCATCCGGCACCTGAAAGCCGACGTAATCCAGTTTCACGTCGACCTTGCGCCGGCTCGGCTTGTCGAGCAAAGCCGCCACCGCGAGGCTCGCGACGCTGCGATTCTCGAAGTTCTCCAGCAGATAGCGCAGCGTCAGTCCCGTGTCAACGATGTCCTCGACCACCAGGACGTGCTTGCCTTCGATGCTGGAGCCCAGGTCCTTGAGCACCTGGACCTCGCCGCTGGAAACGGTGGCGTCGCCGTAGCTCGACCACTTCACGAAGTCCACGCGCACCGCAATCGGCAGCGCGCGCATCAGATCGGCGAGAAAGACCACGGCCCCGTCGAGCACTCCCACGAGCACCGGCTCGCGCCCTCGGTAATCCGTCGCGATCTGCTGCGCCATCTCCTTGACCCGGGCTTGGATCTGCTCGGCGGAGAGCAGCACTTCCTTCACGTCGTTGTCCATGCGAAGTCTCGCGCCGCACCGGCAAACGTCCGCGGCAGCAACCGCACGTCGGAATCGAGTACGGCGGCACACGGCAAGCCGCACCCGGCATCCGGCAGAGCGGGGGGCGCAGCACATGTGCGGCGCTGCCCGCCGCCGCCCGATTAGTACGGCGGCATCCCGGGCTGACCCGGGCCCGGCGCCGGCGGCGGCTCCTCCTCCGGCATGTCCGCAACCGCCGCCTCCGTGCACAGCACCATGGCGGCGATACTCGTCGCGTTCTCCAGCGCGCTGCGGGTCACCTTCGCCGGGTCCACGATCCCGGCCTCCATCATGTCAACCTGCTTCTCGCTGACGACGTCCATGCCGTGGCCCTTGGGGAGATTCTTCATCCTCGCCACGACGACCGAACCTTCCATCCCGGCGTTGTTGGCGATCTGCCGTGCGGGCTCCTCCAGCGCACGACGCATGATGTTCACGCCGATCGCCTCGTCGCCTTTCAGCTTGACTTGCTTCAGCACCGGAATGGCGTTGATATACGCGACCCCACCGCCCGGGACGATGCCTTCCTCGACCGCCGCGCGTGTGGCCGACAGCGCGTCCTCCATGCGATGCTTGCGCTCCTTCAACTCCGTCTCCGTCGCCGCGCCGACGTTGACGACGGCGACGCCGCCCGCAAGCTTCGCCAGCCGTTCCTGGAGCTTCTCGCGATCGTAGTCCGAGTCGGTCTCCCCGATCTGGCGCTTGATCTGCGCGATCCGCCCCTGGATCGCCTCGGCGCTCCCCTTGCCCTCGACGACCGTGGTATCATCCTTGGTGATGACGACGCGCTTCGCCTGACCCAGCATGTCAGTCGTCACGTTCTCGAGCTTCACCCCGAGGTCTTCCGAGAGGAAGGTGCCGCCGGTCAGTATCCCCAGATCCTCGAGCATCGCCTTGCGCCGGTCGCCGAAGCCGGGCGCCTTGACCGCGACCGCGGTGAAGGTGCCGCGCAGCTTGTTGACTACCAATGTCGCCAGCGCCTCGCCGTCCACGTCCTCTGCGACGACCACGAGTGCGCGCCCCGAGCGCATGATAGTCTCCAACACCGGGAGCAGATCGGGCGCGGCCGAGATCTTCTTCTCGTAGATCAGGATGTACGGATTGTCGAGCACCGCTTCCATGCGCTCGGCGTTGGTGATCATGTACGGCGAGATGTATCCCTTGTCGAACTGCATCCCTTCTACCAACTCGAGCGTCGTCTCGGCGCTCTTGCTCTCCTCGACGGTGATGACGCCGTCCTTCCCGACCTTGTCCATCGCCTCGGAGATGACATCGCCGATGCGCTTCTCGCGTGCCGAGATCGTCGCCACCTGCGCGATCTTCTCCTTGGTCTCCACCGGCACGGCGATCTTCCTGATGTACTTGACCACGGCGTCCTTCGCCGCGTCCAATCCGCGCTTGACAAACATCGGGTTCGCGCCGGCCGCGACGGCCTTCAGCCCCGCGCGCGCCATTGCCTGTGCCAGCACCGTCGCCGTCGTCGTGCCGTCGCCGGCGACGTCGTTGGTCCTAGATGCCACTTCCTTGAGCAACTGGGCGCCGAGGTTCTCGAAGCGGTCCTCCACCTCGATCTCCTTGGCGATGGTGACGCCGTCGTCAATGATCGTCGGCGAGCCGAATTTCTTCTCCAGCATGACGGTGCGCCCGCGCGGCCCCAGGGTCACGCGCACCGCGTCCGCCAGCGCGTTGATCCCGCGCTCCAACGAACGCCGCGCCTCCTCGCTGTATGCCAAGTCCTTTGCCATTCCTCAAATCCTCCTCGTCAACTTGCGCCTGCCCCGCGCTGCGCGCCCGGGCTCTACTTGACTATCGCCAGGACGTCGCTTTCCCGCAGGACCATGTACTCCTTGCCCGCTATCGTGACCTCGGTGCCGCCGTACCTGGAGAACAGCACCGTATCGCCTTTCCTGACCTCTGGCTTCGCCAAGTCGCCGTTGTCGAGGACGCGGCCCGGGCCCACCGCTACGACCTTCCCCTTCTGCGGCTTCTCTTGCGCCGTATCGGGAAGGAGAATCCCGGACGAGGTCTTCTCCTCGGCTTCCGTCACCTTGACCACCAGACGATCAGCAATCGGCTTAATCATGCCTCTGCCTCCTTCAAGAGCCGTTCCCGGCTCATGGATGTCTGCGCCAACACGGTAGTATAACGCGGCATGCTGCGGTTGTCAAAACCCTGCACGTTGCTGACCCCATCACCCCGGCATCTCACCGCGGCCTGCGTGCCCGATGAAGATATCGGCCGATGCGTTCCTGCGTCATGAGACCACGATATTCACAAGTTTGTCGGGCACGACGACGACGTTGCGCACGGCCTTGCCGGCGATGAACTGCTGCGCCCGCTCGCTGTTGAGAGCCAGTTCCTTCAAGCGCTCCTCGTCGGCGCCCGCCGCGACGGTGATCCGATCGCGCACCTTGCCGTTGACCTGGACGACGAGGGTGATCTCGTCCTCCCGGGCGAGTTCCGGATCCGCCTGCGGCCATGGCGCGCTGAACAAAGACACCGACCGCCCAAGCAGGCCCAGGCGCTCCGCCAGTTCGTCGGCGAGATGCGGCGCGAACGGGGACAGCAGCACCGGCAATGTCGCCATCGCTTCGCTCACCGCGGCGCGATCGCCCGCCGCCGCGTCGGGCAGGTCGGCGACGAATTGCGACATCTGATTCACCATCTCCATCAGCGCGCTGACCGCGGTATTGTGGTGAATCCGCTCAATCTCCGCCGTGACCTTGGTGATCGTCTGATGCGTCTTGCGCCTGAGGGCGGTTCCGGCGAGGGAGGGCTTCTCCGTCTCGAGCGTTTTCGCCCACGCCGCGTCGAACGCCGGGAGCACTGCGCTGAACAGGCGCCACACGCGCCCGAGGAAGCGGTAGATCCCCTCGACTCCCGCCTCGCTCCACTCCGCCGGCTCGCCCGGAGGTGCGATGAAGAGAATGAACAGGCGCGCCGTATCCGCGCCGTAACGCGCGCACATGCCGTCGGGCGACGGATTGTCGCCGCGGGTCTTGCTCATCTTCTTGCCGCCGAGGCCGACCACGCCGTGGTTGAACAAGCGCGTGAACGGCTCCTCGAACTCGACCAACCCCAGGTCGTGGAGCGCCATGCAGAAGAAGCGCGCGTAGATGAGGTGCATGGTCGCGTGTTCGCGTCCGCCGATATAGAGGTCAACCGGGAGCCAGTATCGCACCTTGTCGGCATCGAACGCGCGCTCGCTATCGTGAGGACTTGCGTGACGGATGAAATACCACGATGAACACACGAATGTGTCCATCGTGTCGACCTCCCGCCGTGCCTTGCCGCCACAGCGCGGGCACGTCGTGTTGACGAATTCCGGCACCGCTTCGAGCGGCGACCCACCCTTGCCGGTGAACGGCGCGCGCGGCGGCAGGAGCACCGGCAAATCCTCCTCGGGCACGGGCACCGTGCCGCATGTGTCGCAGTAGATGATCGGGATGGGTGCGCCCCAGTAACGCTGGCGCGAGATGAGCCAGTCACGAAGCCGGTAGTTGACGGTGCGCTTCCCGATCCCGCGGCGCTCCATGTCCTCCGCGATCTTGACCCAGCCCTCCTCGCTCGGCAGGCCGTCGAAGGGCCCGGAGTTCACCTGCACTCCGGGGCCGACATAGGCTTCCGTCATCGTCTCGGGGTCGAGCGCGGTGCCCTGCGGGTTGATCACCACGCGGATCGGCAGGTCATAGCGTTTGGCGAACTCGAAGTCGCGTTGGTCGTGCGCGGGCACAGCCATGATCGCCCCGGTGCCGTAGCCCATCAGCACGTACTCGGCGACCCACACCGGCACCTGCTCTCCCGTCATCGGGTTGATCGCGCGCGCGCCAGTGAAGACGCCATCCTTGGCAGTGTCGGCGATGCGCTCCAGTTCCGGCTTGCTGCGAGCCTGCTCGCGATACGCGTCAACCGCAGCCCACTGCTCCGCTGACGTTATCTCGTCGACGAGAGGATGCTCCGGGGCGAGCACCATGTACGTGATGCCGAACACCGTGTCGGGTCGCGTCGTGTAAACGGTCGCCTTGCGCGGCGAGTCGGCGATCGCCATGTCGAACTCGACGCCCTCGCTGCGCCCAATCCAGTTGCGCTGCATCAACTTGACGTCGTCGGGCCACTCAATCCTATCGTGCCCCTCCAAGAGACGCTCCGCATACCGCGTGATGCGGTAGAACCACTGCTCCATCTCCTTCTGCTGCACCGCCGTATCGCAGCGCTCGCACGACCCACCGATGACCTGCTCGTTGGCCAGCGCCGTCGCGCACGACGGGCACCAGTTCACCGGCGCTCGTTTCTTGAATGCGAGCCCGCCCCTGTAGAGCTGCAGGAACATCCACTGCGTCCACGTGTAGTAGTCGGGCTGCGACGTATTAACCTCGCGGCTCCAATCGAAGGAATACCCCATGCGCCGGTACTGCTGCTCCATCTGCGCCACGTTTCTCGCGGTCCATTCCGCGGGATGGATGCCGCGTTTGATGGCGGCGTTCTCGGCGTTGAGCCCGAACGCATCGAATCCCGTCGGATGGAGCACATGCTCGCCGCGCATGACGTGATAGCGTGCCACGACGTCGCCGACCGTGTAGTTGCGCACGTGGCCCCAGTGCAGGTCGCCGGAGGGATATGCGAACATGTCGAGATAGTAGAACTTGGGCTTCTCGGAGCGGTCGGGCACCTCGAAGAGTCGGGCGTGCGCCCAGCGCTCCTGCCACTTCGGCTCGATCGTCTGTGGCTCGTACTTGTCCGTCACTGCCTCCTCCTCGAATGGGCGTTGCGACAAGCACCACCCTCTTGCCGCTGCCGCCACGGGCGATGCATCAGCTGAGCACTCTCGTGATCCACCACGCCAGGCCGATGATCCCCGCCACGGCCAGCGCGGCGTAGAGCAGGGCGAACTTCTCGGCACGCGAGAAATGGAAGTATCGCCAGTTCGCACCCACGACGGCGAGGCCCAGAAACGGCAATCCCGGGAGCGCCGCCAGCTGCAGCAGCCCGAACACCACCGGCACCGTCAGGAACACGGCGAACAACGCCCACAGCGTGCCGCGCCGGTTCATGCCCAACCGGTACACGGCCGCCACGAAGATTCCCATGAAAAGGAAGTCCCCGATGCCGATCGCGCCGAGCAGTTGCACGGGCACTTCGGCCGTTGCCCCCGGCACTGCCGCGGTGAGGTGCCTCACCACTTCCGGCGCCTTTCTCGCCATGATCGAAACGAAACCCCAGTAGACGCCGTAGGTGTCAACCGCGGCGGCGGCAACCGCCACGGGCACGATCATGTTGCGTTCCTTAATCACCCGCGAGACCAGGATACCGAAGAAGATGGCCGCGGCGAAGAGGAACAGATCCCCGACGAGCGACACCTTGGCGATCTTTGCCCCCGCAGACACCAAGCCGCACAACACGACCAGTCCGAGCTGCGCCTTCCACGACAGCGGCAGTCGCACTATCAGGCCGACCAGCACCACGGAGATCGCGATGAACCCGATGCCACCCGCAATCGCCAGCGCGGTCGCCGCAACCAGATTCAGCCCCGGCCGCGCGGCTTGTGCGCCGAGCAAGCCCACGAGCAGGAACGCCGCAGCAGCCAGCGCCAGCAGTTGCGCGGCGCGCATGCCGTCGCCCGCGCTCGCAGCCGATACCTGCCCGGACTCGTCCTCGGGGGTAATACTCATTGGAGATCTTCAACCGCGCCCGGCGGCGACCGCGCGACACATCATCCGCCCGGTCGCAGCACGAACACCCCAACCATAAGCAGGATGAAACCGGCAACGCCGACCACCGACCATAATACGATGGCGTAGAACGCGAGCAGACTCTCGTCCGGCATCAGCGCCGCCTGGTATCCCTGCGCCGCGATCAAGCCGCGGGCGATGGCAATCACCATCAGCGCCATGCCGAGCGCCCGGCACGCGAAGGACAGCGACAGGATCCGCGCAGTAGCCTGCGCCGGCCGCACCACGACGCGCCGCGCGCGCGTTCGCAGGCGTCTCTCCTCGGGTAGACGCGGCCCGCCCTCATCCCTAAGCCGGGCGTCAAGGTGAGTGCCGCAATTGGCGCAGACAAGCTCACTTTCCCGCACCGGCATTGTGCACTCCGGGCACACGCCTGCGACCTGACTCGCCCCGTGCAGCCATTCGCCGCAGGCCCAGCAGTGCTGCAGAGCGCGGGCGTTCTCCTGCCCGCAGCGCGGACACTCCATGATTACCCGCATACGCAGCTATCCCGCGCCCGGCGCCGTCTAGTCAGCCCCGGCGGCACATCACTCCCAGAGCGGGCCGTGTGCCGCACCAGCCGTGGCATCCGTCCAGCGCGTCGCGGGCGACGGACTCATAGCAGGTCATCCTGCAGCCCACCGAACTTTCGCGTCCTGCGCTGGTATTCCACCACGGCTTGGAGCAGATGCTCGCGCCGGAAATCTGGCCACAGCGTCGGCAGCACGACGATCTCGGCGTAAGCGATTTCCCACAGCAGGTAGTTGCTCACGCGCGCCTCGCCCGCCGTGCGAATGAGCAGGTCCGGATCGGGCAATTCCGGGGCGTACAGGAAACCGGCGAAGACCTCCTCGGACACGTCCTCGCCGCGCAGGCGCCCATCGGCGACGGCCTCGGCGACCCGCCGCGCCGCATCAACTATCTCCGCTCGCCCACCGTAGTTGATCGCAAGGTTCAGGCGCAAGCCATCGTTATTCGCCGTGACGCGCTGCGCCTGCGCTACGGTCTCCTGCAGTAACTCAGGCACCGTTTCGAGGCGCCCGATTGCCTGCACGCGTACGTTTTTCCCGTGAAGCTCGGGCAGCTCCACCTGTAGTCGCTCCGCGATGAGGCGCATTAGCCCCTCTATCTCACGCGGGGGCCGCACCCAGTTCTCCGATGAAAACGTGTACAGGGTCAGCGCCTCAATTCCCAACTCGGCGCATTCCTCAATGGCAGCGCGGACGCTCTCGGTGCCGGCCTCGTGGCCGGCGAGACGCGGCAGCGACCGCTCCTCCGCCCAGCGGCCGTTGCCGTCCATGATGACGGCGATGTGGCGAGGCAATCGCTGGTCGTCAACCATTGTCCGCAGCTCCTCGTATGAGGGGAGCGCGGATGCCTGGGATGAGTGTGATTCCATGTCCGTGGTCTATTCGGCCGAGCTGGCTGGGCGTGGGGTCAACTCGACGCTTGCGGCGACTACCAAGGCGACGGTACGCGGGCCGGTCACGTTCTGCCTGACGACCCTGGGCGGCCCTGTCGGCGCCCGCGACGGGGGCGCGGTTGGCGCGACTTCGCCGATTCGCCATCCGGCGGCGGCCGCTTGCTGACGTGCCTGCTCCAGCTCAAGGCCGATCAGAAGCGGAGGCTGCGGCCCACTGTCCGCCAAGCTCAGACCTCCATGATCTCGGCTACCTTCGCCTCGTGCAGGTGGTTGATCTCCTCGATATGGGCGTCGGTGGTCTTCTGCACGTCTTCCTGCGCGCGCTTGGCGTCGTCCTCCGACACATCGCCCGCCTTCTGCAACTTGCGCAACTCCTCAATCGCGTCGCGGCGGATGTTGCGAACGGCCACCCGGCCCTCCTCCGTCTTGCGGCCGACGACCTTGGCCAGATCCTTGCGGCGCTCCTCGCTCAGCTCGGGCACCGGCACGCGCAGGATATTGCCATCGCTGGCGGGGTTGAGGCCGAGGTCGGATTGCGTGAGCGCGTTGCGGATCGCCCCGATTAGAGTCTTATCCCACGGCGTGATGACCAACAGCCTGGGTTCGGGAGCGGCTATCGTCGCGAGTTGAATGAGGGGCATTCTGGTCTCGTATGCCTCGACCATGATCTGATCCACCAGGGCGGGGTTGGCCCGGCCGCTGCGGATGCTTGCGAACTCGCGCCGTATGCCTTCGATGGCGTGGTCCATGCGCTGCGCGGTTTCGGACATGATCTTAGGTACCGGTTCCGCCGTCATCTGCGTTCTCCCTCGCCGCTCTCGTCGCGGCGCGGCAAATCAGACGCCGCCGCGGACGAGATGATGCTGCCGATCGGCTCGCCCAACACGACGCGTTTGAGATTGCCCGGCTCGCGGATATCGAAGAGGATAATCGGCACGCCCGTCTCCTGGCTCAGCGACACGGCGGTGGCATCGAGCGCCTTGATGCGCAGATTGAGCGCCTGCATGTAATCGAGATGGGCGAGCCGACGCGCGCCCGTGTCGAGCTTAGGATCGCGATCGTAAATGGCGTCCACCGTCGAGCCTTTGAGGATCGCCTCCGCTCCGACCTCCGCCGCGCGCAGCGCCGCCGCAGTGTCGGTCGTGAAGTACGGACTCCCGGTGCCTGCGGCGAAGATGACGATGCGACCTTTCTCAAGATGCCGAATGGCGCGGCGCCGAATGTACGGCTCGGCCACTTCGTGCATCTCGATGGCGGTCTGCAAGCGGGTATCGGCACCGATCCGCTCCAGCGCCTCCTGGAGCGCGAGCGCGTTGAGGACGCTGGCGAGCATGCCCATGTAGTCCGCCGTGGTGCGCTCAATGTCGTACGAGCCGGAGGTGCGCGCGCGGAAGATGTTGCCGCCGCCGACAACCACGGCCGTTTCGGAGCCGGTGTCGTGCACCTCCTTGAGCTCCTGGGCGAGCCGGTGCACGGCGGCTGGATCGATGCCGAAGCCCTCACCGCCGGCGAACGCTTCGCCGCTGAGCTTCACCACAATGCGCCTATATTTGGGCGCGCTCATCATCCCTCGCATTCGCCGAGCTGGAACCTCGCGAAACGCCGGATGCGGACGTTCTCGCCCGTCTTCCCGGCAAGCTCCTTGCGCAAATCCTCGATGGTCTTGTCCGGGTCGCGGATAAACGGCTGCTCCAGCAGACAGACGTCCTGGTAGAACTTTTCCAGCTTGCCCTCGGCGATACGCGCGAGTATCTTCTCCGGCTTGCCTTCGCCCAAGGCTTGCGCGCGATAGATCTCTTTCTCTTTCTCGCGCACCTCTTCGGGCACGTCGTCGCGGCCCAGGTACACGGGCTGCTGAGCTGCGATTTGCATCGCCACGTCGTGAGCGAAGGCCTGCAATTCCGGGGTACGGGCGACGAAGTCGGTCTCGCAGTTGACCTCGACCAAGACGCCGATCTTGCCACCAGCATGCACGTACGACGCCACCGTGCCGTCGGCGGTGGGGCGTGACTCGCGGCGCGCCGCGCGCAGGATGCCCTGCTCGCGCAGAATCTCCACCGCTCGATCCATCTCCCCTTCCGCCTCGGTCAGGGCACGCTTGCAGTCCATGACGCCCGCGCCCGTGCGCTGGCGCAGGTCTCTCACTTGCTCCGGCGTGATTGCCACACAGACCTCCTCAGGAGCTTTCGTATCGCAGAAGTACCGCACCCGGCCCGGAGCGCAATACGCGCGCCATTCCGGAACTCATGTCCCGCGGGCCCTGCGCCGCGCAACGGCGCATATCCGGCGCGGCGTGCTGAATCCTCTCCCGGTGTTGAGAACTGATTGGACGAAGCGCAACGGCGGGCTCGCGCCGCGCGCTATTACTCCGGGGCCTGCTCGGCCACTGGCTTCTTCTCTTCCACCAGAGCGTCTTCGGCCGCGAAACCTGGCTCCTCCTCCGCCAGATCGGCAACCGACACCGGCTCTGCCTCGGCCGCCTCGGCCTCGGCTTCCGCCGCCTGAGCCGCGGCTGCGGCTGATTCCTCGGCCTCTGCCGCAGCCTTGGCCTCCAGGGCCTCGCGCTCCCGCACGCCTTCCAGCGCCGCGTCCGATATCTTGGATGACATCAGCCGGATCGCCCGTATTGCGTCATCGTTGCCGGGGATGGGGTGGGTCACCTCGTCGGGGTCGCAGTTCGTGTCCACGATAGCGACGACCGGTATTTCCAGTCGCCGCGCTTCGAGCAATGCGATACGCTCCTTCTTCACGTCAACGATGAAGGCGACGGCGGGCAGACGATCCATGCCCTCGATCCCCGACAGTATGCGCTCCAGCTTCGCGAGCTGATCGAGCATGCGCGCGCGCTCGCCCTTGGGCCGCAGCTCGAGTTCGCCTTCGTCGCGCATGCGACGCAGTTCCTTCATCCGCTCTACGCGCCGGCGGATCGTCGTGAAGTTGGTCAGCATACCTCCGAGCCAGCGCTGGTTGACGTAAAACATGCCGCACTGGGTGGCGGACTCGTAGATTGACTCCTGAGCCTGCTTCTTGGTGCCGACGAAGAGGACGCGGCCGCCTTCCGCCGCCTGCTGCCGGACGAAGTTGCATGCATCCTCCAGCATCCGCACGGTCTGGTGGAGATCAATGATGTATATGCCGTTGCGGCCCCCGTAGATGTACCGCTTCATCTTCGGGTTCCACCGCCGCGTTTGATGGCCGAAATGAACCCCCGCCTCCAGGAGTTCCTTCATGGAAACTAGCGCCAAGGGCTTCTCTCCTTTGGAAAATCCGCTGGCAAAAAAAGCGTGTAAGGCCCGTGCCGGCACGCCCCAGGCGCGCCCTCAGGCCCGTGCCTTACACAGCCAGGCGCGATGCTCTCAGAAGTCTATCATAAAACCCATGCCCACGCAAGACTAGCGAGGGGCGCCGGGCCTGCGCAGGCACGGCCCCGCCGGTGGTCGCAACCGGCCCGATCGTCATGGGTGGTGGGCGACGTGCGGGCGTGGCGCAGGTACCGCCCCAACACGGCACCGCCCGTCGAGGACGCGCCCGAGTCGCAAATGCGGCCGTCACGCGGCACCGCGGATGTGCCGACGAAGGCGCGCGCGCCAGCCCCGCCATGAAAAAGGCTCCCCCCGCCAACCGCGGGGGGAACCCTCTCGGCCCGGGCGCCACATCCTCAGATCTGTCCGACCGTACCCGACGCCGTCGTCCGGCCGTGCCGACAAGCCCGTGGCCCTCTACGATACCGATAGCCCTGCTGCCGCGCGACTATGCCCTATACTCGGCCCTCGCACAACCGTTTCATATAGTCCAGATAGTGCCGAACCAGGTAGCACCGCTCCAGTTGGTCCGCATCGGTACACCACGCCTCAAGCTCACACAGCGCGCTCGCCGCGTCAGCCGTCAAGCTACGCACGACGTTGCGGAACGCCCGCAGCTCATCCTTCGGTGAGAGTGCCGCCGCGGCGCTTTCGGTTGCCGCAGTAGCGGCCAGTGCCTGATGCATTCGTCTCTGCCTTTCTCCTGTCGCCCTGCCCTATGGGCTGCGCTGTGCTACCTGATCCAGCCGCGGAGCCTCATCGCCTCGG
>CP070648.1:383159-385881 GCA_020354555.1 Armatimonadota bacterium | reverse complement strand
CCGCTGCTGGCTGCCGAGCGCTAGCCTCGGGCGGCTCCAAGGGAGCGCAGCCGGACTCGTCCCGCCCGGCCGGGCAAAGACCGGCCAAGGAGGAGCCGGGCGGGGGCAACCGCAAAATCACAAGATGCGAGTTTGCGGAGGCGGCGCTGACCTATATACTCCGCCGGCCATGAGTTTGGACATGTCCGCCGCCAAGGGGCTTGCCGAGGACAAGCTCGAAGCCCTGATCGAAATGATGTTTCTCGCTGCCTCCGCAGACGGCGAGTTCAGCGACGTCGAACGCGAGCACTTCGCCAAGAGCGTCGAGTCGATGACCGACGGAAGCGTCGGTGCTGACAAGCTAGAAGTGCTGCTCAACCGCGCGAAGCAGGACCTTCGCTCGTCCGACCGCGAAGCACGCCTCAAGGCCGTCAAGGAGCGGCTCCCCGAAGCAGGTGCGCGCAAGGTCGCGCTGGGTCTGGCCATCCAGGTGACGGCAGCCGACGGAATCATCCGCACCAGCGAGCGCGAGCTGATCCTGGAAACCGCCGAGATGCTCGAGATCGATCGCGACGAGGCGGCGGACCTGGTCAAGTCCCTGGCGGGCTAGCGCTGATCAGCGCTGACCAGCCTCGACGCTGGCCCAGAAGGCTGCGCCCATCTCCGGCGCCAGGCGAGAAACCTGCTTCTTCATCGCCGCCACCTTCGCGCGCACGATCCGGTCCCGCGCGGCCACCCGCCGAACAGCGACCGGTGCCGACATGACGAAAGCGAACACCTCGGCCTTGTCCTCCTCGAGCGCTGCCGTGGCGTAGTGCGAAAGGAAGCCGGGCAAGGACTCGTTGAGGCGCGCACTGCCCGGCTCTCGCATGAACCGCCCCCCTACCCCGTAGGTGAAGTAGTGGTCGTTGAGCTTCTCCCACTCGGGATCGCGCTGCAGCTGGTGGTCGTCTGCATAGTCGGCGAAGTGAAACACCTCGTGATGCACGAGACGGCGCAAGAACGCGGGCGGGGCACTCACGTCGAGCAATAGCGAACGCTCGTAGTTGGGCAGCGATGGGATCGGCACGTCGCCCTCGCGCAGATGGGTGCACATCAGCACCCGCTTGAAGCGACTGGCGACCAGAAAGCTCGGTGGGTAGCGACCGAGCTCGCGGGCCAGCAGCCCGGCGACCTCCTTGACCTTCGCTGCGGGCGGCGCCTCACCCGTGATCACGCCACTGGCCAGATACAGGCTGAACGGTCGCGACGCGGACAACAGCTCGACCTCGCTGTGTCGCAGGCGCGCCATCGCCAGCGGCACGGCCTGGCCCGGAAGCGGCTGCCAGCCCTGATCGAGCATCTCGCCGCGAGCGCGCGCCTCGGCTGCCGCGATCACCGAAGCGTAGTACTTCTTGCCGTACCCGTGGCCGTCGCGGGGGGCGAGCAGGGTGACGCTCGGCGAGACGAGCAGAGCCGCCAGTACCGTGACGGTCATGAAACCCGGCCGCCACCGCTTTGCCAACGGCCCGACGCGCTTCAGCCAACGGCCAGAGGACGACCACACGAGAGCTACGGGTATTTCTAACACAATCCCGCCGGGCCGGTAGTGCCTTCAGCTACGGCGTTCCGAACTCGTCCGCGCCGATGTCCCACTCATCGCTGTTGCTGCCGTCCCCATCAACGGGCCGCATGCCGCCGGGGTCGAAGTCGTGCGGGGGCGCATTGGTAGAGGTGCCGGCGTCGATGCACAGCGAGCCTGCCGGCAGGTGCCAGGTCGCGTCCAGCAGGCAGTCGTCGTCGATGTTGCCGAACGCCGTGGTCTCGGGCTGCGCGTCCAGCGCATTGATCTCGGCCGCGCTGATCAGCATCGTCGCCATCTCATCAATGTAGAGGCCGTCAGGCGCGTTGTAGAACGCGTTGTTCTCGACAATCGCCGGATCGGCCTCGGGGGTCCGCTCCCAAAGCCCGATGAATGTCAGCGGACAGGGCAGGACAATGCCCCGGATGATGTTGTTGCGGAGCACGGTGGTCGGCGGCGACGCCGTGCCAGCCAGTATGTTCACCCCGACATTGGTGCCCCAGCACTCGCCACCCTCGATCGTGTTGCTGTGCAAGGTCGGGCCTCCCAGGTTGCTACCGGGCAGGATGTCCACTGCCATTCCCGGGCATCTGCCTTGCTCGATCACGTTGTTCGTGAGCCGGGCGGCGCTGTTCATCAAATACACGCCCTTGCCGTCCGGACCAGCCATGCCGCCCTGGCAGCTCGGCCCGATGATGTGGTTGTCGTTCACCGGCGGATTGGCGCCGAGAAGCTCGAGCCCAGTCCCGCCCAATGACGCGAGCGACGAGCCAATGGAAGGCTGCCAGATGGTGTTCCCGTCGATGCGCGCACACGCGTCTCTCTCGCAACGCACCCCCACCCCCAGAATGCTGACCATCCATCCGCCTACGATGTCCGGGTTGTTCCGGATCACGCATTGGGAGTTCTGCCGGCACCAGACGCCGATGCAGTACTCCGCCGGCGGTCCGTCGCCGCAGCCCCAGACGCTCTGGAGGGTATCGATGACCGGTGCGCAGGTGTAGTCGGAATCGATGCCCACATTGGTGGTTTCCCCAAGTCCCCGGTTGTAGCCACCCACTACCCGACCCTCGCCGGTAACCGTCGGAACCCCGGCCGTGCACCCGGCGAAGTGGACTCCGATGCTCTCGGGTGCCCCGACGCCGACGATGTAGCCTCCGGCCGGCACCGTCACCACGAGCT
>CP070648.1:380296-383059 GCA_020354555.1 Armatimonadota bacterium | reverse complement strand
GTGACAATCGCGTCGCCTTCGGCGTCGAGCAGGATATTTGCGGGCTTGATGTCCCGGTGGACAACTCCCCTCTTGTGTGCGTATTCCAGTGCGCTCGCCACCTGCGCGAGCCACGCGCAGACCGCCGCGATCGGCAGCGGACCTGTCCGGCGGATGACATCCTCGAGCGATCCACCCTCGACATAGTCCAGCACGAAGTAGTGCAGCTGATCGTGGTGTTCGACTGCGTGGACGGTCACGATGTGGGGGTGCTTGAGTGCGGCGATCGTGATCGCTTCCTGCTTGAAGCGACCGATGGTCCCCCGTTCCATCAGCACCGCGGGGGACATGACCTTGATCGCGACGCGGCGGTGCAGCGCGACTTCATGTGCGAGATACACGGCTGCCATGCCGCCTTCGCCAAGCTCGCGCTCGATCTCGTAACGCCCTTGAGTAACGTCCCGTAACTGCTTGAGCACAGGCTCCCACGGCGTCTCGATCTCTCCCGTCTGGTCGCCGGATGGAGCGGGGACGGGCTCGGCGGGCGACGGAGATGCCGGGGTACCGCAGGTCGTGCAAAACTGGTCCTCCGGCTCCAGCGATGCGCCGCATTCCTTGCATTGGTGTGGTGGGCGCGCAACGGCCGAGCCGCAATGTGTGCAAAAGACGTCGCGGCTATCGATCAGTCGACCGCAGGATGGACAGGGTGCCGTGTCGCTCATTGACCGCCGGGTAGAGGGCGCGAACCGTTATCCTCTGCAAGTAGTTGCACAAACTGCACCGGCGCGATGCGCGAGGGTGTCGGCACGGACGACCCCTCACGGTCGGGTGCGATCGCGGGGCGGACGGCGACCATTGCAGAGGTTCATCAGCCTACGGTTCGCTACGCCCGACCGCAAGACGTGGGACGTGCGGCTTGCGCCGGCCTCGGCCCTCGGGGCGGATGTCAAGGAAAACCTCGTCACGCCGATCCAGCGTTGTACATATTAAAATGATAATCAGTATCATTTCTACGGTCTTGGGGGATGCGCGTTTGGATCGCTTTGGATGCGGAGACTCGTGAGGTCGACGCCCTTGCCGGTGAGCTGGGCGCGGCGCCCGACGCTCTCGCCGCCGCGCTGCTCGAACTGGAGCTTGCCGGGCTCGTCGAGCGCCGGCCCGGGCCCCGCTACGTCCGCGTTCTGCAGTCGCGGTCATTGGAGTCGTAGGTATCGGAGCGATGCGAACAACCTGACCAATCAAGGACGGCCGAACTCGGCTGTGGTTGAACACGGCGCGGGCCGCTCCGCCGACCTTTTCTGCTAGTGCCGTGGCCCGTACTTTTGCATCGGACAGCGTGTGCAACCACTCTGACAGGGCGGGGAGGACGCGACCGATGACGGCTGATCACCATCACGCCGACATGCTGAGGCAGCAAGGCGCGACCAGACTCAGGCTCCCGGCGCTCGAGGACAGTCCCGCGCCGGACGATGAGTTCCTTCGCGCGGTGCGGGATGCGGCAGAGGGAGAGTTCGAGGTGCTGGGTGAGATGGGGCGCGGGCAACGTGGCGCTATCGTCTACCTTGCACGGGACCTGTCGTCCGAGCGCCTGGTGGCCCTGCGGCTCGAGCAGGGGGAAGCTCCCGACGAGTTTACGCTCGAAGTCGTAAAGCAGCTCGACAGCTCCATGCCCGCCGTCGAGAGCTCGTGCCCGAAGTGCGGTGCGCCGCAGCGGGGATGGGGCCGCTTTTGCCCGCAATGCGGCAGTGACCTCTCCGGTCTCTCTGCCGAACTGCACTCGTCCGAAGAACTGCTGCAGGCGGTGAAGGACGCGTCGGCCGGCGAGTTCGAGGTGCTGGGCGAGATGGACCAGGCGGAAGGTGGCGGGCGCGTGTATTTCGCGCGCGATCTCGCCTCGGGCGGGCTCGTGGCGCTGCGGCTGTTGAAGGAGACGACCGCCAGTGGTGCGGAGGAGTATGCGCTCAACAAGACGCGGGTACTGAAGCCACTGGCGGACGAATTGGTGGGCGATGCAGCGGCGAAAGCCCCTCCGAAAGTGCGGGCGCCTTCGGCCGGGGCTCCGCCTCCGCGTGCCGCTTCGCCGCCGCGCAAGGCGCCGGCGCCGCGCAGGCCCGCGCCGCGTTTGCGCAAGCGACGCAGCCTGACGCTGCCATCCCGCCGTACGCTCATGGTCGTTGGTCTCGTTGTGGGGGCCGTTGCGGTAGCCGCAGTCCTGTTCACGCTCTGGGACCGCCTGCAATCGGGAGGCGGTGAGACCGCTCCGACGGAAGAGGCAACGGCGCCTGTCGGATCGGTCGAGGTCTTGCTAAGGGGCAGTGTGCCGGACGGCGCCGTGGTCAGCATCGACGGGCGGGCGTACCCGATGGACACGACTATCACGCTCTTGCCCGGGCTCCACGTGTTCCGGGTGGAGGCGCCCGGCTACCGACCGGTCGTCGACTCGCTGCCGCTGTCGGACGGGCAGTCGCTTATCTGGACGGCACCGCCGATGGAACGGCAGCGGCAAAGTCGCGCGCCCGCGCGGCAACGGCCGCAGCCGCAACCCGAACCGCAGCGCGAGGTGCAGGCGCCGCCGCCCGAAACGACAACGGTGGTAGTCGCGGAGCCCGTCGACACGACGCCGTCGCTGACGTGCGAGACCGCGTATGCGCAGCAGGCCTGGACGGAGGCTCGTCGCCTCTGCTTTCTGGCAGCGAACGCCGGCGATCCGCTCGGCAACTATGTGCAGGGGCTCATGTACGAGCGGGGGAACGGCGTCCCGGCGGACCTGAACGTCGCGCGGAC
>CP070648.1:370872-380196 GCA_020354555.1 Armatimonadota bacterium | reverse complement strand
CTTATAAGCGGACAAACACATCGGCGACCAAGGCGTCATCTAGCGGTGCTATCGGCGAGGTCATCGTGTCCCGCGCGCTGTTCCCGTCGAAGTCTTCAGACGGACTTCAGTCGGCGAAGATGTCCCAGGACGTGATCTCCAGCGCCATATTCAGGCCCTGTTGCGCTGCCTGACCAACGCTGTCCTTGCGCGCAGCGAGCGTCTCGACCAGCCTTTCAGCTTGCTCCGTCCCCATACGGCGCATGGCTCGAACCGCATAACGATCGTGCCATTTGCACGCCATCCATTCCAGATACGGTAGGACTATGTCGTGGCGCACTGACCTGAGCGCCGTGGTCCGCGCCGAGAGCGACAGGTCACCGAGTTGCTCCGTATTCATCGGCAGCAACGGCTGAAAAAGCTCCTCGCAGCGTGCCCGGAGTCGAGCCGCATCAAAGGGCAACACGCGCACCCAGACCGTGCACTCGGCGATGAGGCGAATGTCCTCTGAAAGCTCAAGCTGCTGTACGCGCACCGCGTATTTGCCTGGCGTCTTAAACTGGTACAGCGCAGACACGATCAGCAAAGTGGTGCGTGTCTGGCGCGGAGCGAGGGCCCACTCAAAATGGATCAAGTCGATGGGGAATGCCGGCCGCCGTGTCGCCGCCACAACTCTGCCTGTGCCATCGCGTATCTCGATACGGGTGGTGTACTCTCGGGCGATCTTCAGCTTCACGGTGTGCTCGCACTGGTTCCTGATTTCAGCGCGCACCAGCAATGGCTCGTAGGCGGTGATGGCGCCGTCTTTAGCCAGGAGCTTCCCGGTCAATACGATGTCGCTGGGGCGTGCATCCCGTGGTCGCTGCGCGCCGCGAACCGGCGTCCCCACCAAGTGGCACAGCACTAGGCCGAGTGTCGCGCTCCCGACCCTGAGCATGGCGCGTCCGCGCCTCCGACGCTTATGAAATCCCCCGTCACACTTCACGGGCGTGCTCCAATCTCACAGCGGTCATTCCGCCTCACCCTGATATGACCGCTGTTCGGCGATGTTTTTCCGCGGGAATGCACGCACATAGACGACCCCTGTGATTGAGTTGGTTCGCCGTCGTCAGCGGATTCCTTCCGCTCGCGCATGACACGCGTGATCTGCGGTGGTTTCCCGTCAGCAATGGTGGTTTTGCGGTCGCGCCGACCGTAACGGATTTGCGCGAGAGAATGCGGTTGACGCAATTCCTTCGACGCGCAGCCACGTGTGGTACTGCGACCCCGTCGCCCCCGCGCTCGCGAAGTCGCAGAGCAGCATTGGTGTCCCGTCGGCGCCCGTGAATCTGAGCAGCAGCCACGGCTTCGGCCATTGCGTCCGGGGAACCGTCTTCGGTTGCATGTCGGAAGCACGCAGCGGAGCGAGTTGATCGAACGGGGTCTCGTTGAATCGCGGATCGTACGCCAGCAGCACCGGCCCGCGATAGACTGACGTCTTGCCCTCGAACTCCCGCTCGCCTACCCAGAAATGCGGCGACATGTCCAGCGCCAGGACAACCTTATCGCCATCCTTCCACGTCCGACTTAGCGTGAGGTAGGTGCCGGCCTGCGCGGGGACCTGCTCGCCGTTCACTTTCACCGTCGTGCGCGCCGACCAATAAGGTATGCGCAACCGCAGCGCAAACCGCCTGGGCTGTGACAGGCCGACGTTGATCTCGACCTTGCCGTCACGCGGGTATGTCGTCTTCTGCCGCACCGTGACGCGCTCGCCCGACGGCAACTTGGCGGACACCTCGCACGGCCCGTAGTAGTTCAGCGCAAGCCCGTCACGCGCCGCCATCAGGCTCCACTGGCCCAGCATGCCGAGGATGCGCGGGCCGTTGACGGAGCAGCAGTTCAGCTCCGGCGACCCCGGGCGGCACTGGAAGTTGATGTCGTGTGCCGAGGCCTTCTTCTCCCCCTCCATGGGCGTGTTATACGTCCACCAGCGGCCCGACGGGCTCTGCCCACCGATGCCGCCGTTGAAGGTCGCGAGTTCGATTTCATCGGCCACCACTGAAAGACCGGTCAGCCTCAGCATGTCGAGCGACAGCGCGAGCCACGCGACGGTGCAGCACGTCTCGATAGCGGCGGGGTTGTACGGGTTGCCGCACGCCTGCTCGCCGGAGCTGAAGCCGCCGGTGTTGTGGCGGTCGGTCTCGACGATGCTCCACCAGATATGCTCGAAGGCGTTCCGATACTTCGCGTCGCCGGTGATGAAGTAGAACTCCGCGATGGCTTGCAGATCGTGCAGGCTCTCCCAGCGCGGCTTTGGCGTCTGGTGGAACGGCGTCCCGGCGAGCGCGGTGCGGACGTAGTCGCCCGACGGCGGCGTCTCCCAATCCTGCTCGACGCGGCGCGCCATGTCCATGTAGCGCTGCTCGCCGGTGCGCTCGTACAGCAGCAACATGCCGTGGATGATCGCCTCGTTCATCTCCTCGCTGCCAGCTGACAGCACCCGCTGGCCCCCCTCCGGGAACGTGTCGCAGATGAAATCCGCCGCTTTCCTCACTGCTTGCAGGGCACGCTCGTCGCCGGTGTCGTCGTAGTAGAGCAGCAGCCCAACGAAGGCGTGGTAATGGCCCCACAGATCCCAGCCCACCATCAGGCGCTGCTCTTTCGGAAACGGGCCGAGATAACCTTCGGCCGATTGTGTTGCGATGAAGTCGCTCACCACCTGCTCGATGACGCGCTTGAGCGAAGCCGCGCGCGTGATGCGCCAGTTGAGCACTGCGGCCGTGAGGTACTTGCCGACAAATTCCCCCGACCACGGCAGCAGGTCACGATGCGGCTCGCGATCGCGGTCGCGGAACATGTCGAGCATAGCGGGATTAGCGAAGGGCGCGGTGAGCAGCCAGTTGTCCCGGTTCGCCTTCAGCCGCTCGCCGATGAAGCCCCCGAACTTGAGGCGCGCAGCGACGGGTGCTTCCAGCGCAGGCTCGCGAGTGTACCGGGCAGCCGAGCGAGCCGCCCCCGCATCCGTACCGCTCGCCATTAACAAGCCGATCAGCAGCGCGGCAGTCAGTATCCATACCGGCGACGCAAATCCGATCATCTGGTCTCTCCCGTGCGAACGTGACTCACTCCACTACCCTTCGGGCCGCTTGGCTGTTGCAGCCCGCCGCTCATAATACCGGGCCGCCTCGGTCGGCGCAATAGTACGCCGGTGCCGAGCCACAGTGTGCGGACCCGCTCGTTAGACGCACCGCCGGCTGCCACGTCAGCCATGTGCGCCGCGAGAGACCGCGAGGTTCACGGCCTGCGGCGAGAGAATAGGAGAGGCCGCTGTGGCCCGCGCGCTGAACAAGGAGCAACCATGTACACGACATTGCGACCTGATATGCTTGACGAAGACTCCCCGGAGCATATCGGAATCGTGCAACTCACGACGGAAACCGACGTGCCCAGCTCCCACATCTACATGGAGGCGCAGATCTTCACGCCGGATTCGAAGCGCTTCCTGCTCCACCGCTCGGCGACTCCGCACGGCGGGAGCAAGAACGACCCGGAGCACCGCTACCTGGTCTGCGACATCGAGGACAACTGCTCCCTGTACCCGGTCACCGAAGATATCGGCGCCGTCGCGCCGTCGGTGTCCCCTGACGGCAGGTATGTATACTACTTCGTGGACGAGACGGAGGTCGGCGGCGGGCGGCTTACGCTCAAGCGGGTGAACATAGACGGCGGCGGCCGGACAACCATCATGGCGCTTGACGCCGGGCTCCCAGGGACGGGCTTCTACCCCAGCCGGATCTACCCGCTGTCAACGATCTCCTCGGACGGCACGCGGCTTGCGGCCGCGGCGTTCCTCGGTGATGGGCAGACGGACGATGCGCCTTTCGGGCTGATTGTCTTCGATCTCGAGAAGGCGACCGTCGAGCTGGTCATCCACGGGCCGACGTGGTGCAACCTGCACCCGCAGTATTCCCGCTCGACCGACGCGGACGAATCGCACGATATCATGATTCAGGAGAACCACGACAACACGCACGACGCGCAGGGGAAGACGACGCGCCTCGTCGGGGGCCTGGGGGCGGACATTCACGTCATCCGCGACGACGGCACCGACTTCCGCAACCTGCCCTGGGGCCGCGACGGCAACGAGTTCTGCCAGGGCCACCAGTGCTGGCGCGGGTGCAGCCACTGGGCGATCACCAGCACGAGCACGCGGCGGCCTCCGGAGGCGCAGCTCATCGAAGGCCTGGTCGCGCCTCACGCCGGCCACGTCGGCATAGCAACTCCTGGCGGCGTCCGCAATGATCTGAGCCGCGACTCCCCGCAGCCGAGCTTCTGCCACTTCGCCACGGATATCGCGGGCGCGCGACTCATCACCGACGCCGGGCCGCAGGAGGACGGCGGGCGCATCTTTGTGGCTAAGTTCGGCGAGCCGGGCAGTGACGCCCTTGCCGACTGGACGCATCTCCTCAATCCTCGCTCATCGTGGCAGAAGCAGGCCCACGTCCACCCGTTCCTCTCCCCCAACGGCTCGCTGGGCTTCTTCAACTCCGACGAGTCGGGCATCCTGCAGGCATACATGATCCGAGGCCTCGACACGCTCTGACGGTGAGCGGCTCCCCCCTCACGCAGTGGCGGAAATCTTTGAGCCGCCACCGGGAACAAACGCCGGCGGACGCGCAACAAACCCATCAAATGCCGGAACGGGAGGCCGCCTGACATGTCCGCCACAATCCACAGCACAGACAGAGAGCGTGATGAGCGCGTGATGACCCGCGAACGCCGCCGCGGCGGATTGCCGAATCTTCTGGAGTGCCCGACATGCAAGGCGCCCAACGGGAGGCACCGGGCGGGTTGCTACAATTGCGGCTCGCTGCTTCAGCCCAGCCAGCATGTCTGGCCGTCGCCGTTGGTGCGGCTGGTGGTTGGCGATGCCAACAGCCCTGGGCGCGTCCTGTATCTTCGCCGCTAGGCGCCAACGCCCCAGTTGTGGTGTGACGCGCGCGATTGCGCAGCGCGCTGCGGGGAACAGAAACGGACGCCCGAGCAACAAATGATACGGGGAGATCGAAAGGAACCCGCGTGGGTGTGGCAGTAGCCATATGCGAGGAGGCTGGCAGGAGGGTGGCGGCAGAATCGGAAGAAACCCGACTGGTCGCTCGCTCCCGCGCCGGTGATCGCGAGGCCCAGGAGACGCTAGTCCGGAGATACCAGGACAAGGTGTACCGCCTGGCGTACGGGCTGCTGGGTCACCGCGAGGATGCCCTCGACGCCACTCAGGATGCGTTGGTGGCAATGCTGCGCGCTCTGCCCAGCTTCCGCGGCGAAGCGCGCTTCGAGACCTGGCTCTACCGCGTGACCACCAACGTCTGCCTGATGCGGCGGCGGTCCCATCGGGCACGGACACGCCTGGTCATTGACACTCCCGCGGAAGTCTCGGAATTGGCGGACGGGCGACCCGATCCCGAGCACGCCGCGATGCGCAGCGAAACACAAGCCGCGATCAGAGAGTGCGTCAGCCGCCTGCCTGCTGAGTTCCGTGCCGTCGTCGTGCTGCGAGAACTTGAGGGCCTATCTTACGAAGATATCGCGGAAGCGCTGCGCGTCCCGCTGGGGACGGTTCAGTCGCGGCTCAGCCGCGGCCGCCGACTACTCCGTGAGGCGCTGATGGCCGACGGGCGCGTCGCCCCGCTCTACGCGAAAGGTGAAGCATCATGAGCTGCCGAGACGTCCGCGAGTTGCTGTCGTCGTATCTCGACGGGCGGCTGTCACCTTCCGAAGCCGCTGAGGTGGAGGCACACATTGAGGTCTGTGACGCATGCCGGGAGGAACTAGCCGGACTCCGCATGACCTCGCAACTGCTGGGGTCGCTGCCCGCCGATCGCCTGTCCGTTGACCTCGCGCCGGCGCTCGTCGCGCGGGCCGCGTCCTCGCGCTGGCGGGAGCGGTGGGAGGCGATGCGGGACTTTGTGGCTCCCCGTCAGGTCTTTGTCGTGCGCCAGCTCGGCAGGGCGGCTGCCGTGTTTGCGTTTTTCGTGCTGGCGTCGGCTGCGAGCGGACGCGGGCCCGGCGATGTCTTCCTGTCGTGGCCGGGGCGCGTGGCCGGAGTGGCCGCCACGGGGGCGGCTGAGCTTACTGCTGGGCTGGCTGAGGTTCAGATTCTCCTCGGCGGCTCGGTCGCCGCTCAGCTTCCGGAAGCGCCTGCCACGGTGCCTGATCAGGAGCGCCCCGGACCAGTTCGCCCATCACGCATACCGTCGAGTTCTGCCGTCGCACTGAACGCGGAGGAGGGAAGTAGCCATGTCCACGCCTGAGATGCCGAGCGCGCCCAGGTGTCGGCGATGTAACAAGGAACTCGCGCAAGGGCAGCGTGTCGAACACCGGCACGGCCTGTACTGCCTGGAATGCGTCGGCCACGCGCTGAACGGAGCCGAAGCAGCCCCCACGAAGGAGCGCCGCAGCCCCGCCGTCGCGGTTCTGCTGTCACTCCTGCCAGGCCTCGGACAGATGTACAACGGGCAGATGCTCAAGGGCGTCCTGGTGCTCGGCGCGTTCTTGCTGATAGCCATCGGCGAAGGGCCCATACTTGGCTGGGAGCACACCGGACTCAACACGACGCTGCTGGTAGGCCTGTACTTCTGGAACCTGTTCGACGCCTACTGGACGGCGCAGCGGATCAACCGCGCCGAACTCCCGTACGTGCCGGTCGGGGAACAGCAGCTCAGCCTGTCCGAAGTCACGTCGGCGCTGGAAGAGCGGGCAGAATCGTCCGCCGCGCCGGCATTTGGCGTGCTGCTCATAGTCCTGGGCGTGCTGTTTCTGCTCAACAATTTCGGTGCCACTTGGCTCACCGAGGACATGTTCTGGCCGGCCGTGTTCCTTGCTCTCGGCATCTGGATGCTCGTCAGCTTCACGCTGTCGCGGCGTCGCCTGCCCCCGGTTGAACCCGCTCCCGGGGAACGCCCCCCGTCTCGGGAACCGGCCGCGCCGGCGAGGGATCCATCCGCCGACTCCGGTTTGCACGAACGTGCGTCCGCCGTCGAACCTTCGCCGGAACCTCCGCCGCCTGGCGAAGCGGCCCCGCAGGAGCCGACGCCGGAGTCCGTGTCGGACCAACCTCCGCCATGTGCCGAGTCCGCTTCAGAGGAGGTGCGCGATGAGTAAGAGGAGACAGAGGTCAGTGCATGACGGCATGGGCACGCTGATCTTCGGTATCGTATTCACGATCGTCGGCGCCGGGCTGCTGATTGAGCGCATAGCCAACGTGGACGTGTGGGAATACCTGTGGCGCCTGTGGCCGGTGCTGCTGATCGTCATGGGCGTCAAGATCCTGGTTGACCACTATGCGTCGCGCCCGGCCGAGGGGGGGGAACGGCAATGAGAGCGAGATACGTGTTCCTCGCGCTGCTGATCATCATCGTCGGCATGGCCATCACCGCTTCACGCAAAGGCGTCTTCGCCGACTGGTCGCAGAGCATCGCCGATCTCGCCGACACCATCGTCAACTTGGGGGACTCGTGGCCGGACGGCAACCGCTGGCAAGAGGTCGAGCGCTTCACGCGCGAGGTGCCGACGCAAGGCGCGACCTCCCTGGCGATCGTGAACCCGAACGGCAAGGTGACCGTCGAGGGCGTGACGCGACAAGGTCGGGAAACCCTATCCGGCGACGCCGCGGCTCGCGTCGAGGGGCAGGACGACGACGAGGCGTCGCCTTCAGTGGTGATTGAGGTGATCCGCTACGGCAGGGGGGACACCACCGCGGAGGCGGTGGACAACGCACGCGATGCCCGACTGGAGACCTCGGAAAACGAGGAGGCGTTGAACGTCGAGGTTACCGGGCCCGAGCACTTTGCGCGGCGAGCTCGGCTCGATCTCCGCATCGCGGCCCCGCCCGCACTGGTTGTCGGTATCGCGGTCGCAAGCGGCGACGTCCGGGTGCACGGCATGGCGGGGAGCGTGGGGGTCGCAGCGGCTTCAGGCGACATCGACATCAGCGGCGGCGGCCGAGTGAGAGCGACCGGCGCCAGCGGCGACGTGAGCATTGTGTCGGCGAATCGCGCGGAGGTCAACACGGCAAGTGGCGATGTCGAGTTGAGGGATATCCGGGGGCCGGTTCAGTGCCGCATCATCAGCGGCGACCTCACGCTTGCAAATGTCTCCGGGGACGTGCGCATCTCGACCGTGAGCGGGGATATTCGCGCGCGGCAGGTGCGCGGGGCCTTCTCCGCTACGACGATCAGCGGCTCGTCAGAGCTAAGCGACTACGCCGGCTCGGACATTTCCCTCAAGACGACCAGCGGCGACCTCGAGACGGCGTTTTCGCAGCCGTTGAGCGGCAACTTCACAGCGCGCAGCATCAGCGGCGACATAGCGGTCGCCATCCCGACCGGCTCTGATTGCACCGTGGAGCTGGCATCCACCAGCGGCGACATCAGGCTGCAGGTGCCCATGCGCACCGTCTCGCAGTCTCGGCGGCGCGTCACTGGAGTGATCGGCGATGGACGAGGACGTCTGGAGCTAAGCAGCGTCAGCGGATCTCTCAAAGTGACGGAAGTCGAGAGTGCACCGCCGGCAACTGCGATCGAGAAACCCGCGGGCGGGGCACCACCCGCTCGCGACTCGCAGCGGGAAGCCGTGGAGGAACCAGAACGGCCTGCGGTCCCCGGCGCCAGCGCTGAGCCACGCCGACCCAGCACGAGCTCGGCCCCGACGGCGCGGCTTGATTGGGACCTCGCCCCCCGCAGCGGGAGGCCTGACGAACTGCTGGACAAGAGCCTCGATCTTCTCGACAGACTTACCAGTCTCCGCCTGCCAGGACACTGACGCGCAGTTCGTGCGAGCCGTCCGGGCGCGCGTATTCGTAGTAGCAGTACAGTCCGCCCGGCGCGGGCACGGCGTCGAGGTAACGCAGCGATCCCGAGGCGTGCGGCGACGTGAGGGCCGGCGCGTCGGGCGCGAGCCGCACGTATTGCCGCAGGTCCCAGGTAATCGCCAGACCCGTCTTCTCCTCGTAGTTCTCGGCGACCGATGCGCCGCCGTCGTAGAACGCGACGAACAGCGGCGGGCGATGGACTACGGTGCTGACGCGCGCGGCGTACGCGTCCCACCCCTCGCCCGGCGACAGCACGTCGCCGAGCCAGTGGAACTTGACCCCGTCCATGCTCACCGCAAGGCCGGTGTGTGATTTCGTGATGCCGGTCGCGTAGACGTCGGCCGTCGCGTGCATCTCGATGGCGTGATCGTCCGCCGCTTGCGGGGTCGGCGCGTAGGAAGCAATCAGGTACCACGCCGTGCCCACGGCGAGCACCACGGGATCTTTGACGCCCTCGACGCCGATGTCTTCCGGCCCGAGGATCGGCCGTGCGGCCG
>CP070648.1:361963-370772 GCA_020354555.1 Armatimonadota bacterium | reverse complement strand
TCCCCGGCTGTGGCTGATGTGGACGGCGACGGGATACTCGAGATCCTCGTCGCCTCGCGGGATGGAAAGGTCTACTGCTTGAGTACGGCTGGCCGCGGCCCGGTCGCGTGGCCGACCAAGCGCGGCGCGCCCACATCGAGCGGCGCGATCGCGCGCCCGCCGCGGTGACATGAGCGCCGCCCCGCGTCGCCGGTGGTTCCGCTCCGCGAACAGGCCGTCGCTTCCCTATCGGAAGTCTGCGCCAGCAGGCGCTACGAACTTGCCGGTTGCTGCCGATTCGTCCGCCGCGACACAGGCGGCCAGCGATGCGAAGGCATCTCGGCCGGTTATGGCTGCGGGGGCTCCTTCCAGTGCTGACCTCAGGAACGCCTTGACGCATCCCGAAGTGCCGGTCACGATCGGGTCCGGGTCGCGCGGGAGATCCTGCCAGTCGTCGCGGCCATCGCGGACTGCTCGGAGGCCCACGACCATTCCTTTCGTGCCGACGAGCCGCAAGTGATCGTCAATCGCTCCGGCCTTGGGCCAGTGCGCCTCGTAGGTGACCGTCACCTGTCCGATCGCACCGTTTTCGAATCTGAACAGGGCAGTCGTCGTCTTATCATTCGGGAAGTCCAGGGATCCTATCCGGTTGCCGTACGCGCAGACCGACTCAATCGGCCTGCCGACGAAATGGCGCAGCAAGTCCACCTCGTGGATGCCGGTGCCCACGAGTGCCGTGCGGCCTGCTTCGGCTGAAGCGTACCACGGCGAGCGCCGGAATTGCCCCCGTTTGTCCTGTATCGCGTCAATCCTGAGATGTATGATCTCGCCGAGGCCGCCGGCGTCGAGCATAGATCGAATCGCCTGGACGTATGTCCGAAAGCGCCGCTCGTGGGCGACCATGAGCACGCGCGAGGCCGACTCGGCAGCCCGCACCATCGCGCGCCCATCTCTTAGGTTCGTTGCCAGCGGTTTCGTCACCAGGACGTGACAGCCGCGCTCGAAGCAGCGCTCCGCGTGGGGACGGTGAAGGTGATCCGGGGTCACGATACTGGCCACGTCCAAAGACTCCGCGTCCAGCATCGCGTCGAGATCCTCGTAGCTCTCCGCGACAACGGGAAACGCCGTTCGCACTTCTGCCGCGCGCGCCGCGTCGGGGTCACACACGACCAGCCGGGCGACGTTACCCGACTCGGCGTAAGCCGCGACGTGATGGCGCCCGAGGCCGAGGCCGACCACGGCAATGTTGAGCTTCCTCATGCTGATGCTCCGCTCCGACGACCCGCGCTGACGTCCCTGGAGGTGAGAGACGCATTCCACGGCCAGAGCTACGCCAGCAACTCCTTCACTTTGCCCCCCACCCGTCGCACGACGGCTTCGACGCCCTTCCGGCCGTACTCCTCGGAAGCGAACTTGCGCGGGTCGCGCCCGCCGACGCCGACGAGATCGCCCAGATCGTCGCCCGCCGGCAGCCGGCTCAGGTCCACCAGATCCGGCCGCAGCGCCAACATCAGCGATGTCTCCCACGCAGCGGCATGATCGCCCGCATCCGGGATCTCGTCCCGCACCAACTCGTAACCCGTGCACGCCCACACGCGACATGTGCCCTGTGAATGGTACATCTCCACCGCCGCACGGGCGTGCCTGAGCAGCGGATAGTGCCCTGCCATCAGCACGACGGCGCGGAACCCGAGGCTCTGCATCTGAAACAGGACATGCAGCAGGAGACGAAGATACCTTTCGTCCTCCTCCACGCGCGTAGCGTGCATGTAGCCCGGTGCGAAGTTCTCGGCGGGTAGGCCCATCTTCTCGGCGATGCGAGCTACGTCGCCGCTCGTCGCCTCCATGAGATGGCTTTCGCGCGGCTCGCCGAAGAACAGCGCCGGCATGACGAGACCGCCGTGGGCCTCGGCGCACTTCATCGCCAGCGCGTGCATCTTCACCGTGTCAAGCCCGACGCAGTTGTGCTCCCCGTGCCACTCGACGCCGCCGAGCGGCACATAGGCGACCGGGCACGCGGTCCTCGCCTCGACGATTTCGTGCGGCAGCATCTCCTCGTAGCGTACTTTCCTGGGCACTTTCGCCACCTCCATGCGAGCCGGCAGACCCGGCGCGATGCGATCGTTACGCCTAGTTACGCCGTCGGTCGAGGCGCTTCCTCGCGCGGCCTTGCCCGCGCCGGCTGATACGCAAGGATGTCGTTCGCGGGGGAGTCGTCGCAGGACGGGGCTCGCGTCGGCTCGAAGTTACAGGTCGTCGAGGTTCCGGGGTGA
Organism: Armatimonadota bacterium; assembly: GCA_020354555.1. Taxonomy (NCBI): domain Bacteria; kingdom Bacillati; phylum Armatimonadota; species Armatimonadota bacterium. The sequence goes on along the minus strand of CP070648.1, from coordinate 368,520 downwards.
CTGCTGAAAAGGATACGTCGTTGATGCGCAGGTCCCTTTCCGCCGTCTTGACGATTTGTCACGCCGCCGTCCTGACAGGCGCGCTGGCGGCTCTTTTGTCTGCGCCCGGCGCCTGGGGCGACGGTCCCGCGCAGGCCTGCCCGAATCCGAGCTTCGGCGAAGGCCTTGCGTACTGGCGAATTTCACCGGCGTCGGCCTCGGTGCGGGTGGTTCGCGCTTCCGGCCGCGAGACAGGCCGCGCGGCCGTTGAGATGGACGCCCGATGGTCCTCGCACGAGGCGGGCATCATCTCCGACACATTCGCGGTCGAGCCGCTGACTCCGTATCGCCTTGGCGGACAGGTGAAGCGGATCGCGGGCGACGGGCGGTACAAGATCTCTCTAGAGTGGCTGGACGCCGACGGCAATCATCTGGGCTATGAGAACTCCTGGACCGGTGTCCTGCTGGGGCGGGAGTGGGAGCATCACGCCGTCGAGGTCGTGTCGCCCGAGGCCGCGCGCGCCGCGAGGATCCTCGCCGGTGTGGAGCCCGGTTGCGCGGGCATGATGACGCGATTCGAGCTGACGCCGCTCCCCGAACGAGGCGCCAATCTCTCGATTGACATCTTCCCCGAACCGACGCCCGCCGGCGGCGAGGGCGGCGCCGGCGGCGCCGGCCTTGGAATCCGCATCGAGAATCGCGGCGCTGCGCGCGTGGAAAGCGCCACGGTCGAGATCGAGCTGCCCGCGGGGCTGCGTTCCATCGACGACCTCGTCTTCCCGACAGGGAAGCTGTCGTACGGGGATGCTTTTGTCACGCGGCTTCCGCTGCTCGGCGCGCCGGAGAACCCCGAGGCGCCGATTCGATGCACGGTGCGCGCCCGCGCCGACGGGGCCGTGCGCACGTTCGACCAACTGACGAGGCCCTTCGTCACGGCCGCCGAGGAGATCGAGACAGCGACCGCAGACTTGTGGCCGCCGATTGCGCCCGCCACGGAGTTCCGGCTGGGGTGCTACTACTTCCCGGTGATGCTCGACTGGGACCGGGCCGGTCTGGGTGTCCGCCGCGCGGAGCACTTCGAACCGCTCCTGGGCTATTACGACGAGGCATCACCCGAGGTCGCCGACTGGCACATCCACTGGGCGGTCGAGCATGGCATCTCCTTCTTCGTCTTCGACTGGTACTACAATCAGGGCATGCTCTACCTGAATGATGCCCTGGAACGCGGCTTTCTGCGCAGCCGGTTCGCGGATCGGATGCAATTCTGCGTTGACTGGTGCAACGAAGGGCAGTGTACGGAGTTCAAGCCGCTGGACTTCTCACACGATTCCCTTGCGGGCTTCATGCGTACGTTGTGCGAACGCTGCTTCCGTTACCCGAACTACCTGCGTGTCGAAGGGAAGCCCGTCGTGTTGATCCACGTGCCGGCGAGGATTGCGAACGCGCACGGAGGGTGGAACGGCTGTCGCGCCGCGCTGGATCGCATGCGGGAGATCGCCCGTGAGTACGGGCACCCGGGCGTCTATTTCGTGGCGGTTCAAAACAATCCATGGCTCCTCGACTACGCCGCCGGGGGGTTCGATTGCGTCACTGCCTATACGTACGGGTCGTGCGACGTGCCGCTCGACTTCGCCACCGCGTCGCTGCCGTACGGCGCCCTCATGCCTCGCCACCGCGAGTGCTTCGCGCTCGCCCGCGAGCGCGCGCACGACCAGGGCCTCGATTACATCCCATGCGCCTGGATCGGCTGGGACGACGCGGGGCGCTCGGGCGACCGCGCCGTCCGCACTGCGGGGAACACGCCCGCGGCCTTTCGCCGCATGCTCGACATGCTGCCGCGCTTCGTGGATCGTCGGCCCGGGCTTGCGCTGTTCGAGGCGTGGAACGAGTGGGGCGAGGGCGGGGCGGCGGAGCCGGGGCTTCAGTACGGATTCGGGTATCTCAATGCAGTGCGCGACGCGCTCACGATGGGCCGCGGGCCGCACCGCGTGCCGATACCCAGCCAGACAGACCGTCAACGCTTCGCGACTGCGGTAACGTTTGAGCACGTCAACGACCGCTACTACCGCCGCTACTCGGCCGAACTCGGCCTCAGGCGAGGATTGGCGATGGATTTCGAATCGGTTCACGACTTGTGGCTGCGGCCGGGCAATGATGTGGCGGGCATCCGCATCGAGCGAGGTCGTCTCCGCGGACGAAGCACCGGGAATGATCCCATCCTGCTGGGCCCGCCAACCATGGGGCTGCCCGCGCAGCACGCCCAGCGAGTCGTGCTTAGGATGAACGTCAGCGCGGGGCGCCAGGGGCAGTTGTTCTGGACGACCGGCGGGGATCGCGCCTGGAGTGAAGGGCACAGCGTACGATTCGACGTCATCGCGGACGGACGGATGCATGAGTACGTGCTGGATGTGGCGAACCATCCGCGCTGGTCGGGGACGATTCGACAGTTCCGGTTCGACCCGACCGACGCGCCTGCGGAGATCGGGATCGACTACTTTGGGACGATCCCGTTCGCCAACGCCGACGACCCGGCGAAGAAGCCGCGCGGGGACGGGCGACGGGAGGCGTCTCCATGAGCATGCGCGCCAGCCGTAAGCGGCTCACGGGGATCGCCATCGTCCTGCTTGCCGCGATTGGAGGTATGGCTATGACTGAGCGGAGGGGCGCTGCGGCCCCCGCGGCGTCCTCGGAAGTCGAAATACGCTTGACGCCTTTCAGTCCGGCGCAGGTGCGCCTGCTCGACGGGCCGTGCAAGGCCGCCCAGGAGGCCGACCGTCGCTATCTTCATGCCCTCGACCTGGATCGGCTGCTATACCCCTTCCGCCTCAATGCCGGGCTGGACACGCCCGGCGAGCCGCTGGGCGGTTGGGAGGCACCGACGGTCGAGGTGCGCGGTCACTTCCCTGGGCACTATCTCTCCGCATGCGCCCGTATGTACGCCAGCACCGGCGATGAGGAATTGAAGGCGACGGCCAACGCAATGGTCGCGGAGCTGGCGAAGTGCCAGGAGGCGTTGGGCGGTGGCTACCTGTCAGCCTTTCCTGCGGAGTACTGGGACCGGCTCGAGCGCATGGACAGTCCGCCCTGGGCACCGTACTACGTCATCCACAAGATCATGGCGGGGCTGTTCGACGTGTACGCACTGTGCGGCAACCAGCAGGCCTTGGACGTGCTGGAGGGCATGGCGGGGTACTTCAAGCGCCGCGTTGACAAGCTGTCAACGCAGCAGATGGATCGCGTGCTGACCATCGAGTTCGGGGGAATGTCGGAGGTCCTGCACGATCTCTACGCGGTGACGGGACAGGCCGAGGACCTGGAGTTGGCGCATGCGTTCGACCAGGCAGCGTTTCTCGGGCCGCTCTCGCTGGAGCATGATAACCTGACGGAGATTCACGCGAACACGCAGATCCCAAAGATGCTCGGGGCCGCGCGTCACTACGAGCTGACCGGGGATGAGCGGTATCGCACCGCGGTCGAGTTCTTCTGGGAGCGCGTGGTGAACACGCGTTCATACGCTACCGGTGGAAGCAATGATCGCGAGTTCTGGCGCGAGCCGCATCGGCTGGCACACACCGTCGGGGCGCAGAATCAGGAGAGCTGCACGACGCACAATATGCTCGAGCTAACGCACTACCTGATACGCTGGACCGGCGATCCTCGCTGCGCCGACTACTACGAGCGCGCTTTCTTCAACGGCGTGCTCGGCACCCAGAACCCCGAGGATGGCATGCTCATCTACTTCATGCCTCTCGGCACCGGCTATACGAAGCAATTCGGCACGCCGTACGATTCCTTCTGGTGCTGCTACGGCACGGGGGTCGAGGCATTCTCCGGCCTGGGGGATGGCATCTACTTCCACGATGAAGGCGGCCTCTATGTCAACCTGTTCATCGCATCGGCGGTGGAATGGTTGGAAAAAGGCGTTCGGCTGGAGCAGGCCACCGACTTCCCGGAGCAGGAGGGAACTACGCTCGTTATTCATGCCGAACGTCCCACGGCGTTCGCGCTCCGGATTCGGGTGCCGTGGTGGGCCGACCGCGGCGTGCAGGTGACAGTTAACGGTGAGCGTGTGTCGGCGGAAGCAAGGCCCACGTCCTATCTGACAATCGACCGGGAATGGCATGACAAGGACAAGGTGCAGGTCAACCTGCCCATGAGCCTCCGCGCGCAGCCGATGCCCGACGACCCCGAGTTGATCGCGCTAATGTACGGCCCGCTGGTCGTGGCCGGGCTCAGCGAGAAGCACACATACCTTCCGGGTGATGCGGATGATCCGCAGTCCTGGGTCAAACCGGTTCCCGGGGAGCCGCTGACCTTCCGCACGGTGGGTCAGCCGACCGACGTGACGTTCGTCCCGCTGTATCGAGTGATCCACGAGCGTTACGGCGTCTATTGGGTCGTGACGCAGGAGGGGAGCCGGCGGCACCGGCAGATACTCGCGGACGAGGAGGCGCGGCGAAAGCGGGAAACGCGGGTGGTTGACCGGGTCCTTCCCGGCGACGAGGGATCGGAAACGGCACATAATCTCCAGGGCCGCGACACCGCGGCGGGGCCGTTCGGCGGGAAGGCCTGGCGTCACGCGACGAGCGGCGGGTGGTGGAGCTGGGACATCGCAGTGCTTCCTGAAGTCGCGATGACGCTCGCGTGTACCTATTGGGGGGACGATGTTCCGCCGCGGCGGTTCGACATCCTGGTGGATGGCGAGGTCGTCGCCACGCAGTCGCTGAACCGCGACAAGCCCGGCGAATTCTTCGACGTGGAGTATCCGATACCGGCAGAATTGACGCGCGGCAAGAGCAAAGTGACAGTGCGGTTCGAGCCGCATGAGGGCAACACCGCAGGCGGCGTGTTCGAGTGCGCCATCCTCAAGCCCGAGTGACGGCACACCGCAACCACCGCGAGAGGCGAAGCATGAAGGCAGCGTTCAAACAGGGCGAAACCGTCACACTGCGGGACATCGAGCTGCGGCCGCTGCGGCCCGACGAGATCCGGCTCCGCGTCGAGGCGTGTGGAATCTGCGGGACCGATCTGCACGTCGTTTCGGGCGAGCAAGCAGAGGCCCCGTTCGGACACGAGGTCGCCGGCGTCATTGTGGAACTCGGCTCGGCGGTAAGCGACCTCGCCGTGGGGCAACAGGTCGCGCTGGATTCCTCCACCCCGTGCGGTCGCTGCGCGAACTGCCGCAACGCGCGCCAGGAGTTGTGCACGGACATCAAGAGCTTCTTCCATCTCGGCTACATGGGACTTGCGGGGGAGATGATCGCGCCCGCGATCTCGGCGATCCCATACCTTGGGTTGACGCCGGAGGTGGCCGCGCTGAGCGAGCCGCTCGGGGTGGCGATTGACATGGTCAGGTTGGCGGAGATGCATCCGGATTCCAACGTCCTGATCATGGGGCCGGGGCCGATCGGGTTGATGGCGCTGGCATTGGTGAAGCGCATGGGCGCGCGCAGAGTGTTCGTCAGCGCCTACTCCAGCCAGAAGGCACGGGCGCGCGCCGCGCACGAGTTCGGCGCGGACGTCGTCATTGACCCGACGGAAACACCGCTGGAGGACTACGATTTCGACTGCGCGATCGATCGCATCCTGGTGACGACGCGGCCGCCTACCTTCGCCGGCGCCTTCCGGGCGGCAGCCAAAGGCGGGATCATCTCCTTCATCGGCATCGGCCACGGCGAGGATGCGCTGTGCCGTTTCGACGCCAACGATTTCCACTTCAAGAAGCTGCAACTGCGGGCTTCTTTCGCTTCCCCGGCGCTGTTCACACCGCTCGCGCTTGAGTATCTGAGGGAAGGCGTCGTGGATGGCGAGGCGCTAATCTCGCATCGCTTCCCGTTGGAGCGGATCGAGCAGGCGATGGCCACCGCGCGGGACAAAGCGCGCGCGGTCAAGGTCGTGGTGATGCCGTGACGGCGCGGCGCCGACGGGCCTCGGAGGTGAGCCGTGACGGGTAGACAGCGCATACTCAAGACGCTCCGCTTCGAGGAGCCCGACCGGCCGCCGCATTTCGAGACCATGTTCGAGTTGGAGCGCGAGGCCTTCGGCCTGCAATTCCCCGACCGCCGCGCGTGGGCGAGCTGCACCCGGCCCGAGAAGGAGCGGATGGTCGAGGCGTGCATGGACATCTACACCCGCATTGTGGAGCGCTACGAATGGGATGCGCTGGCGGTGTACTGGCCGTGGTCCGATCCGGACGGGGTCGCGGCGGCAAAGCGGACATTCGGGGATTCGATCCTGATCGGGAGCATCGTCGGACACGGTGTGTGGGCGATTGAGGTGATCACGGACTGGATGCAGTTCGCCGCCGACCTCCACGAGCACCGCGGCCGTCTCCACGAGCAAGCGGAAGCGATGTGCCGCTCCGCCCTCGATAGGATTGACGATCTGGTTGACGCCGGCGTCGACTTCGTCGTCCTGGCGAGCGATGTCGCATTCAATGCGGGGCCGTTCTTGCGTCCCGCGCAGTTCGCCGAATTGGTCACGCCGTATCTGGCGCGACTTGTGGCGCGTGTGAAGCAGCGCGGCGCCTTCGCGTTCTTTCACAGCGACGGGATGCTGATGCCGGTGCTCGACCAGAT
>CP070648.1:334786-361863 GCA_020354555.1 Armatimonadota bacterium | reverse complement strand
CGCGGCGACGAGTACCTGCTCGAAATGCCGACTCACCTGCAGGGATGCGAGGTCATCACGACGAGGGCCATGAGCTCAGTGAAGAACGTGAAGATCAGGAAGTTCGCCGAAGCTCATCTGTGGCGGTTCGCCGGACGGCAACACTCCCCCAATGGTGAGTTCAGCTATGGAAGGTACACCGCACTAACCCAGGGCGGGTTCCTTGAATTGTTCGCGGCCTACGATCACCCGGCGGCGAAAACTGCAATCATGAGGTCAGTTCCGTGGGTGATCGAGTCTCAGAACCCCGACGGCTCTTGGGGCGAGGAGTCGAAGAGGGATGCTGAGACCTACGCGGTTCTGGCCGGCCTCGTGAGCGTCAGGAATCACCTTCCGTCCGGTTTCGTTCCGGGACGGTAGCGCGAGGCGCCAGTACGCACCTCGCGCGTGGCGTGGGTAATGCACCGCAGGGCGCGCTTCGCTGCCTTGCTTGGAGGCCTCGATGAAGATCTACATCTCCTGCGACCTCGAAGGCGCCGCCGGCGTCTGGCAGGCCGAGCACGGCAGCAAGGGCACGCGCGAGTACGAGGAGGCGCGGCGCCTGCTCACCGCCGAGGTCTGCGCGGCCGTCGAGGGCGCGCGCGACGGCGGCGCAGATGACATCATCGTCGCCGACATGCACGGCGGCTCGGGCCACCTGCTCATCGAGCAGATGCCCGCCGGCATTCGGATCCTCGAAGGCGTGCCGCACGCGCCGCGCTTTCCATTCCTCGATGAATCCGTGGACGCCATGTTCCTCATCGCCTACCACGCCATGGCCGGGACGCCCGGCGCCGTCCTCGTGCACACCATGATGGGCACCTGGCAGGAGTTCCGCGCGAACGGGCGCGTGCTGGGGGAGGTGGGGATTGACGCTGCCATAGCGGGCTGTGTGGGCGTTCCGGTGGCACTGGTCACGGGTGATGACAAGGTCTGCGCCGAAGCCTGCGCGCTGCTAGGCGACATCGAGACCGCCGAGGTGAAGCAGGGCATCGGCGCAACCCGGGCGCTGCTACTTTCGCCGCCTGATGCGCGAGCGCTGATTCGCGAGCGGGCAGCGGCTGCGGTGGCGAAGGCGAAGCAACTCCAGCCGTTTGACGTCGGCTCGCCGGTTGACATTCGGATTCGCTTGTCCAGCATCGTGGCTGCCGATGCCGCCACCCGGGACGACGCGCAGCGAGTGGACCCGTTGACCGTGCGCTGGGCCAAGCCGTTGATTGCGGACTACTTCGGCGGACTGTGGCCGGGGCCGGCGAGGTAGGCAGCCCGGCCCGTCACAGGCGAGCTGAGGATATCCGTGCTCCCTCCGAAGAAGACCCCTGATCTTGCGTATCCTGCGGGCGCTATGGCTGCGGTTTGGCGCGGCCGGCGGCCTTGAAGCGCTCGACGAACTGCGCCGTCAGGTCAATGTAGAGGTAGCCGAATTCCTCCGTGGGCTCGATGTGGCTGTGCTCGTCGAGTTCGTTGAAGCTGGTCACGTGCAGCCAGTCGGACCCGGCGGCGAGCGCGGCCTCAAATGTGCGCCGATAATACGCGCCATCCTCTCGGTCCCGCCATCCCGCTCCGCCCGGCCCATCCTCGCGCCCCGGGATCTTGCGCTCGTCAAAAGCGGGCATTATCGTCCCGCAGAACAGCGCCGGGCGGCGCTTGCCCTCGTCCGTCTCATTGAAGGCGCGCACGTTTGCTGCCATCTCGCGGTAGTACGCGTGCACGTCGTCGGTGTCAACCAGGGTGTAGATCTCAAGCCCTCGGAGCGCCGTGAGGTAGGCCGGGTCCATCTGATTCGATGGCAGGAAATACCCGCGCGCGCCCTGCGCCTCAAGTCGGTCAAACAGCGCGCGCCACTGCTCCGGCGTGTACTGCCACGTGCCCCATATCAGCACCACCGGGGCGCCTTCCTTGCGGAGCAGACGCGGATCGTCGCGGTGGGTGGTGAGGTAATACAGCAGCGCATCGTGTATCTCCTCCAGGCTCCGCCCGTCGCCCTCGAGGTCAATGCAGATCTTGAAGTCGCGCGTGCCAGCAATCTCAATCACCTTCTCGAGCTTGGCGGTCCAATCCGGCCGGTGAAACCACGACACCGCAAACGCGTCGAGCTTTGCGCGCTGGGCCATTTCGATATGCGCCCTGATGATCTCCGGATCTGCGGAATCATACGGGCCGAGGATGGGATGAACGTCCTCGAGCGCCGCGTTGCCCTGCCCGGGCTTGGTGGGCCAGCGGTCGGGCTCGAACCAGATGTAGTAGTACGCAAGCGCAATTCGCTCCGCATCATTTGTTGGGGTATCCATGAGACATCGCCTTTCCGCAGCAGTGTCAGCCGCGCAGATCGCTGCAGTCGAATCGGGCCCCGAAGCAGCGCACGCTTCCGGCGAAAGGTGCTGCAAGCCTGTGCTTGCGCTGGCGGCTGTGGTTAGCGCCACCACCGCCGCGAACGTGATTCGCGCGATGTTGATAGCAGCCCTCATGCGTGCGCGCTTAGCGCGGCGTTGGTGATTATATCCGCTGCCTGCGACGTGGGCAACCCGATCAGAGCGGGTCATACCGGAGCAGGCCTTCTTCGGATGGCCCCCTGAGGAAGGCATCGCGGTCGGAGAACCGGAATAGTGCGCCCATCGCTTCATTTGCCCGAGGGAACTGTTCATGCCAGAGGACGCGAGAATGACACTCACCGTGATGCTTGCCCTTGGCCTACTGCTCTTCGTGATGGCCGGTACGGGAGGCGCCGCCCCCCAGCCGCGCAATGCGCCGAAGGTCATCGTGGTCAACAACGACGGCTTCAGCGATTTCTACGGCGGGCACTACGACTCGGCACAAGCCATTCGCGAGAGCATCCTCCCCTACCGCGACACGCAGGTCGCGGTGCTGGAATGGTGTATCACTTCGGGCAGCCGAGTTAACTACCCCTCCGAGGTCACTGAGATCATCGGCGAAGGGATGACGGAGTTTCCGCGCCGAGGCGATAAGCTGGCGTGCGAGACGATGCAGCAGCTGGCCGCGGAAGGCGTTGATACACTGGCCGTCGTCTGCAAGGCAGCCCACGACGCGGGCGTCCAGTGCTATGCCTCGATGCGGATGAACGGGGACTACCCGGGGAGCTGGATGGGCGAAGGCATTCCCGCCATGTTCAACAGCAACTTCTGGCGCGAGCATCCCGAGTTTCGCGTTCGCGACAAGAACGGCGAGGACCGCACGAAGCTGTCCTATGCGTTTGCCGAGGTCCGCGACTTCAAACTGCGCATCCTCGCGGAAGCCGCCCAGCGCGACATTGACGGAATCAATCTCGACTACCTGCGACACCCCGCTTTCTTCGGCTACGACGAACCGCTGGTGAAGGCGTTTCAGGACGCGTACGGGCAGGATCCGCGACAGCTTCCGGATGACGAGGCGCGCTGGCTGGAGATGCGGGCGGGCGTAATGACTGATTTTGTGCGCTCGGTCCGCTCAATGCTGGACGCGGCGGGCCAGGCCAAGGGACGCCACCTGGGGCTCTCGGCGCGCGTTGACTGGCGTGAGTACCGGCAGTGGGGGTGCGATATCGAGCGGTGGATGAAGGATGGCCTGCTCGATTACCTGGTCGTCGCGCAGCACTCGCTTGGCGGGTATGAGTTCGATCTGGCGCCCTTTGCCGCCATGGCCGACGGCACTGGCTGCGCGATCTACTTCGGCGAGGAACCGACCCTTTCCGGCCACGATCGCACACCCGAGGAAGACAAGGCAATCGCTGAGGGCAAGATGAAGCCGCCGGAGCGGGATCACCTCTCGTTGGAGCAGTACTGTGACCGCGCGCGCACGTGGTACGCGGCGGGCGCCGACGGCATTCACATATTCAACGACTGGCGCAACCTGCCGGTGCTGGGCGTGCTGGGGGATCCGGCGAAGTTCCCGCCGGCTGCACGGCAGCCCTAGAACACCCGCAGCATGTGCAGCGCGAGGGCGACCAGTACCGCAGCGAAGACTTTCCGCGCGATCCCCGGGCGCGCCGCGTGCGCGAACCGCGCCCCGAGGATGGCCATGGGAACGCCGGCTGCCGCGACACACGCGGCGGCAGGCAGGTTCACGTATCCAAGAGACAGCGGCACCAGACTCAACTTCCCCCACCCGGCTGCGGCGTAACCGACGCATCCGAACGCGGCGCCGCACGTCTGTACGAAACTCGAGGTCGCCGTTACCGTGCGCATCGAATACCCGAACAGATTGACCAGGATGATGATGCTGAAGACCGCTCCGCCCATGCCCGCCAGCGCGGCGAAGAACCCGATGGCGAGGCCCATCGGCACCCCAAGCCACAGAGCGGGCGACCGGGGCTGGGATTCCTCTTTGTCGGTGCTCAGGAGCATCCACGCGGCAATCAGGAACGCACCGACGGCAAAGACCGTGCGAAGGGCGTCGGGCCCGAGCCTGCTCGCGACGCTGCCGCCCGCGAAAGCCCCGACGGCGACGGCGGGCCCCAGGACGTATGCGAGCCGTAGCTGGCCGTCCGCGCGGCGGCGGTGAATGACGTATCCTGCCCCGGCGAGCACCGCTGCGGCGGCGAGCGCGGACCCGAATGAGGTGCGGAGCGCCACCGTTTCCGCCGTCGGCACCCGCAGCAGCGCGAAGAGGATCGCGGGAGCGATGAGCGGCGTGCCGCCGATACCGAGAAACCCGGCGAGCGCGCCCACGGCGATCCCTGCGCCGATCAGCACTACTATCGAAGCGAGGTCCACCTCTCGTTCACCCCGGCCCAGGGGCCGCAGCTCGCCTAATGTGCGGCACCGAACCGAGCTCCGCGCCTGCGGCGAGCCGATGTGCGGCTGGCGCTGCGCGCAGCATTAGATCGGGAACGGGTCCTCCCCCGCTATCGAATCGAGCAATTCGCGCGCCGTGCCCACCGCATCCTCGTCGCCGGAGATCAGCAGCCTCACCGACCCTTCCGCGCCGCCGATGCCGCCGGAACCCAGATGATGGCACGCGGCGCCGGCGAGGATTTCAACCGCCTCGATCTCCGTGATGATGGTCGCCCCGGTCACCGGCCACATCGCCGGTATCGACTCCGCCGCCGTGAATTCCTCAGCAATGAATTCGCCCATCGCAATCACATCCGACGCCACGAGCTTCTCCAGCCCGACGGGGACGACGAGGTGTGCCTTGCGCGCGATGATCGTCGGCAGCGCCGCGCCAATCGTTCCACCCTCGGGGTGGCCGACCAGTATGCCGGCGGTCATCTCTCCGTAATTGAGCGCGTTGGCGCCCTTGATGAACACGTCGCCCGCCTGCATCTCGCTGATCGCCTCGCCAAGCGTCAGGCCATCCACGACCTGGCCGCGGCGCAGCACGATCTCCCCGATCGGCTCGCCTTTGCGCTTGCGGCTTTTGTATCCTCGCGGCAGCGTGTGTCCTGTCAGGAAGACCGCTCGGCCGAGCTCCTTGCCGAGGATCTCCTCGGCGACACTGCCGTTGGTACTCCCCCGCGCAATGATGACCATGCCATCCCTTAGGGCCTTCTCAACGAGGGGATGAGCCGCGACCCCCTTCCCTATCAGCCGCTTCGATTCGGCGACGGTCAACACGACTTCCATCAACATATCACGTTCCTCCTATCAAGGCTCTTGTATTATCGGAATGACTGGCCGGCTTCGGTGCGCACCAGAAGGACCTCGTACGGAAGAGTATTTGGCATCAGCGGTCCTCCGCTGGTGCCACACACTCTATAGGCTGACATCACGAAGTTCGCCGGAGTCCAGCACCAGTTCCTTCGCATCCGGGCGGATCTCTTCCAGCGTCGGCAGGAATCTCGTGGTCAGGCGTGTTCGTTCTTCCCCGGCATTGCACAATCGCACGACCGGCGGCACGCTGTGGCGCCAAAGGATGGCACAGCCCTCCGGCAACCCAGGCGTCCCTTCGTGCGAGATAATCACGTGTGGATCGTCCGCCCCGAAACGTCGGTGCGCCCCGAGCGCCAGCGGGTAGAGCACCCCGGTCACTTCTCCGATGCCCGAGTTGCGCCCATGTCCGGATGCGACGGCGGAGATCGAGCGCGCGCCGCACCCGTGCTCGCGCCCGTCGCTTAAAGCCGCCGCAGCGAGTTCGATGCGCTCGGCGGCCGTACGCATCGCCTGCGCCGCCAGTCGTTCGTCGCCCGTAACGTCCCAGGCGAGCACGAGCGCCGGCGGCGAGGGGCGATCATCGGGCTCCCAGCGCTCACCGTCGCGGGAGATCACCCATCGCACCTGATCGCGCCGCTGACCCACGCCCATGGGGTGGGGGCCGCGCGGCGCGGCGACGAGCATCGCCGATTCTACCTCCTCGTCGGCAGAGTGAATGCGCGCAGCGATGTCGTCGTCGAGGGTCGTGTCCGCGGTTGTCGTGCGGTACGCGCGCAGCGCTGCCGCGAACGGATGACCATACGGCTCCCCGAGGTGAGCCATGCCGCTGGCGAGGATCTTGCGTGCGGCAGCGGCGAGAATGTCCTCGCGCGTAATGCTGAACAGGTCGAGCAGGACGTCGGTTGTGCCGGCTCCGATGTGCAGCTCGAGCCTTTGCTCCGGCGGACCGTTCGCCGCCTGGACCTGGTTGTCGGAATAGGCCCCCTCCGCGAAGGGCATCGTCAACAGTTGCACTGCGGGCAGCGTGTCGCTGTCCAGTATCTCGCGCGCCCAGCGCCCGCAGAAGTCGCGAGCGAGGTCGAGGTATCGCTCGTCGCCCACGGCGCGGTAGGCGCACAGCGCCATCTCTATGATCCGGAAGTGGTCGGGGCGCTCGATATCGTGCGGCGGCTCGGCCACGACCTCGCGCGTGCCGAGTCGCCAACTGCGGAACCGGTGTCGGTCCCAATCATACCACGGCGGCACGCCTTCAACCCAATTGCCGGCGTGGTGCGCCGCGTCGTTGAGTGCCTCGGCGACGCGCGGGTCGGGATCGGCGTGCCATAGCCGTGGCAAGAAGAAAATGAAGTTCTCGGGCTGGTGGTGGACTTCGCCCTCAGCGTAGTACCCATGGAAAAGGTGCCGGTGGCCCCAGTCCAGTAGACCATCGCGCAACCAGCGCAGGAAGTCGAGGACCGCTTCGTCCCCGGTTAGTAGGTAGTAACCGAACCACGACGCAGTGAAGGTGCCTTCGTCGTGGCCGCCCTGCCACGGGATGCGACGCTGCCGTGAAACGGCGGCGCGCACCCAGTCGCCGACCGCTTGACGCAGACGAAACTGCGCTGCAGCCCACGGGGGGATGGCGCGTTCCGCAGAAGCTGTGGGACCTGTGTCTTTGTTCATCGCATCAAATCCAGAAGATCATATTATCCTGGGCGCCCGTTATCGCGTCAACGATGAGCCAACAGCCGTTGCACGTGAACTGCCCGAGAATCATGCCCAGAAAGGCGGGGCGGAAGAAGTTGTATGCGCGCAGGCCGCCGAAGCGCACGATGAGCCCCTTCACAAACCACGCGACCAGGCACGTCAGCCACAGCTGGTTCATGATCCACACACTGCCGATCGCGAAGCCAACGGGATGGAACGGCCACCACACGAAGGTCTGCCGCATGAGGATGAGAAACCACATGACGCCGAAGCCCACCCCGCGCACGAACCATCCCATCCAGTTCACTTCCGTCGGGCTTTGCAGCTTCTCCACCGCCCATTGGTACGGCGCCTTCGGCCCCGGAATGAAGAACCAGTTGTTGAGGTTGACGCCGCCCTTGCTGTAGGCGAGCACCATTGTTATCCATATGGACGCCGCGATGGCGATGACGATCGCGAGCCACATTACCGGAAACAGCGGTCGCCTGCTGCCCTTCGCAATATCGGCCATGCGCAGCGCGTTGGCGCTCGACGCCATGACGTACGTGCGGATGTCGGACGACCACACGTAGTTGATGGCGAGCGATGTTAGGCCCGCTCCGCCGAACGGCTTCGAGCCGAAACTGGAGACGACGAAGCCTGCGGAGATGGTGGACGCCACCGCCTCGGCAAGGCCCGACTCGACGACGACCCGCGTCAACCCGATGAACAGCACGAACGCTCCGGCGAGGAAGAACACCGCGAGCCCAGGCGGCACCCCCGACCACCATAGCCACCCCCACATGAACACTAGGCCGCCGACCATGCCCCAGAACGCGGCGCGGTAGGAGAGCATCTCGTCGGAGTCCTTGACCTTTGGGTCTCCGCGCAAGGCCTTTGCGCCGACGTCGCGCAAATGCGCCCTGCCGGTCCACAGTCCGAGGATGACAAGGGCAATCATGGCCCCCATGCCAAGATGAGCGAAGAATGGCGATGGACTGCCGTAGATGCCGAGGTTCTCGCGCCACGACGTCCCGACGATGCTGATGTATCCCGCGATGATCTGAAAGATGACGTTGAAGAACCACAGGCTGAACAGCGTGTCGAGGTTGACCAAGTAGAAGAACCCGAGCATCGGAAAGCTCATGCGGAAGATGAGCTTCTGATTCTGCCGGAACCACAAGACCTGGGCGAAATCGCGAAAGACCGGGACCGACGGAATGTAGTAGTGCAGCCCTTTCATGCAGCCCAGGACGAACGGGATGCCGAACCCGATCCACATCACCGGGTTGCGGAAAAACGGCGTGAGCGGGCGCGCGTCGGCACCGCGCACCATCTCCAACGGCAGGTGCGTCAAGGGGAATGCGAGCCGTTCGCGCTCCACCCACTGCCGCCGGAGGATCACCATCATGCACATCATCACCAGGTACAACGCGCAGATGAACGGCAGCCAGGCGGCGAGCGGCTTGGCCCATGCCGCCCAGGGGATGGACTGGCCCTCGGGCAAGCCCTCGTAGAAGTGCTTGATGGCGAGTTCGTCCGTGGGCGCCAGCCAGCCCCTCTTTTCGAGATGCGGGTGCAGCCGGGCGGTCCAGTCATTTTCCACTGTCGCGTAGTAATACGGCGCGGTGATGATGGGCAGCAACTGCGCGGTGAGCCCCATGGTGGGAATGGCGGACGCGACGATCATCATCACATACGCGACGATGAGTTCGCCCGCGCTCAACGCCCAGCGACGCGTCACGCGACCGAGCGTGACATTGACGATGAAGACGAGGATGAAGAATAAGAACACCGCGCCCGGCGTACTGAAATCCAACGCGACGTACGAGCCGCGGATCAAGTGGATGGCATAAGGCGCGCCGAGAGCGATAATGAGTGAGCCGACTGAGCCCGCAGCAATGGCGCGGAACGTGAATGACCTGGGCGCGGACTGCTCCGCGTTCGGCGCGCTCACGGCTGTTCGCTCGAGCCGCCGACTGATGCGCTGCGCGGGACACGTTCTGCGTGCGCACGGGCAACCCTACGCACGGTCGCTTCCGAGAGGATTGTCGGGCGGCGTGGATCGCGCATGGGTGGTGCGGTCGGCCGTCGTCCGACGCGCACATCGACTGATTCCACGGTGAAGTCGTCCGCACCTTCCGCAAACACACTCAGAGAGCGAACAGGAAGATGAGCGTGGCGTACCGAACCGCGAGGCGATGAGGAGATCTCGACAATGACGCGTGACATAGTAGTAGCAACGGTCGCAATGGGGGTCATCGCTGCGGCGTTGTACGGTACTGCAGCCTGGCGCAGTCCCGCAGTGGTCGCCTCCGGGGGGCTCGGCGGAGCCAGGAACTTCGTGACCATCCTGCCACTGCTCGCCTTGTCGTTCGCGATTGCCGGGTTGGTTCAGGCGTGGGTGCCGCGAGAGGTGATCAGCCGTTGGCTCGGCGCGCAGTCAGGGCTGCGCGGAATCGGCATCGGTTGCCTGATGGGCGCGGTCACGCCAGGTGGGCCGTACATCAGCTTCCCCATTGTCGCGGCGATCTACAAGGCGGGCGCGGGTATCGGCACGGTCGTCGCTTTCGTCACCGCGTGGTCGCTATGGGCGGTCGCCCGCCTGCCGCTCGAACTCGCGTTGATCGGGCCCGAAGTGACCCTCAAGCGCATCGCCGCGACCGCAGTCTTTCCGCCGCTGGCCGGGCTGCTCGCGCGTGTTCTATTCGAGTAGCCGCGACAATCGCATTACGTACATCGTGGAATGGGTCTGTGTCATCGCTCGCTGCTCACGTGCCGCGCGCTCGCCCGAAGCAGTTGAGCGCTGCCAGGCGGACGGCGGCCGAGCGGTTGCCGTTCCAGCCTTTGTTGCGTTTATGTAATAACGCGCCGACTCCGGTGCATTTGACTTTGACTCCGCACTCTGGTATACTACTAACAGATGGATTGAACAGCGATCCCGCGGCGTTGAGCCGACTAAGGGCTCGCGAAGGCAACCATTCTTCTGCTGTTCTCTCCCAGAGCCCTCAGCCGCGCCTCACTTGCCGGCTTTACGTGTAGGCAAGCGAACGGCCGGCAATCGCCTCACGGCATAGCTCAGCTGTACCGTGTGGGGTCGTAGCATCACCGCGCAGGTGCGTCATCGGCCTGAGGGTCACTGCGCGTCTGTTCCGGGAAGTCCATTGGGTACCGTGGTAATCGCGGAGGAGGTAGTGCATGGCGGGAATCGTTGGCATAGCCGCACCGAACGAGGATCAGCTTGTCGCAGATGCCCTGAGCAAGATAGAGCACCGCGGGGGCGCGGGATCCACCATTCTGTCGCTTGACCGAGCAACTTTCGGCCAGGCATGGCCCGGCGCGCAAGAGACGCACGTGACGTGCGTCGAGCAGCACGCGGTCGTGCTCGACGGTGAGATTCATAACTGGACCGATCTCGGTGTCGGCGCGACGTGCCCGGTTGAGGCGTTGGAGCTGGCATATACGTGCGCCGGACCCGAATTTGTGGCTCAACTCGACGGTCCCTTTGCGTTCGCTATCGCCGGGCCGCGCGGGATCTTCCTCGCGCGCGACCAGCTCGGCAAGGCACCTCTCTATTACGGGCGGCGCGACGGCGCAATCTGCTTTGCCTCAGAACTCAAGGCGTTGCTGGGTTGGGCCGACCACATCGCGCACTTCCCGCCTGGGCACTACTACGAGCCTGATGTAGGCCTTAGGCGATACGCGCGTATCGAAGCGGCGGATACTCTCGACGAGGATGCGGAGAGCGTTGCGGCCGAACTGCGCGACCGCCTGGTCAGCTCCGTGCGCAAGCGCGTGGACGGCGGTGAGGTCGGAGCATGGCTGTCGGGTGGCCTCGACTCCGCGACGATGACGGCGCTGGCCCGCCGACAGGTGTCGGAGTTGCCGACGTTTGCCGTCGGAGTGGAGGGCGCACCCGATCTCGAGTACGCGCAGGCGGTGGCGGAGTTTGTCGGCACCGACCACCACGAGCGCGTGTGTGGCCTCGACGAAATGCTGCTGGTCCTCCCCGAGGTCATCTACCATCTCGAATCGTTCGACGCGTTGCTGGTGCGTTCCAGCCTCACCAACTTTCTGGTCGGGCGCCTCGCTGCGGAGCATGTGCCCGCAGTATTGTCCGGCGAGGGGGGCGACGAGCTGTTCGCCGGCTATTCGTACCTCAGGGGGATGGAGCCCGCCGAGTTGCCTGCGGAATTGGTAGACATCACCAGGCGTTTGCACAACACCGCCTTGCAGCGCGTTGACCGCTGCTCGGCGGCCCACGGCTTGGTGGCGCGCACGGCGTTCCTCGGCCGCGAGGTGGTCGAGTACGCTCTGCAGATTCCGCCGGAGATGAAACTCAACGGGGACACCCCCGGTGCGGAGAAGTGGATTCTCCGCCGCGCGATGGACGGACTGCTCCCGACCTCGGTGCTGCAACGACCCAAGGCCAAGTTCTGGCAGGGCGCTGGCGTCGGCGATCAACTGGCTGGCCACGCCGAGCAGCTCATCTCCGACCAGGAATTCGAATCTGAGCGCGCGCTGCCGGACGGCACCGGCCTCAACACGAGAGAAGAGTTGTTCTACTACCGCATCTTCCGCGAGCAGTTCGGCGACGTGGACCCCGCGCTCGTCGGGAGAACGAAGGGCGCACCCGTCGCCTAGTCCGTTGGAGCTACGGTGCGCGGCGGAGGCGACTCACGCCGCGACCGAGCACCGTTGGTGCGCGCGCCCCCGGCATACCCGCCTCCACCATCACGGGCTTGACGCGCGTTCAGTCCTCCTGCGCGAGACTCTGCGCGATCTCCGGCTCGCGGCGACTGAGCATCGGCTCGGCGAGTCGCAGCGACAACGCGTAGACCCCGACCGCGTACCCCAGAGCCAGCGGCACGGTCGCCGCGAACCAGCTGGGGCTAATCCAGTACGTCGGCACCACCAACGCGGCGAGCACGGGCAGCGCGAGGGCGAACGCAACGGAGGTCACGGCCATGTACAGCAGCCCGAGGCTCAGCCCGCGGCTCGCCGACTGAGGACGCATGCGCCAACCGCGCACCGTGACCCGGAACGGGCTCCAGACCGAGATGATGTTGCCGACCGAGATAAGAATCGCCAATGCCAGTTCTGCCCACAGGAAGAGCTGAATCAGGACCCCCATGGCTCCGGTCAACGCCCCGAGGATCACTATGAAGCCGACGTTGACGACCGAGAGCGCGACGAACAGGGCAAGGTTCTTGCCGATCAATATGTGCCGGCGCGAACTTGGGAAGAGGAACAGCGCAGACGCGGCGACGCCCTCGGTGCCGAAGATGTTGAACGGCAACTGCGCCTCCGCCATCAACACGAAAACGGCGGCGACCCATGCAATGATTGGGCCGGCCTCGAAGGAAACCGGAGCGTCGTGTCGCCACGTGCCCAGCGCAAGGACGAGCATCACGACGAGCATGTAGACCGCCTGCATCAGCGCCGCCTTGAAGTAAGGGTCGCGGAAGACGTACTTGATTTCCTTATCCATCACGGCTTCGACGACAGGTGGCAGGCGGATGCCGAACGGTGTGCGCCGAGTGCGCGCCGCAGCGTGCCCTGGCGCGGATGCTTGGGGAACCGGTGGCGTCGCGGCGCGAGCGCGCGCGGCACGCCGGCGCACGGGTGCGCTGACCACTTCGCCCACGTACACTAGGCTGACCAGCCAACCGGCGAGATAGATGGTGCCCGCCGTAACGGCGGCCAAGCCGATCAGGAATCCGAGCGCCGCCAGATAGTCGCCACGCGCCGCGCCGGCGATTGTCCGGGCTGCCAGGCCGGGCGGCAGGAGGTTGATGATCTCCCACGTCCGGCTTTCCAGGATCTGCGACCAGTTGAAATGGATCGCGCGGCGCGGCAGCAACTGCGAGGCCGCGTAGACCCCGATCCAGAGCAACGGGAACAGCACGATCATGATGTCGCGGAAGCGGCGGCTGCGCAGAACGCCGGCCGTCGCCAGATTGAGCGCCTGGCTCAGGGAAACGCTGTGGAACAGGAAAAACGCGACCGCCAGGATGACCATGGGCACGGCGATATTCCGCCCAAACCCGATTACGATGACAAGCAGCGTTGGCAGTGAGAAGAGAACCGAGAAATCCAGCAGCGAACCGCAGATCACCCCGACGAAGATCTGGCGCGGCGATAAGGGATAGAGCAGCAGCTTGCTGACGTCGTAGTCCTCGGTCAGCTCGTAACCCAGGAACGGCGCGGTCACCCACATCAGGTAGCCGGCCAGCAGCACGCCGCGCAACAAGTGCTCGTTGAACGGCGGCTTCAGCAGCAGAAATCCCGCCAGGCACCCGCCTGCCACGACCAAGGACGTCGGCAGAAGAAGGAGTACCGCGAGAACCGCCCCGACCGCCGCCGACACCTGACGGCGGTACGTGTGCCACATGAGCTGCCACTTCAGGCGCAGCAGGAGAGATATGTAATCGGCATGTCGGCCGGCGGTCACAGCCAATCCAGCGTCTCCTCGTCAACGCGCGCCTCGACGAGCTTGATGAAAATATCCTCCAACGAGGAATCGCCGCCCGCCTCGGCCTTGGCGCGCAGGTCGGCAAGATCACCCTCGCCGACGATGCGACCGCGATGGATGATCGCCACGCGGCTGCACAGGCGCTCGACGACCTCCATCACGTGTGTGGTGAAGAACATCGTCGTACCGTGTTCCGTGAGCTGCCGCAAGACGTTGCGGATCGCGCGCACCGAGATGGGGTCAATGGCGTTGAACGGCTCGTCGAGAAACATTACTCTCGGCCGGTGGATCAACGCCCCGGCGAGCGCCGTCTTCTTCTTCATGCCGAGCGAGTAGTCCACGATCAGCTTGTCTTTCGCCTCGGTCAGCTCCATCAGTTCCAGCAGGTCGGCCGTGCGGCGGCGGGCCTCCTCCACCGCCAGGCCGTACATGCGCCCGGCGAACACGAGGAACTCCTCGCCGGTGAGTCGTTCGTAGAGGTTGATATCCTCGGGTAATACGCCGATGCTGCGCTTGACCTCCAGCGGCTGGGTCGCAATGTCATAGCCGGCGATGCGAATGGCGCCCGCAGTAGGACGCAGCAGACCGCAGAGCATCTTGATCGTGGTTGACTTGCCCGCCCCGTTCGGGCCGAGGAAACCGAGAAACTCTCCCTCGCGGATATTGAGATCGATGCCGTCCACCGCGACGAGATCGCCAAACTTCTTGGTCAGCCCCGAGCAGACGATGCTGTAGATGTCTGGGCTGTGATCCAACTCCTGGCCTCCCTCCGTTGGCGGTCTTGGCGGTCGCTGCGCCGCCTCACTCCTCCGCGCCGACAAAGTCGTGATACCGGCCCACCCAGCGTCGTTCGCCCGCTTGATGCCATGGACTGTTCCAGAGGAAACCCTGATCCAGCCTGGGGCGACGAGCCTCCGTGAATGCCAACGGGGCACCTCGAATGGCGGGGCACGGTCCCCACAGCCCCTAGCGCGTCAACGGATTCACCCGTGTTACCTTGTGCCGCGGGCCGCCTCTCCCCGCCACACCTGGCTCGTGCTGTGGCATAGTCCGCGAGACGCTTGGCGGCCGAATCGTGGTCCGCTCCCGCCCCATGGCCCCCCAGTGTCAGATTCTCGCCCTGCGTGACCGGTGCCTTCTTGTGGGCTACGTCGGGCGTCGGTCGAACGCGGCCGGCGAGCGTCCGCCGCGATCCTCGTCGTCTCGCAGTCCCTTGCGGCAGGAACGCACGGCAGCAGGGCGTAATCCTTGCCATCGTTGATAGGACGATTCCATCGACACCGTGGAAGCCTCGACTATGGACACCCGCACGGACAGAGACCAGGCGATCTACAGGGATGAGTTCAGCGCGTGGCTGCCCCAGCGAATTGTGGACATCCATGTTCACGTCGTGCTTCCCGAGCACTGCGGGCCGGTGAGTGCCGAACGCCTTGAGGCGAACTGGGCGATGGAGGTCGGGATCTGCCAGTCCTGGGAGCAGTTGCGGGAGAACTACCGCGTCCTGTTCCCGGGCCAGCAAGTGTCGCCGCTCGCATTCACAGGTGTTTACCGGGAGATGGACACCGAGCGCGGCAACGACTATGTGCTCGCCGGATTGGGTGACGGTCAAAACAACGCGACCGGCCTGTTCGTCACGCGGCCGGATTGGAGCGCCAACAGGATAACGGATGCTTTAGCGAAGGGTTTTGTCGGCATCAAGCCTTACCCCGACTTGGCGCTGCAGGAGACCCAGGAAGTCAGCATCTACGATTTCCTGCCGCGAACGCATCTGGCGGCGCTCAATGAGGCCGGTGGGATACTGATGCTCCACCTACCGCGCGCGGGGCGCCTCGGTGCCCCGGAGAACATCACAGAGGTCTTGGAGATCGCCGAGAAACACCCGCGCGTCAATCTGATCGTAGCGCATGTCGGGCGCGCGTACTGCCTGCCGGCGGCGGAGCACGGCCTCCGCCACTTCGCTGATGCACCGCGGATCTATTTCGACGTCTCCGCGAACCTGAACGCCGATGTGTTCCAGCTTGCCCTGGAAACCGTCGGGCCGGATCGGCTGCTGTTCGGCAGCGATCTCCCCATCATGATGATGCGCGGCTACCGGGAGCACGTCGGCGAGCAGTACATCAACAACACCGATGGGCCCTATTCCTGGAACGTCAATCGCAAGAGCCCGGAGGAAGAAGCGACATACACGTACTACCTCTACGAGGGACTGCGTGCGCTCATCGAGGCCCTGCGGCGCGCCGGCCTCGACGCAGCGGCAATGGAACGGATCATGTACGCCAACGGGGCCAGGCTGCTCGGAGAGGCAGCGCGTCGGTAGCGGGTGTCCGCGCCATGAACCACGAGGGCGACAGAGAAAGAGGAAGCAACGTGACGCAGCATCGGCCGAACGCAGGCTGCTCGCGACGAGAATTTCTGCGCCGGAGCGGTGCGGCGCTGGCGGGGGCGGCCTTGGCACACAGCGCGATCGCGGGAGAGCAAACAGTGGCGAAGGAATACAGCAACAAGATCAGGATTGGCGTCGTCGGCGGCGGCTTTGGGGCATCCTTCTACTGGCACGAGCACCCCAACTGCGTCGTCGAAGCTGTTAGTGATCTGCGGCCGGACCGCCGCGAGCATTTGATGAAGGTGTACGGGTGCAACAAGCCCTACGAGTCATTGGAGAAGTTGATTCTCGACCCTGATGTTGACGCAGTCGCGGTGTTCACGGGCGCGCCGGATCACGTACGCCACTGTGTTGCCGCCCTGCGCGCGGGAAAGCACGTTATCTGCGCCGTGCCCGCGGCGATGACGATCGAGGAGTGCCGGGAGTTGGTGGGCACGGTTAAGGAAACCGGCTTGACCTACATGATGGCCGAGACGAGCCATTACCATCAATCCGTCATTTCGGCGCGGAAGTGGTTCGACGGCGGCAAGTTCGGGAGCATTTATTACACCGAAGCGGAGTACCATCATCCCGGCCTGGAAAGCCTCTGGTTCGAGGCCGACGGCCGTCCCACATGGCGGCACGGATTCCCGCCGATGCACTACCCCACGCATTGCACCGCATACCTGATCGGGGTCACCGGCGAGCGGCTGACCGAGGTCTCGTGTCTGGGCTGGGGCGATGATTCGCCGCTGCTCAAGGACAACCGGTACCGGAACCCCTTCTGGAATGAGACCGCCTTCTTCAGGACCGACAAGGGCAACGCCTTTCGTGTGGCGGTGTACTGGAAGGGACCGGTGCGCGGCTGCGAGCGCGGCCAATGGTACGGCGAGAAGATGAGCTTCTTCGATCCTCACCCGAACGGGCTGGGTTCGATCATCGTCCGCACCGGTGACCTGACGGAGACCGACGACGCGGGCTTCGTGCGCCAGCTCTCACCGTTCGAGCAGTACCAGCAGCCGCAGTGGTGGCAGACGGACATGCTGCCGGCACCCCTCCGCCACGCCAGCGGCCACGACGGCTCGCATACCTTCCTGACCCACGAGTTCATTGATGCGCTGATCAACCAGCGCCCGCCGGCCATTGACGTGTACGAAGCCGTCGCCTACACCGCCCCCGGGATCATCGCCCATCAATCCGCGCTCGACGGCGGCAAGCAAATGGCAATCCCGAGTTTCGACCCCGAGCGGTAAGCATCGGGGGTGAATCGTTATCGGAAGGAGATCGCGTGCATGACAACTCGCCCGTTCGAGGAAGCAACCTACTGGGCCCATGTCGATCCCGCATCCGTCCCGCGCATAGTGAGTCCGCCGCCCGGCCCGCGGTCGGTGGAGCAGCACGCGCGCGCGAGTCGCGTCATGAAAGGCTACTCGTCGCAGGTGCGGCTGTTCCCGGTCGTGTTCGAATCAGGCCGCGGTGTGACGCTTACGGACGTGGACGGCAACACGTACATTGACTTCTCGAGCGGGATATACGTCACGAGTCTCGGACATTGTCATCCCAGGGTTGTCGAGGCGGTTCAGCGGGCTGCTGCGCGGTTAATGAATTGCCACGACTTCACGACGCCGATCAAGCTTGCGCTGCTCGAGAAACTCGCGGCGATACAGCCCTGGGACCTGACCGGCGTGCAATTCTACGATTCCGGCACGACGGCGGTCGAGGCAGGATTGCGCGTTTGCCGAGCCGCGACCGGCAAGCTCGAATTCATCAGCTTTCATCGCGACTTCCATGGCAAGACGATGGGTGCGGTAGGGCTTGCCCGCCTCGACCCCAGCCAGGGCCTGCGCGCGCCGGGCTTCTTTCTCGCCCCGCGGCCGTACTGCTATCGCTGCGCGTTCAAGCTGTCGCATCCCGACTGCGGAATTCACTGCGTGGACTACATCCGCGAGATCATTAGGGAGGAGACCTCCGGCCGCGTCGCCGCGATCGTCCTCGAACCGATCCAAGGCTGGGCGGGATCCGTGGTGCCGCCCGACGGGTTCATGCCGCGCCTGCGCGCGCTGTGTGACGAGCACGGCATCCTGCTCTTCGCCGACGAAGTGTTGACCTGCATGGGGCGCACCGGGAAGATGTTCTGCATGGAGCACTGGGATACGCGGCCGGATATCGTCGCGCTTGGAAAGAGCTTCGGCAATGGCTTCCCCGTCACCGCCATAATGGTCAGCGAGCGCTACAAGGACGCCGTCGAGACGATATCCGCTTCGACGAGCTATGGCGGGAACCCGATGGCTTGCGCGGCGGCCCTGGCGTCATTGGAGGTTATTGAAGAGGAGGACCTGCTCAACCGCGCCGCCGCTCTCGGTGACTTCATCCTTGCGGAGTTGCGGGAGATGCAGCAGCGCCACGAGATCATCGGCGAGGTGCGAGGCAAGGGCTGTCTGCTCGCGGTCGAGTTGGTCAAGGACAGGACGACAAAGGAGCCGTTTGAGGAGGCGGGCCGGCTCGTATATCAGAAGGCATTCAGCAAGGGCCTGGCGTGGGTTCCCGCCGGCCACATCCTTCGCCTGTCGCCGCCCATCGTGATGGAGCGTGATGTCGCGGCGAAAGCCGTCGCGATAATCGAGGAAGCGATAGCTGAGACGGAACGCGAGTTGGGCTACGCGTAGTCGGCCGGCGTGCTCTGGCGCAGGTCACGGTGGCTCCGCAACTGCCGGTGCAAGGCAATGACAATGCGCAAACCGAAGATCGGCCTCTTGCCGTTTTACCTCGAGCTGTACGATAGGGCTATGCCGGAAGTGCGGGCGCGCGCCGAGGCGTTCTACGTAACGATCGCTGCGGAGTTGGGATCTCGTGGTCTCGAGGTGGCGACCGCACCGGTGTGCCGCGTGAGGCAGGAGTTTGGCGCCGCGATAGCCTCCTTTGAGGACGCGAAAGCCGATGCAGTTGTCACTGTGCATTTGGCCTACTCGCCGTCGCTGGAGTCGGCCGACGCGCTCGCCGCCACCAAGCTGCCGCTCATCGTCCTCGACACCACGCCGGCCGAGGCCTATGGCCCTGACCAAGACCCTGACGAGTTGATGTACAACCACGGCGTCCACGGCGTGCAGGACATGTGCAACCTGCTGCTCCGCAACCGCAAGCCTTTCCACATCGAGGCGGGACACTGGCGGGATTCCGATGTTCTCGACCGCGTCGCCGCATGGGCGCGTGCTGCGATGATCGCGGCGAATATGGGAAACGCTCGCGTCGGCCGCATCGGCGAGCCATTCCCCGGCATGGGCGACTTTGCCGTCTCCGCCGACGCGCTGCGCGCGACGATCGGGGTCGAAACCCTGGGTTGCAGCCCAGCGGATCTTCGTCAGCTGCTGCCACCCGATGATGACGAAGCCGTGCAGGCGGAGCTCGCTGCGGATGCGTCGAGGTTCGCGGCACAGGGAGTTGACGCCGAGGCGCACCGCCGGACGACGTGCGTGTGCCTCGCAGTTCGGCGCTGGTTGGAGCGCGAGCAACTCACGGCCTTCACCTTCAACTTCCTGGCATTCGACGGGATATGCGGGCTGCCGACCGTGCCGTTCTTGGAGGCGAGCAAGGCGATGGCGCGCGGAATCGGCTATGCCGGCGAGGGCGACGTCCTGACGGCGGCGCTGGTGGGCGCGTTGGCCTCAGCACGTCCGGAGACGACGTTCACTGAGATGTTCTGCCCGGACTGGGCGGGCAATCGCGTCTTCCTGAGCCATATGGGCGAGATGAATATCGAGCTGAGCGCCGACCGGCCGCGATTGGCGGAAATGCAATTCCCCTGGACCGATGCGGCAAATCCCGTGTTCGCTGTCGGCAGATTCCGCGGCGGCCGAGCGGTACTCGTCAACCTCGCTCCGGGGCCGGACGGTATGTACACGCTGCTTGTCGCGCCGGTCGAGATACTCGACATCGCCGGCCGCGACAACATGGCGGATTCGATTCACGGCTGGTTCGAACCCGCGTTGCCCGTCGAGGATTTCCTGGCGGCATACAGTCGGGCCGGTGGCACCCACCACTCGGCGCTCGTCTATGGCGATGTCGCAGACGAAGTCGAGCGCTTCGGCGAGATCATGGGATGGAACGTCGTGACTTTGCCGCAGCGAAGGACTTAGACGTGGGTGCGATCTACCTCGGTGCGGACATTGGGACGACGTCGGCTAAGTGCCTCGCGGTTGACGAAGACGGCCGCGTTCTGGGTTCTGCGCAGCACCCCTATGCGCTGTCGCACCCGCATGAGAACTGGGCGGAACAGGACGCGGAGGACTACTGGCGCGGGCTGGTGGACGTCGTTACTGCCTGCGTGCGTGCGTGCGAGGAACAGGGACGCACGTCGCGCGAGATCAACGCGCTCGCCTTGAGCACCCAAGGCGATACGCTCATCATGGTGGACGAGACAGGCACCCCGCTCGCCCCCGCGATCAGTTGGATGGACACCCGCGCCGAGCGGCAGTGTCGCGAGTTGATCGCCGAGACCGGCCCCCGGTTTTGGTACCGCGAGACGGGAGCCCGGCTGACGCCCTACAGCTCGGCGTGCAAGATCCGATGGCTCGCCCAGGCGGCGCCGGAGCTGCGCGCGCGCGTTCACCGTTTCTGCGGAGTGCCTGATTTCCTCGCTCACAGGCTGTGCGGAAACTTCGTAACCGACGTGCCGAGCGCGTCGTGGACGCCGCTGTTCTCGCCGTCCGAGCGTCAGTGGTCGGAGCAGGTCGTGCGCCGCCTCGAAGTGGATTCATTGACATTACCTCAGGTCGTGGAGTCCGGCACCACTATCGGGGCGCTGCTCCCCGAGACAGCATCGACCCTCGGGCTGTCCGCCGACGCGGTGCTCGTCGCGGGCGCGTTTGACCAGGCGGCCGCCGCGTACGGCACTGGCGCGACAGCCGGACGGACGAGCGTGCTGTCATGCGGCACGGCGTGGGTGCTCTACGCAGTTTCGAGTGTTCCTGTGGTTGACGAGCGCGAGCGGATTGCGATCTGCTGTCACACCAGCGCAAGCGAATGGGGCCTCGTGCTGCCTTTCACGGGCGGCGCTGCATACGATTGGTTTCACGCTGCGTTCTGCACGGGAGTGGACGAGGATACGCGGGCCGAGCCGCTTGTCTTCATCCCGCACCTCTATGGCGGCCTGTCGCCGGATTGGCGGGCTGAATCGCGCGGGAGCTTGCTCGGCCTGACTATGGCGCACAGCTACGGAGATGTCGAAGCCGCAGTCATGCGCGGGCTCGCGTGCGAGGCACGGCGGAACGTTGAAACGGCGGAGGCGCTGTGCGCTGGGATCCCGTCGCTTCGCATGGTGGGCGGGGCCGGCAGGAGTGACGTCTGGCCGCAGATGATTGCCGATGTGCTCGGGCGGCCGGTCGGCGTGTCGGAGCTGACGGAGGCCGCGTGCTACGGCGCGGCGAAACTTGCGGCCGGCGCGGCCGCGCAGGGCTGGGACGAAACGGAAAGCGCTCGCGAGTTCGTGCCCGACTCGCGGCAAGCCGAGGCCGAGAGCCGATTCTACGAGAGATACCTGCGTGCCTACGAGGCGGTGCTGGAGTTCTACGCCGGCGGATCATCCGCCGACGGCGCGCGCGATTAGCAGATCCGCCGCGGCGCAGTGCCGTCGCAGAGCGCTCGAGCGGAGCGCGGCGCACGGGAAACGGAGACGACATTGACCGGCAAAGAAATCCGATTGGGGAAACTGTTCTCGAAGGCCAGGAACGCGGTCGTCGTCGCGGTGGACCACGGCGAGTTCGACGGGCCCCTGCCAGGGATGATTGATCTGCCGCAAGCCGTCAGGCAGGTGGATCGCCGCGTGTCCGCCGTGCTTCTGTCGCCCGGGATGCTGTCGCACTGCGGCGGCGTGTTCAACTACAAGGGCGCGCCGCTGGCGATCGTTCGCTTGAACTGGAGCACGGTCTACTGTTTCCACTGGGGGTACAATGATGCGGCAACGGTGTCGGCGATCAGCGCTGCCGACGCGGCCGCGGCGGGCGCGGATGTCGCGCTCGTCTCGCTCACTCTGCGGACGGGCAGTGAGGCGCGGGACGCGGCGAATGTCGAAGTCTTCTGCGACCTCGCGCAACAAGCCCATCGGCTTGGCATGCCGGTGGTCGGCGAGTGCTTCCCGGCGCGCTCCGACACGTTGTCGAAGGAGGAGATGCACGAGCAGGTCTACCGATCGTGTCGCATTATCGCGGAACTGGGCGCGGATCTGATCAAGACGTTCTATACCGACAGGTTCAGCGAAGTGACGGAGTCCTGTCCGGTGCCGATCCTGGGATTGGGGGCGGAGAAGACGCCGAAGCAGATCGCGGCACTGGAACTCGCGGAGCGCATCGTGCAGGACGGCGGCCGGGGTGTGGTCTTCGGGCGCAACGTCATGCAGTCTCCGGATCCAGGTCCATTCCAGCGGGCGTTGTGCGATGTCGTTCAAAAAGGCGTCAGCGCGGCCGAGGCTGCGAGGCGCCATGAGTTGAAGGACTAGCCGAGGCCCGGTCGGCGGTGTCCGCTATGCAGTCCGGGGGCCGAGGCACGGCGTCGCGGCCGGCCGCTACCTCAACAGGGGATTCTTCGCCATGCTCTTGCCCAGCCTCGCCATCGCTCTTGCGGTTGCCAGTCCAGCCAGCGCCACCGTCGGTGTGGTGGACAGCTCCCTCGTCGAACCCTACGAATGGACGCGAGGCGACGACGCCGCCGCATGGCGCGCCGAGGCGTGCGTGACCGCGTTCGACAAAGCCGGGTTTTCTCCGCGCATCCTCGACGCCGGCGCGCTGACCGCAGACGGCCTGTCATCCCTGCAGGTCATCGTCATCCCTGGTGATCATGTGTACCCGGAGCGCGGCGACTGGGGAGGGCCGATTCTGCGTGCCCTCGCCGATTTCGTACGCGCCGGCGGCGTGTATGTCATGCCGGTCGGTGTGTCGCATTACGTGGCGCGAGACATGGCCACGGGCGTGCGGGACACCGGGCATTTCGGGCCGGACGCACTCGGGCTCAGCTTCGAGGTCAGTAGCGGCGCCGGGCCGGTTAGCCTGACGTCTCAGGGGCGCGCACTTGGCCTTCCCGATCCAGGGCCGCTGTCAGCGACACCCATTCGCTCGCTTCGCACCCCAGGCCCGATGGCGATACTCGCGTGGGATTCCCGCTACACGCCCGCAGTGGTTGCCGTGCCCGTGGGGAAAGGGTTCGTCATCCACTGCGGATGCGGGGAGAACATGGACGCTGCGTTCGCGGAGTGGTGGTACCGCGCCGCCGCCGCCGCGGCCCGGGCCGCAGTCGACGGGAAGCTGCGGCCGATGACCATGCAGGAGACCTTCGCCGCTGAGGGCATCGATGGGTTGTCTCTCGACGACCTGGATCGGCGCGCGTTCAGTCCTGCATCATCCCCGCTTGACTCACCGGCGACCGAGGTGACTCTGCAACCTGGGTCCGCCGAGCACCCACGCGGGCCAGTGCGGCTCTCGCTCGACGGCAAATGGGAAATGGTGGGGTGCGATACCGGCAGGGGAAGTGAAAGCACGTTCCTCGGCAATCAGCCGTGGCCCGACGCTATACGGGCGGACATCCCGTGCAGTGTCCACACGGCCCTGCTCGCCGCCGGTCGGATACCGGATCCCATGATTGGGTTGCATGCAGACATTGCGCGCAAGGCCTGTGATCGCGAATGGTGGTTCCGGCGACGGTTCACACGCCCTGAGGGCATGACGGCGGCGCGCCTGTATTTCGACGGCGTGGACTACTCGTGTACGGTGTGGCTCAACGGGGAGCGCTTGGGACGCCACGAGGGCGCCTTCGGCGGACCTGACTTCGATGTCGGCGATTTGCTGCACAACAACAATGCGCTCGTCGTGCGCCTCGATCCTGTCCCGGCCGACTGGAAGCTTGTCCTCAAGACCAACGTGGTGTACGGGTGGCACTACGTCAACCTGCCGTCGCTGGGCATCTGGCGCTCCGTGCGCCTCGAAGGCCGGCCGACGGTTGATATCCTTGATCCGTTCGTTGCCGCGCGCGACGCGCAGAAGGGGATCGTGGATCTGTGCGTGACGCTTCGCGGGTTATCATCCAAATGGTCCGGCACGCTGCGGGGGACGATTGAACCCGAGAACTTCGCGGGCGAACCACTGCGCTTCGAATACAACGTGCGCGCGGATTCGAGCGAAGCGCCCCTTCACCTGCGTTTCCACGTGCCTGATGCCAGGCTGTGGTGGCCGGTGGATCTGGGGCCGCAGAACCTTTATCGCCTGACGCTGTCCTTCATCCCGACTGACGGTGCGCCCGACACTGAGGTGACGACCTTCGGCATCCGCACCATCGAGACCCGTCCCCTTCCCGGCGGGCCGCTTCCCATGCGCTACCGATGGACCTTCATCATCAACGGCCGCCCGATCTTCCTCAAGGGCGCGAACTGGTGCATCCTCGACCCCCTGCTGAGACTCGACTCCGCGCGGTATGAGCGCTTCTTGGGCCTCGCGCGCAATTCGCATATCCAACTCCTGCGCGCGTGGGGCGGCGGGCTGCTGGAAACCGACGTTTTCTACGATCTCTGCGACCGCCTCGGCGTCATGGTGTACCAGGAGTTCCCGCTCACCTGGCAGCGCTTCGACGTGCTCAGTCCGTCAGTCGTAGATGAAACCGCGACCGGCAATGTACGGCGTTTGCGCAACCATCCGTCGCTCCTGATGTGGGGCGGGGGCAACGAGCACTCAGGCGAAGGCCCGATCGTCAAGCAAATCGGCCGCATCTGCTTGGAGTTGGACGGCTCGCGCCCGTTCCACCGCACCGACCCGTACGGCGGCAGCCTACATAACTACGACGTCTACTGGGGCCGCCAGCCGCTCGACCGCAACCTGTCGCTCGCGGCGCCGTTCATCGGTGAGTTCGGCCTCAGTTCGCCGCCGAACCTGGAGAGCGTGCTGCGCTACTTGCCACCGGACGAACGAACGCTCTGGCCCCCACCGGCCGAAGGCAGCTTCGTCCGCCACACGCCGACGTACAGCGCGCAGCATCTCGACATTATGCACCAGTATGCCTCTCAGTTCCGCGACGCCGACACGATGGACGGCCTGATCACCGGGATGCAGCTCGCGCAAGCCACCGGTTTGCGTCACACGCTCGAGCTGGCGCGGACGCGTTGGCCTGAGGCGACCGGCGTATGCTATTACAAGCTCACGGATGTGTATCCCGCCTGTGCCTGGGCGACCGTTGACTGGTACGGTGTGCCGAAGATCGCCTACTTCTTCACGCAGGACGCCTACGAGCCGCTGCACGCGTGCGCGTTGTTCGAGCGCCTCGCCGTGCCCGAAGGCGAAGGATTGCGGGTCCCCATCTTCCTCCTCGACGACGCCGAAGAACTCACGGGCGAGTGGTCGGTATTGGCTCGTGCGTTCGGTGCGTCGCTGCGTGAAGTCGCGAGGACGGAATTTAACGGCATCGGATTGGCCGACCGCGTGCGCCGGCTGGGCGACCTGACGGTTTCGGCACAAGCCGCCGGCAGCGCGCCGCTGCTCATAGTCACCGAAGCACGCGCCGGCCGGAATCTCCGTGACCGCACGTTCTATTGGCTCAACGTCGCGGCTCGCCCGGGCTGCCTGTTCGACCTCCCCCAGACGCGTTTGGCGACGCGCGTCGAGGGCGGCAACGTTGTCGTCGAGAACGCAGGTTCCGTTCCGGCGGTGGGCGTCCACTTCTACCACCCCGAGGGCTCCGATCGGCTCAGCGTCGAGGACTCCTACTTCTGGCTCGACCCGGGCGAGGCGCGCGTGCTGCAAGTGAGTGATTCTCACGCAGTCCGCGTGCGCGCGTGGAACGCGCCGGCGACGATGATCTCCGAAGGAAAGGATGCTGGGTAGGGAATCGGGCGCGCGAGGGGAAACCCAAGACATATGGATGACGGAAGCCGAGAGATGAGCATCAGAGGGCCGGACGTTGCCGCGACGCCGTGTCGTGGCAAATCCACTCGCCGGGAATTCCTGCGCCAGTGCGCGCGTGGGGCGGTCCTGACAGGCGCCCTACCGAGCGCGCTGGCGGCGCTTGGGTCGGGCTGCGGTCGGCGGAGACGTGGGCTGCGTTTGGACCTTATGAGGGATGCCCTGCGTGTGGCGCTGGATGCGGACGTGACGACGCTGGATCCGGCGATGCATCGCTCGCGCACGGTGGAAGCGGTCGTGCGGAACATCTGCGATGGCCTCGTCACGCGCGACCCCGAGATGCGGTACGTCCCTCAGCTTGCGGCATCGTGGCATGTTGAGGCCGACACGCGATGGGTCTTCAAATTGCGCGAAGGCGTCACGTTCCACACCGGCGAGAAACTCACGGCGGCGGACGTCAAGTTCACCATTGACCGCGTGATCGGCGCGATACCGGGGCTGCCCAAATCGCCCAGAAAAGACCTGCTCGGTCCCGTCGCAGGCGCCGAAATCATTGACGATCATACGATCGCGATCATCACCGACGGCCCCTACCCCATCCTGCACAAGAAGCTCGTGTTCCAGGAGGTCTGTCCCAAGGCGTATTTCGAGCGAGTCGGTCCGGACGAGTTTGCGACGAAACCGATCGGCGCGGGGCCGTTTCGGTTGGCGGAGTGGCGGCCGGGGGAGCGCATCGTGCTGGAGAGATTCGATGAGTACTACGGCGGCTCCCCCGATATCCCGCCGGTCGGGCCAGCGCAGTTGGCAGGGGTCATCTTTCGACCGCTGGAGGAGGCCGCGACGCGGCTCGCCTCGCTCGAAGGGAAAGAGATCGGCATCGCGGTCAATATCCCGCCCGACCAAGCGGATCGCGTGGATAACCTGTCGCACGCGCATCTCTCGGCGGCGCAGGGAACGAGGACCCATTTCGTCGGCTTGAACTGCAGGCGCAAGCCGTTCTCCGACCGTCGCGTGCGGGAGGCGATGCGATATGCGGTGCCCCCGCGACCCATCATCGAGCGATTCCTGCTCGGCCGCGCGCGCGCCCTGCCCGGCAT
>CP070648.1:332086-334686 GCA_020354555.1 Armatimonadota bacterium | reverse complement strand
CGGTTCCGCATGCTCCACGCCACGTTCACCGGCGCCTCGTAGCCCGGCACCAATCGCTTGTAGCTGTTCACCAGCGGATTCGTGATGGCGCAGAAGCCGCGCGCGTGCCTCAGCAGGCCCGCGATGTAGGCGAGCCCCACGTCGGAGATCTGCCACTTCGCCTTGGCATCGAAGAACGCGTTGTCGCCGTCCCGGAAGAGCGACTGGTGGGTGTGCATGCCCGACCCGTTCTGCCCGAAGATCGGTTTGGGCATGAACGTGGCGGCGAAGCCGTGCCGGTAGGCGACGTTGCGCACGATGAAGCGGAAGGTCGCCAGGTTGTCGGCCGTCGTGAGCGCATCGGCGTAACGGAAGTCCACCTCGTGCTGGCCCTCGGCGACCTCGTGGTGCCCTGCCTCGACCTCGAAGCCGAGGCTGACCAAGTCGTCGATGATGATGCGGCGGATCGGCTCCGCCCGGTCGATGGGTGCGAGGTCGAAGTATCCGCCTGCGTCGTGCGTCTCCAGGGTGGGGTGACCATTCTCATCGCGCTGGAAGATGAAGAACTCCGCCTCGACACCCGCCATCATCTCGTAGCCCAGCTTAGCGGCCCGCTCGATCTGTCGCTTCAGCGCCCCGCGGGGGCAACCCAGGAAGGGTGTCTCGTCGGGGTTGTACACGTCACAGATGAGGCGCGCGACCCGTCCCCCCTCGTCGTCGTACGGGAAGATCTTGAACGTGCGGTGGTCGGGCTTGAGGATCATGTCACTCTCCTCGATCCGGACGAAACCCTCGATCGAGGAACCGTCGAACATGATCTCTCCCTCCAGCGCCTTCTGGAACTGGCTGCGGGGCACCTCCACGTTCTTGTTGATCCCGGTGATGTCGGTGAACTGGAGCCGCAGGAAGTCCACCTGCATCTGATCGCACAGCTGCAGGATGTCGGCGGCCGTGGCGCCGCGCGTGTCGAGGTGGTTGTCGCGCAGGCTGGGTTTCTCGGTTCGCGTGGGCACGGTGATGGTCTTGACGGGGGACACGGGCAGGCTCCTTGGCTGTACGGGACCGGACTCGACGGGCCCGCAAAGACGCCGAAGGCTAGCAGGCCGCGGCCAGAGTGTCAAGCGGATCGTGCGTTTCTTGCACGATTCGATGTACGGTGTGACTGATTTCTCAAAAAGTGGACAAATCAGACCTTCGTATCCGGCAAATCGGGCAAAAATCGTGTGGCGGGCAAACTAGTGGGAAGGGGTGGGGCGACGGCCCTGCTAGCCCACGTCAAGCGAGTCCAGCAGTTTCCAGAGCTCCTGGGCTGAGAACTCGGCGAACCGCGTCTCGACGTCACGCTCGTCCGGCTCGAGAAAGATCCAGGCGGAGAGGCGGTGCAGATTGCCGGAGATGAAGTGGATGCGGCCGCGCAGGCCGACGTCGGGGTCCGGCGAGGTTTCGAGCAGCACATCCCACCGGCTCTCGCCCCGCTGCAACTCACCCATCTGGCGCGCCTTGATCTGGCTCCACGGCGGGTCGAACCGGGTCGATTTGGGCTGGTGCTCCGCATCAGGCGCCATGGGCGCTACAGTAATGCCCGCAAAGCAGCCACGCTAGCGCGCCGATCACCACTTCTTCTCTCGTACCGGACCCGGAGCGGGGCACCTGCGACCGGGGTGCGCTGCTATATTTCCCGCTCTTGCCACTACCCTGCATCGACCACGGATGAAGCTATGAGTACGACTTCCGGACTCACCTGTCCGACCTGCGGCGCCTCGCTATCCGCCGGGGCGAAGTTCTGCCACGCCTGCGGCACGCCGGCCGCCGCCGCGCGATCGGGCCTCCCCAAGTACGTCTGGCTCCTGGCGGGGCTCGTGGCAATCGTCCTGGTCGCGGTGATCGCCTACCAGGCCGGACGCTCCTCGCCGCAGCAGGCCGGCGCGGCGGCGGCCGGCGCGCCGCTCGGGGGGAGCGGGGCCATGCCCGACCTAGCCAGCATGAGCCCGCGAGAGCAGGCGGACCGCCTGTTCAACCGCGTCATGACGGCTCACGAGCAGGGCGACCAGGGCTCGGTTGACCTGTTCAAGCCGATGGCGCTCCAGGCCTATGCAATGCTCGGGGCGCTCGATCCCGATGCGCACTACCACGTGGGCGTGATGCAGGTCGTGACCGGCGACGTGGACGCCGCCCGCGCCCGGGCCGACTCGATCGACGCCCAGCTCCCCGGACACCTATTCGTATTCATGCTGCGCCACTCGGCGGCTCGAATGCTGAGCGACGATGCGGCCGCGCAGGAGGCGTATCGCGGTTTTCTCGCCAACTACGACCGCGAGAACGCGACGGGGCGGCAGGAATACCTGGATCACCAGCGGGCGGTCGAGAGCTTCCGCGAGCAGGCGCTGGCCGAGACGCCGTGATCATCCGCCTCGCCCACAGCCCCGACTCGGACGACGCGTTCATGTTCTACGCGCTGGCCGCCGGGAAGATCGAGACCGGCGAGCGGCGGTACGAGCACGAGCTGCAGGACATCGAGACCCTGAACCAGCGCGCGCTGCGAGGGGAGTTGGACGTCACCGCAGTGTCGATTCACGCCTACGCCTACCTCGCCTAGCGATACTCGCTGCTCCCCCATGGGG
>CP070648.1:325592-331986 GCA_020354555.1 Armatimonadota bacterium | reverse complement strand
CTCATCCCGCGCCCGTGGGGATAGCCCGCCGTTTGCCGCTTCTGGGCGGGTGAAGGAGCGGCCCGGCGGGGGGCAGAATGTGCGGTCGGGGATCGGCTGCTGCACAGCCCTCGACGTTCCCTCATTGGAGGCAATCCTTGAGCGACACAGCGGGCGCGGCGTCCACAGATCTGCGAGCCTGGCAGCGCCGGGTTTTCGCCTCGGCGTGGATCACCTACTTCGCCTACTATCTCTGCCGGTACAACATGCCCATGGCCAAGTCGCAGCTCAGCGCCACGTTCCACTGGGACGCGGCTCACATCGGCCTCATCTTCACCGCCTTGACTGTCATGTACGCCGTCGGCCAGTTCGTCAACGGCCAACTCGCGGATCGCTTCGGAAGCCGCACCATCGCCAGCCTGGGAGTGGTCGGATCCGTCGCAATGAACCTTGCAGTCTTCGCCGCAACGTTCTTCACGCGGCCGGGGGCGTCGGACGCAGGCGCCACGCTGACGATGGTTGTCATTTTCTGGGCAGCCAACGGCTTCTTCCAGGCGATGGGGTGGTCGCCGATGGTGCGCGCGCTCACGCACTGGTTTCCCCTGCGCAATCGCGGCAAAGTGATGGGCGTCATGGGGGCGTCGTACCAGTTCGGCGGCGCGTTCTCATGGGCCCTCGCGTTCTTCCTGACCGGTTACTACGTGCAGAAGCTAGGCGGCGATTGGCGGGCGGTGTTCTGGGTGCCGGCGGTGCTGTTCGCGGTGGTCGGCGTTTTCTTCTTCCTGCTCGTCCGCAATAGTCCGGAGGAGGTGGGGTTGCCGGCGATCGCCGAAGACGACGAGTCGCCCGACGATGCGCGCGGCCCATCGCGTCGCACCATAGGCCAGAACGTCATCGCGACCCTGAGCAACCCGTACCTGTGGATCGTGGCGGTGACGTTCTTCCTCCTCGATCTCAATCGCTACGGCTTCGTCAACTGGCTGCCGGCGTTTCTCGACGAGCGCAGCGCGGCGGAAGGCACCACGCTCATGGCCAATTTCAAGGAGGTCATGAAGCGCTGCATTCACCCGCTGGCGGGGTCAGCAGGTGCGGTCATCGCGGGCTGGGCCACCGACCGGTTCTTCGGTGGTCGCCGCGCGCCGGTTATCGCGCTCCTGTTGGGAGCCTTGGGCGTTTTCTCCATCGCCTTCCCCTACATCCCCGCCGACCGGTCATGGCTGGTCATCCTCGTCGTGGCGCTCATCGGCTTCTGCACCTACGGGCCGCACATCCTGATGGTCGGCCACGCGGCGCAGGATTTCGGCAAGAAGGCAGGCGCGGCGGGCGCCGCCGGGTTCATCGACGCCATGGGATACATCGGCGCGAGCATCGCTGGGTGGGGCGCGGGCGCGCTCATCAAGTCGAGCGGATACGAGATCACCTTCGTGACGTTCGGCTCGGCCGCCCTGATCGCGGTCCTGCCGATCAGCATCATCTGGAAAGTCGGCCCGAAGATGCGCCCGGCAAATGGTGGGGAGTAGCGGATCATGGATGCACGGCAGCGAGTCTCGCGTGCTCTCGCGCACGAAGAACCGGATCGCGTTCCGATAGACTACTGGGCGACCGCCGAGATCAACCAGCAACTCCTCGACCGCTACGGCTTCTCGACGCAGGAGGAACTGCTATCGCATTTCGACGTTGATTTCCGTTATATCCCCGGCCCGCGGTACGTCGGCCCCGATCCCGTCACGCATGCCGACGGCAGCGTGGAAGACCACTGGGGTGTGCCGCGGGTCCGCGTGGAGGTGGGCGACGGCGACAAGGCCGCCGCCTACCACGAGGTCATCAACTTTCCCCTCGCCGGCGCGCAGACCGTCGCAGACCTGCAAGCGTACCCGAAGTGGCCCGATCCCGATTGGTTCGACTACGACTGCGTGCGCGACCAGGTGCAGGAGGCCCAGGGCATGGGCAAGGTCGTCATCTTCATGGGCGACCGCATGAATCGCTGCGCGCAGCTCAAACCGGCGATGTACGTGCGCGGTATCGAACAGATCCTGCTCGACCTTTCGCTCACCCCGGACATCGCCGAGTATGTCATCCGAAGGGTGGCCGAGTTCTACCTCGAGTACGCGCGGCGGACATTCGAGGCCGCAGGCGACGGCATAGACATCTTCTTCATGGGCGATGACTTCGGCACCCAGAACGGCCTCTTCATGTCCCCCGATATGTGGCGCCGATTCCTGCGACCCGGCTTCCAAGCCCTCATCGAGTTGGGTAAGCGCTACGGCTACGCGGTCGCGCACCACTCCTGCGGCTCGATCAAGCCCATCATCCCCGATCTCATTGACTGCGGCCTCGACATCCTCAACCCGATCCAGCCCGACGTGCACGACATGGATCGCGCCGAACTCAAGCGAGAGTTCGGCGATGACCTCTCTTTCCACGGCTCGATCTCGATTCAGCGCACGCTGCCGTTCGGCACGCCCGATGACGTGCGCCGCGAAGTGCAGGAGCGTTGCGAGACACTCGGCCCCGGCGGCGGCTTCATCTTCTGCACCGCCCACAACATCCAGGCCGACACACCCGTTGAAAACGTCGAGGCCCTATTCGACGCGTACCGCGAGTCCGGCGCGTACGGTTAAGGGCACTCGCGCCGGTGGCGCGCACCTCACCAAGCCAATCGTGGGCATTGGCGGCGATGGCTGGCACGGCCGTGGCGATCGAGCCGGTCCATCGCAGGGCGACGGGCAGATCCATTCGACCGGCATCCGCGGCCGATGCGGACACCGAGTAGGCGTGGCGAGCCGAGCTTTCCCGCGAAGCCTCACCCCGCCGCCGCGTCGTCGGATCGCTGTGGCGGATTGCGCAGGCGCGCCTTGTATGCCTTGAGCAGCGCAGCCATGAGCTTGTTGGGGTCGCTGTCGAACACCAGGGCAGCTCCGGTGTCCTTATTGACGATGCGCACGATCTCGTCCACTTGGTCGGCGATCCCGCCGGTTTCCTGGAGCACGCCGATCAGCTTGCCCTCGTCGTAGGCGATGGCGAACTCGCCGAGCGTGCCGGAACGCCCGCCGACGAGGACCACGATGTCGCAGGAGCGGATACCCGTGACCTCGCGCCCCATCAACCCGTCGCCCGTGTAGATCAGCACGTCGAACTCGCGATACGGGGAGCGGTAGCGAGTGACGTGCTCCTGAAGATCCAGCGCAGGCGAAATGCCTACGGTCATGCCTCCCGACCGCTTGCAGCCCTGCACCGCTTCATATGGAATTCCGGGACTTGCCCCGGTGAGCAGAATGCAGTCGTGCTTCGCGATCTCGCAGCCGAGTTGGCGCGCCTTCTGGCGCACCGCGCGCGGAATCCGGCCTCCCGCAGAACCCATGACGCCGACCTGAACCTTCACTGCATCACCCTCCCGCTCTCCGAACGTCCTGTTGGCACCTCTGGAGTTTGCCGCCTCAGCGCGCCCTTGTCAAGAGAACGACCGCGCCGGCCGGTGCATCCCGTCGCCGACGGCGCCGAGGGTGAGCGCTCGTCGCCCGCGGGTGGCCGCATGCCGGCCGCACTTGACACTGCTATCACCCCATCGTAACATGAGCGCGGTTTCGGCCAACACCTTTGGCTGTCGCGGCGACCGCGAGTCACGTCCTGGAGCTAGTGCGTCGCTGCAGAAGGGGGTGCGGCTATGAAGTGCCCGAAGTGTGGAACCGAGATCGTCCGGGGTGAGAAGACGTGCTGGCAGTGCTACACACCGCTTGAGGGAGCGGCTCAGGGCGAAGGCCCGGCATCGGCGGTCGCGGCAAGCCCGAGGAATGCGCGCGTCGGCGCAAGAGCCGGCTCGCGGGCGCCCCTCGCAATTGCGGTGATCCTGGTCCTCGTCGCCGGGGGCGGCGGGTACTACTACTGGAGCCAATACACCGGACCGGCGGCATGTGCGCGCGCGTACTGCGCGGCGCTCCAGGAGCAGGATGCCAAGGCCCTTCGCTCCGTGCTAACCAGCGAAAGCCGGGAATACGCTGAGATGGCGATGATGAGTACCGGATCCATGCCGGCGGCAGGGAACTTGAGAGTACAGTTCTGCGGCGTCAAGCGGAGCGGGCAAACGGCGAAGGCGAGGATCGCGACCAGCTTCACAATGGGCAAGGGCGAAGACGCGCCGGAGATGCGCCAGACCGCGCCCATAGTGCTGGTCAAGGGATCCGACGGCTGGCAGGTGGACATGCGGAAAACCCAGGAATTGCAGATGCGGGTCATGGAAGACTTCATGAGGGGCTTTGACTTCGGGGAGTCAGCGCCCGAGGGCTTCAATCCCGAGGACTTTAAGTTCGAAGCTCCGGCGCCGGCCGCGGGAGACTAGCCTCGCCTCGGCCGCCCGCACGCGTTGCCTAGTCACCCAGACTCAGGAGACACATGACCACACGACGCTGGGAGTTGCTGTTGCCTCACGAGTGGGTCCGCATGCGCAAGCATGTGCCGGTCGCCTATCTGCCGCTGGGACGGCTGGAGTGGCACGGCCGGCATCTGCCGCTCGGGCTGGATGCGGTTAAAGCCCACGCTCTGTGCCTGCGGATGGCCGATCGCACCGGCGGCGTCGTCATGCCGCCGCTCTTCTACGGCGACGACCCCACCCAGGTCGCCGACCTGCATTTCGACAACGGGGCCGAAATCAGCGAAGCCCTCTCGATTGATCGTGCGGACTACGAGGCGAAGACGCCCCCGGGCGGCTGGGAACTCTACGAGCGCCTGCTCCAGTCCATCTTCGCGGAGGTCGAGCGCGTCGGATTCCTCGTCGCCGTCGTGGTCGCGGGGCACTATCCGCTGCACGGTCCTGCGTCCAGGGCTGCGGAGAGCTATATGCGGCGCGGGGCGCTCAAGGTATTCACTTGCATTGGCTTCGACCTAGTCAAGGACCTCGGGTACCAGGGCGACCATGCGGCGAGGTGGGAGACCTCCCTGCTCCTCGCGCTGCGCCCGGAACTCGTTGACCTTTCCCACCTCGAAGGCCGGGAGGAGCCGCCGCTGGGCGTGCTCGGGGACGATCCGCGCGCGGCCTCGGCCGAATTCGGCGAAGAGGCTATCGGCCATATCGTCGAGCGCGTGCACGAGAAGGTCGCAGAGCTTCTTCGCGAGGCGGGCTGGCCGCCCGCCGCCGCTTGAGAATGCGAATGCCCGGTCATGCCGATACCGATCCGCGCCGCCCCGTCACGGTCATCATCCTCGCCGGCGGGCGCGGCGCCCGCATGGGCCAACTTGACAAAGGGCAGCTCCCGTGGGGGAGCTGCACGCTGCTGGAGCATATCGTCGTGCGCGCGGCGGCGGTCGCGCAGGAGGTGCTGATCGTCGGCGGGGATGCGCAGGAACTGCCCGCGCCGGCGGTCGGCGTCACCGACGTCTATGCCCACTGCGGCCCGCTTGGCGGCCTGCACGCGGGGCTCGGCGCGGCGCGCTTCGAGGCGTGCCTGGCTCTGGGCTGCGACATGCCCTTCGTCGGAGAAGCCGTGATGCGCGCCTTACTCGACCTCGGCGCCGATTGCGACGCGGTTGTGCCGCGAGCTGCCGACGGCCTGCACCCGCTCCTGGCGGCCTACTCCCGGCGCTGCTTGTCTGC
The DNA here is from genome assembly GCA_020354555.1 of Armatimonadota bacterium. Taxonomy (NCBI): domain Bacteria; kingdom Bacillati; phylum Armatimonadota; species Armatimonadota bacterium. The sequence goes on along the minus strand of CP070648.1, from coordinate 326,420 downwards.
CATCGAGGCGCAGCTCCGCAACGGCGATCGGCGCATGGTCTCATTTCTCGATGCCGTCGATGCGCGCTGGGCGACCGAGGACGACCTGCGGCCGTTCGATCCCGACCTCCTGTGCTTCTTCAACATCAACACGTGGCAGGACTACGAGCGCGCGCTGGAGATAGCCCGTGCTGCCGATAGTGTCCATAGTCGGACGTCGCAACAGCGGTAAGACGACAGTGCTCGAGGCGCTGATCGCCGAACTCACGCGGCGCGGCCTGCGCGTCGGGGCGCTCAAGCACAGCGCCCACGGCTTCGACATGGACCGGGAGGGGAAGGACACGTGGCGCCACCGCCGCGCGGGCGCGCAAGCGGTCGGCATTATGTCGGCTCGGGAGTTGGCCGTCGTGCGTACGCTGGATGGGGAGCTCCCGCTCGATGGGGCCGCCGCGCTGCTCGGGTCCGGTCTCGACGTCATCCTCACCGAGGGCTTCAAGCAGGCGGCGACAATGAAGATCGAGGTCGTTCGTGCGGAGACCGGCTGCGAATTGACGACTCGCCCGGAGCAGCTTCTCGCTGTCGTCGCCGACTGCCCGGTGGAGACCGCCGTTTCCCGCCTTTCCTTCGCCGACACCGCCGCCCTGGCCGATGTCGTCCTCGCGCACCTCAGCGGCCGCTGACCGTTGCGGGTCGCGGACCGAACTGCAGTGGCGCGGGGAATGCAGCGGGGACTGCCGCGGGCGCCTCATCGCCGCGGAACAACGCTCAAGGCCGTCGCCCCGCGGGCTCTATGCCTCGCCGGCTTTCTCCATCACCTTGCGCGCGTAGTCGTGCCACACGCGGGCGAGG
>CP070648.1:306566-325492 GCA_020354555.1 Armatimonadota bacterium | reverse complement strand
CACACCGGATCGTCGAAGTTGCCCACGGCGTTGGAGCACGCCCAGTACTCCTGCGAGTCTCCGTATTGGCCGCCATCAATGTAGCCGAGCACATAGGCGATATCCCAGAAGCCGCCGGATTCGCCGCAGAATTCAGAGGCGGCCATCGGGCTTCCGCCCCCGAAATGGCAGCAGCCCCACCAGTAGGAGCCGGCCATGTAGAACGGATACCCCGGGTACCCGACCGTGCCGTCGTTCCCGACCTTGCGTACACCTGGGATGAACGGGTCGGTGTCAGGCATGACCACGGTGTGAATCGGTGCCATGTTGGGCTCGCGCCGCTTCAGCGTGGGGCACTCGAAGAGGTCGAGGCTCTTCACGTAAGGCGCCAGCACGTCCGGCAGCAGCCACAGCTCCAGCGAACTCGCAACCGACCACGACGCATCAGTCGCGTACTGATCCGCCGGGTCCACGGTGTGCGAGGACGACTGGACTCCGCTGAAGTTGGCCGCCGGCAGCACTTCGTCATAGTCCTGTGCGTACATGATCGCCGCCAGGCTGATCTGCTTCAAGTTGGAGATGCACGTGGCCTTTCTCGCTGCCTCCCGGGCTCGTGCGAAGACCGGGAACAGGATCGCGGCCAGGATTGCGATGATCGCAATCACCACGAGCAGCTCAATCAGGGTGAAACCACGATTCCTCCGCATGCTTCGTTGCCTCCTCTGTCGGTATCGTGAATGCGAATACTAAGGCGATTCTCTCTCGCCTGACCAGATGAAACCGTATCCGCTCCTCACCTCCTTCTCACTCACATGCTGTTCCTGCGCCTCTCGGTATACCGGCGGAAAGACTCCTATTGGCACGACGACTCAAGCTGCGGCGGCCAGCGCGTAGCCGGCTGTGCTGGGGGGACGAGTGAATCCCCGAACCGCGCCGCTGCCGTTTCCGCACCCATATTCTCCCACGCAACGCGATCCTTGGGGTGGAGTCTGTTGCCAAGATGGTGGACTGAATTGCACTCATGTGGAGTGCGCGCTGCTCCGAGAAAGTGACGGCACGTGCACGGGGAGCGGGGGTGCCCAGCTCGGCAGCGCCGCGCGGCAGCGCGCCTGCCTTGGGAGTCATGGGGTGCCGGCGAGCGGCGACGGTGCGCTCGCTTGGATGATACCGCCGACGCGCGATAGGCACGGGCAACGCAGACTACGATGACGCGTCGGCGGCGCGAGCCTGTCGGTACTGGCTCGGCGTCGCCCCCACCGCCTTGCGAAACACCCGCGAGAAGTAGCGCGGGTCGTCGTAGCCGCAACTGGCGGCGACGGACGCGATGCTCTGCTCCGTTGACGCGAGCAACTGGGTCGCGCGCTCCATGCGGCGAGCGGTGAGCCAGTCGGCGAATCGTATGCCGGTGGCTTTGCGGAAAGTCCGCGACAGGTGATAGGGGGAGACGAACAGCGTCTCCCGGCACAGGCGCTGCAGGTTGATCGGCTCCGCCAGATGGTGCTCGACGTACTCGCAGACCCGCGCGACCAGATCGGTCGGACGGCGAGGAGCGCTCTGGACGTGGCCGATCAGCTGCTCGACGCTCCATTCCAATAGCGACACGAGTTCTCCCAGTGTCGTCGCGCGGTATCCGGCCATGACGAAATGCCTCAGCACTCCCGGCAACGCCTCCGATCGGTTGCCGGCGTCGCGCAGTTCCGAGATGAGGAGCGCCAGGATCTCGACGGAGCAGTCCAGCAGCCATGGCCGGGCGTGCGGTTCCCGCCCCAATTCGAGGATGAGGGCGGACAGCACTTCGCGCGCGCGCTCCGGATTGCCCAGCCGCACCAGCAGCCCAATATCCTTCGCCGCTGCCGGAATCAGGCGCGGATACTCGCTCCTGCGCTCAACCGCCTCCAGGAAAATGACGGCATCTTTGGTCAGGAAGCGGTAGCCCAGCGCCGTCTCCGCCTCGTGACATGATTCCCAGATCTCTCGGCTGCCATCGCACGGGCGCCCGACGCCGGCCGCCACCTGCAGCCCCGCCGCGCGCAACGTGGTCACCACCTTGCGCACCCGTTGTGCCACCCCGTCGAGTTCGCAACATAGCACGAACAACTTGTCTCCCTCGACGACCGCGAGCGCCGACGGGATCTCCGCGGCGACCAGCTCACGCGCCTGGTTGAGCCCTTGCCAGTCCACATTGCCGCGCCAACTCGGCCACGACACCCTCATGGCGACTGCTACTCTGGGCGCCGCTTCCACCCCGGCCAGGCGGGCGATGCCCTCCAACTCCTGCCACTGCCGACGCTTGAGCAACTCGCCCGCCACGTAGTGCCCGAGCGACGCGAGCCCCGGGTCGGCACTCGGGGACAGGCCATACTGGACGAGTTCCCCCAGGAGCTTGGCTGCCGCCTCGATCTGCCACTCCGGCATGAAAGCCGTCTTCGCGAATCCCCGGCGCAGGCGGGCGGGGCTCGTGTTGGGGGTAGCGAGGCGCCGTACCAGGGCTTCGCGTTCCTCGTCCGACAGCGGGCGCGGCAACACCTGCCCCGTCAGCACACACGCCGAAGCTGGCGCCCCGGGAACCGGGACCGCAATGTCCACCATGCCCGCGTGACATTCGTAGATCACGTAGCGGCCCAGTTGGTGGGCCATACGCATGTGCGACAGGTCGGCTTCCAGGCACTTCGGCTCCAACTGGGGGTCGCTCTTGATGATGTCGCACGGCAGCATCTCCGCTCCCGTGCCGACCCACGCGACGGCACGATGCCCCGCCTGATGCTCTTGGCACACCGTCGCGGTCAAGCCGGTGATGCGGGAGAAAAACTCCAGCATCGGCATCAGCGACCGAAGTCGGTCGTCCTTCGGGGCAGTTCTCCGACGCACGTCGCACTCCACCTCTCAGCTTGGGCTGCCGCGCGTTGCCGCGGCGTGAATCCCTCGCTATGGCTACGGTCGCGTCCCCCCCGCGCTGCCGTTCGGGCCGCTCACGACGAGGCGGGCCCACACTCATCCCGGCGCCCCGCAGTGTTCCGCGGGTCCGGCCGAGTCCGCCTACAGTTCCCCGCCCGGCACATCGGCCGCGCGATCCCGTTGATATAGAGATTCGGGGATCGGTCGTGCATCTCCTGGCGCTCTCCACTTCTGCGCCGGGGCTCGGCGCGTCAGCACTCGGCGGGTCCATCGGGTCCTTTCCAAGAGGGCGCCGCCGCCCATAAGGCGAAAGACCGTCCCATCCTGAGCGGGAGATCGGACACCTTGAACTTCGCTTGCGTCGGAATCCTTGCGCTCTCGCTGTGTGTTGCCTTCGCCGCCGCTTGCACGGCCGCAGACGCCCCGTTGGTCGCTTGGGATTTCGAAACCGGCCTGCAGGACTGGCAGGTCGTCTCCGGCAACCTCGGGCCGCAGCCGACGAACGCGGGCAACGACCGCTGGGGCGGCAACTTCGACAAGCAGGGAGACTGGTTCATCGGCACCGGCGAGCTGCCCGACGGCGGCTTCGACGACGCCCGCACCGGCGAGCTGCGCTCGCCGACCTTTGTCATTCACTCCAACTACATCCGCGTGCTCGTCGGCGGCGGCGGGTTCAACCCCAATGAGGCGCATGTCGCGCTCATTCGCGCCAGCGACGACGCGGAACTCGCGCGGTCGTGGGGCCGCAACCGCGAGGCGATGATCCCCGTGCTGTGGGAGGTCGCGGAACACCGCGGCACGCCCGCTTACATTCGCATCGTTGACCGGGCGACCGGGGGATGGGGGCACGTCAATGTGGACGACATCCGCGAGTTGACGCCCAAGGAGGAGGCCGACGTGGCGCGACAAAAGACTCGCGCGGCACAAGCCCGCGCCGAACGCATCCGCAAATTCAAGTCATCCCTTACAGCGCAGACGCGCCGGAAAGTCTACACCGGCGACGGCCTCACCGATATCGCCATGCCGCTCGGCGGCATCGGCGCGGGCGTCGTCGCCATCGGCGGCCGGGGCGACTTGCGCGAGTGGCAGATCTTCAACACCTGCAACTCGAGCTGCATCGTGCCCGGCGGGTTCTTTGCCGTCCGCGTCGATGACGGCAGCGGCGAGCCCACCGGCCGCCTGCTGCAGATGGACGCGCTTGCCGCCGTCACGTCAGTCCCCGTCGAAACAGGCGTCCAACCGACGTCGAACCTGCCGCCGGTTCAGAGCATCAAGTTCGTCGGCGAATACCCCATTGCCGAGCTGACCTACGAAGATGACGCGCTGCCTGTCGAGGTATCGCTGGAGACCTTCTCGCCGTGCATCCCGATGAACGACAAGGACTCCGCGCTGCCCGCCATCGTCTTCAACTTCACCGTGCGCAACCCGCTCGCGCGCGCGGTCGAGGTGTCATTGCTTGCCTCGTGCCAGAACGCGGTGGGCTATGACGGGCGCGCCGCCATCACCGGCCCGCCGCACGACGTCGTCAACTTCGATGGCTACGGCGGGAACGTCAACACTATCGTCAGCGGCGACGGCTTCCTCGGCGTCGCCATGACCGCGCCGGACATGGATCCCGTCGCCAAGCAGTTCGGCTCGATGTCCCTGCTGACCACCGCCCCCAAAGCTACAGCCCGCGCGGGGTGGACCAATCCGAGCGTCTTGTGGCAGGACTTCGTCGCCCACGGCGCCTTCCAGACGGAAGGCCGCTGCGAGCCAACCCCGACCGGCCGCACCGCCAACTGCGCCGTCGCCGCGCCGATCACCCTCAAGCCGCGCGAGAAGAAGACCGTCACCTTCGTGCTGGCCTGGCACTTCCCGAACCACTACGCGGACTACGACCAGAACCTCGCGTCGCACCGCATCGGCAACATGTATAACAACTGGTTCGCCGACGCGCAGCAGGCCGCCGAGTACGTCGCCGCCGACCTCCCCCGGCTCGCCGCGGAAACCCGCCTCTTCCGCGACGCGTTCTACGACAGCAACCTGCCGTACTGGCTCCTCGACTGCATCTCGTCGCAGATCTCGACCCTGCGCAGCCAGACCGTGATGTGGATCGAGGACGGCACCTTGTCCGCCTTCGAAGGCTGCCGCTGCTGCCCGATGAACTGCACTCACGTCTGGAACTACGAGCAGACCCTCGCCAAGCTCTTCCCCGCCCTTGAGCGCAACATGCGCGACACCGACTTCGGCGTGCAGCAGGATCCCAGCGGCTTCATCCATCACCGCACCGTCCTGCCGCTCTCCCTGCCGCGCGGCAGCGGCCCCTTCGCCGATGGCCATCTGGGCTGCATCATGAAGATCTACCGCGAATACCTCCAGTCCCCCGACGATCGCTGGCTGCACGACAAATGGCCGCGCGTCAAGCTCGCCATGGACTGGGCGATGGACACCTACGACCCCGACGCCAACGGCGTCATCGAGGGCGAGCAGTGGAACACCTACGACTGCGCCGTGTACGGCCCGAATACGTTCATCGGCAGTTGGTACCTCGGCGCCCTGCGCTCCGCCGAGGAAATGGCGAAGGTCTGCGGCGACGCCGACAGCGCCCAGCGCTATCACGACCGCTACCTCGAAGGCCGCGCCGCGATGGACAAGGCGCTGTGGAACGGCGAGTACTACATCCAGCTCTACGACGACCAGAAGCACACCGCGACTCAGTACGGCACGGGGTGCCTCGCGGACCAGGTCATCGGTCAGTGGTTCGCGCACGTCACCGGGTTGGGCTACCTCCTGCCCGAGAACCGCGTGAAGGGCGCACTGAAGGCGATCCTCAAGCACAACTTCCTGTGGGACCATACCGGCTTCCCGTACACCCAGCGGGTCTTCGCGTGGGGCACGGACATGGGCCTGCTGTGCTGCGCGTGGCCCAGGGGCGGCCGCCCGGCCGACCCCATCCTCTACCGCGACGAGGTGTGGACCGGCATTGAGTACCAGGTCGCTTCGCACATGATCTATGAAGGGATGGTCGAGGAAGCGTGGCAGATCGTCAAGGCCGCGCGCAACCGCTACGACGGCGTTGCCCGCCCGCCGTTCAAGCGCAACCCGTGGAACGAGATCGAGTGCGGCGAGCACTACGCGCGTGCGATGAGCAGTTGGGCGCTGCTGCTCGCGGTACAGGGCTACTACTACGACGGGCCGCAGGGCGTCATCGCCTTCGACCCGCGGTGGCGGCCGAACGACTTCCGCTCGTTCTTCTCCACGGCCGAGGGCTGGGGGAGGTTCGAGCAGAAGCGCGCGCGCAAGTCACAGACCGATACGCTGGAGCTGAAGTACGGCACTGCGGTGCTGCGCGAAATCCGCCTGCGCCTTCCCGCGAGCGCGCAGCAGGCGACTGCGGAGGTGACCCTGGGCGGCAACAAGCGCCGCGCGACCGCTCGCGTCGAAGACGGCACGGCCGTCGTGCGCCTCTCGCGTCCTGCGACCCTGCGCGCCGGGGACAAACTGACCGTCCGCCTGACCTGGTAATCGCTTCCCTCGCGCGTGGCCTCGTGCCGTGGAAGACGAGACTCCTCGCCCTTCCGGGGGGAGGCCGGGTGAGGGTGACCGGTTCTGACGTGCTCGAAGCCCGGCGGTTGCTGTGGCTCCGGGCGCGCGCGGTTCATCCGCCTTTGCGTGTGCCTCGCTTCGGTGGACAAGCGACGACGCGCAGCCGGCAAGGTGGTGAGCGATGACAATGCGGCACAAGCGATCGATGCGCCCCGGGCCGGGCGTCTTCCTCTCGATGTGCCTTATCGCCCTGGCCGTGCTCGCGTCTGCAGCCCCCGGCGATCCCCTCGATCGCGACTTCGTTGATCGAATCACTGCGGGCCTCGATCGGGCCGTCACTGCCTTCGCCAAGCTCGGCCGCCAGGGCGCCTATGCCGACGAGCACTCTCCATCCGGGCCGGTCGCGATGACCGACGCGCGGGTACACCCAAACGCCACGCCGCAGGTCGGCCACGCCTTCCTGCTCGCCTACAGCACGACCGGCAATGACGCCTACCTGCGCCTCGCCCGCGAGTGCGCCGAGATCCTCGTCGCGGGCCAACTCGATAACGGTGGCTGGGCCGGCGAGATTCCACTCGACCCCGCCGACACAGCGCGCATCTCCACACGCCTCAACCCCCCCGCGCCCGGCCGCGAGTGCATCCCCAGGCCCGGCAACATGGACGACGGCATCGCCCACGGCCCGATCGATTTCCTCTTCGCCATGGCCGATGTTGCCGGCGACGCCCGCTGCCGGGAGGCCGCCCGCGCGGGACTGTGGTTCCTCGTCAACTCCCAGTATCCCATCGGCGCCTGGCCTCAGCGCTGGCCGGCCGGCGCGGTGATCGAGGGCGGCCATGGCCTCGGCGCCTACCCGATCTGGTACACCATCAACGACGACCTCATGGGTTGGAACATCTCAACGCTTCTGGCGCACGCCGACGAACTGCCTGACCGCGTCGCCGAGCGCACCGTCGAGAACGCCCTGCGGTGGCTCATCTCCGCGCAGCTGCCGGAGCCGCAGCCCGGCTGGGCGCAGCAGTACGATTACGACATGCAGCCCGTCGCCGCGCGCTGGCACGAGCCGGCGGCCGTCAGTCCCGACGCCACCGCCGACGCCCTCGCGGTGCTTCTCAATGCCTATCTCCGCACCGGCAATGCGGAGTATCTCCACCCGTTCCCGCGTGCCCTGCGATGGCTCAGGTCGGTTGAGGGGCCGCCCGGATTATGGTTCCGCTACTTCGATCGCGCCGGCCGCCGCATCTACGTTGACGAGAGGGACGAGCAGACGATCCGCGTCTATCAGATCGGCGAAAGCTTCGAGTCGGGCTATCCCGCGCGCGGCCTCGAATCCGGCGGGAAGCTCAAGGACTTCGGCATCCCGCATCTCATACAGGCCTACGCTGAGCTTCAGGAATTGGGCCGCGAGAAGTACCTCGCCAAGCTGAGGACGCCGCTCGCCGCCGACGAGGTCCGCGCCCGCGCCGAGGAAGCCCTGGCGGCGATGAATCCTCAGGGCTATTGGGTTGATGACAACGGGCGCATCAGGACGACGGACTTCTGTCGCAACGTGCGCCGCATCTGCGCCGCGCTCGCGTACCCCCAGTCGATCGGCCGCGACTTCACCCGCCTCGACTACGGCCTCGGGGACGGTTAGCCCGGGTTATTCGTGATCGGTGACGCAGGTTTTCAACCTGCGCACCGATGAGGCGCCTTCGCGTCTCATCAACGACGCGCCGGCCCGTGCGGTCGCCGTTCCCGTCCGCGCCTCACTGCGGTCTCTGCGCCCTCTGCGGTTAACCTCCCGCCCCCGCAGGAATGCCCCTCCCCCGCGCCGTAAATGCTCCCCGGCGCCGCTGGGGGCGCCGCTGATTCCAACAATCGGAGAACGTACCCCATGAACCTTCCCGCAACCGCCCAGGCACTCGTCAAGGCATTCGAGGAATTCGAGGTCGTTGACGCGCACGAGCACCTGTCCCCCGAGCCGGCCCGCGTCAGCTCGCAGGTGGACGCGCTCACCCTCTTCTCTCACTACGTCCGCACCGACCTCGTCACCTCAGGCATGCGCTCTGAGGACTACGACGCCTTGCATAACCGGAACTACACCCTCGACCACCGCTGGAATCTCCTCAAGCCGTACCTCGAGCACATCCGCTTCGGCTCGTACGTGCGGCCCGCGTTCGTCGCCGCACGGGAGTTCTACGGCTTCGACGACATCAACGACGACACGTACGCCCCGCTGTCCGAGGAGATGCAGCGGCAGAACACGCCCGGCATCTACACCCGCATGCTGCGCGACAAGTGCCGCATCCGCCACGCGCTGACCCAGGCCGGGCGCACCGACTACGAGGGCGACTTGCTCGTCCCGCTCATGCCCATGGATCACTTCGCCGCCGCCCACAACTGGAATCACATCGCGGCCCGCGCCCGCGAGTTCGACCAGCGCGTCGCCACCCTCGACGATTACATCGCGATCTGCGACCACGGGCTCGCGAAGTGGAAGAGCGAGGGCGCCGTCGGCATCAAGATGGCGTCGCGCCCGTACGGCACGCCGAACCGCGCCGACGCCGTCTGCACGTTCGACGGCCTGCGCAGCGGCGCGCAGGCCCAGCTCGCGGATATGAACCCGCTGCGCGACTACCTCGTCGAGCAGATGCTCCGCCTCGCCGCAGAGCACGACCTCGTCGTCGCCGTCCACGCCGGCATGTGGGGCGACTTCCGCGACCTCGCGTCGCAGCACATCATCCCCATCGTCATGCGCAACCCGAAGACGCGCTTCGATCTCTACCACATGGGCATGCCCGATGTCCGCACCACCGGCGTTATCGGCAAGAACTTCCCCAACGTCTGGCTCAACCTGTGCTGGACGCATATCATCTCGCCCGCGATGACTCGCTCCGCGCTCGACGAGTACATCGACATGGTGCCGGTCAACAAGCTCATCGCGTTCGGCGGAGACTACCATCCCGTGGAGAAGGTCTACGGGCATCTCGTCATGGCGCGCGAGAACATCGCCATCGTCCTCGGCGCGCGCGTTGACGCGGGGCTGATGACCGAGGATCAGGCCGTCGCCGTCGCCCGCCAGTGGTTCTTCGACAACCCGATGGAACTCTACCGGTTGGCCTAGCAGCCGTGGTCGGCCCGGCGGCTGAACGACCCGCCGCCGATCCGTCCTCGACGCGGCGCGCGGCGCCTGGTAGAATGTGCGAGTCGGCGTCGGGCCCGGCCGCTCCGGCCGCGCTCGTCGCACGACCACCAAGCGCGCATTACTTGTGCGCGCACGCCTCAGATGTACGCGGCCCCGCGCGTCGGGGCTCCGGAGCGGCGCGCAGCGCCGCCCGGCACGCGCTTCAAACGCAGGATGGATAATCTAGGCAAGGAGATGGACATGGCTAAGATTCCGATCGCTCTGCAACTCTACTCCGTGCGCGAGGACTGCGCGCGCGACCTCCCCGGCACCCTCAAAGCCGTCGCGGACATGGGCTACGTCGGCGTCGAGTTCGCGGGCTACTACGAGCGCAGCGCCCAGGAGCTGCGCAAGATGCTCGACGGCCTCGGCCTCAAGGTCGCCGGCACCCACACCGGCATCGACACGCTCCTCGGCGATCAGTTCGAGAAGACCGTCGAGTTCAACCGCACCATCGGCAACAAGTTCCTCATCGTTCCCGGGCTGCCCGAGGAATACCGCAGCTCGCGCGCGGCGTGGCAGAAGACCGCCGGCGTGTTCAACGAGATCGCGGCGAAGCTCAAGCCGCTCGGCATGCTCACCGGCTACCACAATCACTCCATCGAGTTTCAGCCGCTGGAAGGCGAGATGCCGTGGGATACCTTCTTCGGCGCCGCGAATCCCGAAGTGGTGATGCAGTTCGACACCGGCAACGCCATGCACGGCGGCGCCGACCCCGTCCCCTTCCTCGAACGCTACCCCGGCCGCGCCATCACCGTGCACCTCAAAGAGTACTCCAAGGACGGCACGGCCGCGGTCATCGGCGACGGCGACTGCCCCTGGCAGCGCGTGTTCGAGCTGTGCGAGACCACCGGCAACACCGAGTGGTACATCGTCGAGCAGGAAGTCTACGCCATGCCCCCGCTCGAATGCGTCAAGGCCTGCCTCGATAACCTGAAGAAGATGGGGAAGTAGCGCCGCCATCGCCGACAGGATCGGTCACAGCGCGCTCCGACTTCGGCGTAAGGCGGGGAACCGCCGCGGAGCGGGAACATTCGCGGACGCGCCATCGTCAAACTGCTGCAGAACAGCGCAGTAGGGTGCCGCAACGGCTCGCCCCGTGCCGCGCCGCGAGGCTCTTGCTTGTGCGGGCTTCCGCGTCGCCCGCCTGCGCGTCCGGCTCGCGCGGGCCAATGGGGGAACGCCATGTACGTCTCGTGCCGCATCTTGCCGACCGCCGCGTGCATTGTCGCGGTAGCGATGGCGTCCGTCGCCGCACCCGCGGCCAAGCGCGCGACCAGCCCAAGCTTCCTCGGCAAGCCCGCGTTCCTGTACTTCGAGGATCTCCTCGAACCGCGCACCACCGCGCTCTGGCTCGCTCTGCTCGACGAAGACGAGTGGCGAACCGAGAGGCTCATGACTGCGCGTGGGCTGTCCCTCATCGAACCCCTCCCGGACGGCCGGTATCTCATGCACGACGGCGCGTTCCGGACGTTCATCTACTCCCCGAGGGAACGCGCCGCAAATGTGATCGATCGCGAGCGCGGCGTGCAACTCGTCGGCATGAGCGCCGACCGCCGGTTGCTCGTCTTCTCTTTCCCGCGGATGCTCGGCGTCGAGCTTCGCGTCTTCAACGTTGACACCGGCTGGCGCCCCGCGCCGTTGGCGATGCTCGATCGGCTGGGGCAGCGCGGCACGGTGGGAAGTGGCACGCCGCCCTATGGCCTAGCCAGCGTCGCGGTGTCTCCGGGGCTGGTTCGCTATGCGTTCTTCACCATGCGCATCCCGTCCCCACTTACCGGGGGCGGGTACGACCTCTGTGTCGCGGAACTGCCCCTGGGCTGGCCGCGCGCTATAGTCGCGGGGGTGCGCTGCGAGAACTCGGGCATCTCCAGCATGACGCCGAATCCACTCCTGCTGTGGGTGGACGACAACCGCATTCTCTATCAGCACGCAGTCCCCGTCGCGGAGCCCTCCGGGGGAGAGCCGATGATATCAGGGGAGCGTCTCCAGCAGACCCTCCGCCTCGTGGATGTCGCCACCGGGAGGGAACTGCTCGCGCTGCCGGTGCCCGGCTGGCTCGGCGCCAGCCACCGGCTGTGGCGCGCATGGCCGGGCGGCGAGATTCACTATGCCGGAGCGACCGATGCCGGGGAGTACGTCGTAAACCTCGAGGCGTCACGGCTCATCCCGATTACCGAAGTCGCCTCTTTCTATAGGAAGGGCCTCAGGGTGCGCGTGGGCACTCCTCTCGTTGATGAGCGGCAGGAATACCGCACCTGCATCTGGGACCGCCGCGCGGACCAGGCTGTGACGCCCCTGGGCAGAGACCACCGCGAGGTGCTGCCCTCGCCGGACGGACGCTTCGCCGCGTTTACCGCTCGCAAGACGCTCTCGGTCTATGATCGGGAAAGCCGGAAGACGGCCCGCGTCGCGTCGGGCACGATCTGGCTCAAATCCTGGGTGCAGTAACCGCCGGGGCGCGAGGTTATTCCCGTCCTGTGCCTCAGAACAGCCGGTTGATTCCATCCATCGTCCGCAGCGGCTCCAGCAATCCCGCGACGAAGTACTCGATCCGCCGCTCCGGGGCGACCTTCACCATCCCCGCCACCCGGCAGTACAGCCACCGCGCGCGCACGAACAGCGGCAGCGCCGCCGCCTCGTCCTCCCGCAGTGCCTCGGATTCCAGATACGCTCCCATCACGACCGCTCCGCGCTCGACCGACGGCCGCCACGTCTGCGTCAGGGAGAAGATGTCCGAGGCATCAATGTCGCTGTCGCGCTCCCCGGCGAACAGGAACAACGCGTCCGCGAGGTCCCTCACGCGCGGCTGCACGGTCGCCCAGTCCAGATCGAAGATCCCCGCCACTTCGTCGCCGCTGAACTTCATGTTGCCGGGGTGGTAATCGCCGTGTATCACCAGCTTCGGCAGGCCATGATACCGCTCGTCCGGCAGCGCCAGTTCGAGCGATTCCACTTGGCTCATCAAGTAATGCCAATCCTCGGCGGCAAGCCGCCGCCGCAGCTCGCCTTCGATCTCCCGAACGCCGTCGCGGATCAGATGCGGATCATCATACCTCGGCCACTCCTTGCCCGGCGGGGGGACGAAATCGCGCGCGGCGCGGTGGTAGTCTCCGAGCGCGCGCCCGGCGGACGCAAGCTGGGCAAGGGAATGACGGTCATGTGGCCCGCCGCGCTGGTAGTGGAACACCTCGTACACCTCGTCGTTCATGCGCACCCAACCCCGCCCGTCGCGCGTCGCAATCGGCCGCGGCGTCTTCACGCCGTACCGCGCCATGTGCGCCATCAGCGCGTGGTCGAACGCGACGAACTCCTCGCGCGCATACTTCGGGTTGCGCCGCCGGAAGAAGTACTCGCCCGACGCCGTGACGATCCTCAGATTCGCGTTGGCCGTCCCGCTCCCCGGCCCCGGCGGTGATGCTAGCGGGCCGATGTCGTAATGCGCGAGGACTGAGTCAAGCTCTTCCGGGGTGACAGCGCGGCGCAGCATGTCACGGGACTTCGCGGCGCCGCGGCATGTTTCCTACACGACGCCCGCAGAGCGTCGCCAAGGTGGGGGCGCAGCATGCTGTGCCCCTACGCTGATCGCCGCTGTGCCGCTGCAGCAGGAGAACGCCGCGCCGCGTGCGAAACCGTCCGCCGTGGCGCACTCCGACGGCTCCCAGTGTAACCCGCCCGCCTTTCGCTTCCGCGCCATCGTCGTTGGCGCCGCGCTCATCGCACTCGCCTTGCTCTGGATGTACGCCGTCGAGCTGCGCACCGGCATCTGGGTCGCCACCGGCGTCCCCGCCCTGCCCGCCCTGCTCTTCCTCGCCCTGCTCTTCGCCGCCGGCGTCTGGCTGCGCCGCCGCGCGCCCCGCTGGGCGTTCTCCCGCGCGGAGCTGATCGTCATCTTCGTCATGGTCGGCTTCGCCCTCGACTTCTCGGGCATCCAAGGCATCCGCGCGCTGATGCCCTTCATCGGCGCGCTCTTCTACTATGCCACTCCGACGAACCACTTCGCCGACTACCAGCGCCACATCCCGGCTTGGTGGTATCCGCGCGACCCCTCGATCATCCGCGGCGAGTACGAAGGCGCGCCCGGCGGGGCCGTCCCATGGAGCGCGTATGCCCTGCCGGTCGTGTCCTGGACGCTCTTCCTCATTGCCCTCGCCGGCGTCTTCATCTGCCTGCTGACACTCCTGCGCCGCCAATGGACCGAGAACGAACGCCTCACCTTTCCGCTCGTCCAGCTCCCGCTCGCCATGCTCGACGGACAGCGGCGGTCATTCTTCGCCGACCCCGTGATGTGGCTCGGCTTCGGCGTCGCGTTCCTCTTCAATCTCTCCCGCGTGCTGCACGCGCTCGCACCGTTCGTCCCCTCGCCCGGCTTCTACACCGACCTCAGCCCGTTCTTCGCCGGCAAGTGGGAGGGGCTGCAACCTGTGCTGCTGTTCCACCTGCCCCAGGTCGTCGGGCTCGCCTACCTCGTGCCGCTCGACATCAGCTTCTCGGTGTGGGCCGCGTTCGTCGCCGTCAAGCTGGTCAAGTACTTCGGCTTCAACCTCGGCTTCCGCACCGGCGGCTTCCCGTACATGCAGGAGCAGGCCGCGGGCGGGTTCATCGCCCTCGCGCTCGCGCTGCTGTGGATGGCGCGCAAGGACATCGTGCTCGGCTGCCGCGCGGCGTTTCGCCGCGGCCCCGCCGTCGAGGATGACCACCCCATCCCCCTGCGCTGGGCGGTGTGGGGGCTGTTCGCGTCTCTCGCTTTCCTTCTGGCGTGGTGCAAGCTGTCCGGCATGTCCCTCGCCGTCGCGGCGCCGTTCTTCTTCATTGTCATCTGCTTCGCGCTCGTCGCCGCGCGCATCCGCGCCGAGGCCGGCGTGCCGTTTCACGTCGTGCCGTGGGGCATGGTCTCGGCCACCCTCACCAATGTCGTCGGCACTCAGGGGCTGCTCGCCATGGGCGGCGTGCAGAGCTTCGTCCTGCTCTCGTCGCTCAACTGGCTCGGCCGGTTCTGGCTGCCGAGCATGCTCGCCGAGAGCCAGATCGAATCCTTCAAGCTCGCCGACGCCGTCGGCGTGCGCCAGCGGCGGATGCTCTACGCCGTCGTCATCGCCGTGGTCATCGGGATCGTCGGCAACTTCGGGGCGCACATCGCCGCCATGTTCCGCTGGGGTGAGTTGAACGTCTTCCACGGCGGCGCGCAGGGCAGCTTCAACGCGACCGTGGCGTTCCAGCATTTCGGCGCGATGGCGACGTCTCTCGAGAATCCGCAGCCGCCGCGCGCCGCGCAGAACGCGGCGACGCTCATCGGCGGGGCGGTGACGCTGGGGCTGTTGCTGCTGCGCATGGGGAGCCGCTTCTGGGCGATGAGCCCGATCGGCTACCTTGCCGCGACGTGCTGGGGCGAGGGCAATCCGTTCTGGTTCGGGTTCTTCCAGGCCTGGCTGCTCAAGGCGCTGATCCTATGGATCGGCGGCATGCCGCTCTACCGGCGGATGATCCCGGCGTTCCTCGGGCTGGTGCTCGGGCATTTTGCGGGCGCGGGCATGCTCATGGCGACCCTCGGCCTGTTCCTCCCCGACCTCGGCCAACTGCCGAGCTGGTTCTGACCGGCGCCGCGGCATTCAGACGACCTGCCCGCTACCTCCCCACCTTCCGCGCGTCCTCAATCACCAGCACCCAATCCTCCCGGCTCGGCTTGCGGGCGATGGGCCACGTGCCGTCCGCCTCCGGCGTCACCGGCCCGACCTCCACATCCGCCCCCGTCCGCGGGTTGACGAACTTTGCGCGATACTGCGCCCCCGGTTCGATTTGGATGGACTTGCCCCGCATGCCCTGGTACATTCCCGGCAGCCCGTCGGAAACGAGATAGAACATCCACACCGGCCCGGGAATGCCCGCCGCGAACGGAGCGATGCGCTCCTCCGTGTTCCACCCCGGCTCGACCCGCGGGCGGAACTCCCACCACGGATACCGCTCCAGGATCCGCCTGCCGATCCCGACATGCGCCGACCCCGCGAGCCGCGACGCCTCCTCCCACGTCGTGTCGCCCCACGACCCGCTGATCGCCACGCACGGCTCCTCCGGCGTGCTCATCTGCCACATGCCGTTGGCGCCGTAGGTGTGCCCCGCCGCGCCAGACATCATGCACGTCCAGAAGCAGAACCGGGCCATGTCGTGCCAGCACTGCCCCATGATGCCCTCGTACATCGGCTCGCCGTTGATCACCGGCAGCGGCGGCTCGCCCGCCACCGCGCCGAGCGTGTAGCGCACCGTGTTCTCCATCGCCCCGTAGCCGTGACTGGTCTGCATCATATCAACGTCGAGCAGCGAAGCGTCGTTGATCATCGCCCGCGAGTCCGGCGCGGTCGGGTGAATCGTGATCGGGTTATGGTATGGATCAAGTTCGCGCAGGTAGCGCATGACATCGGTCCACGCCTCCTTGGCATACGCCACGTGGTCGGGGCCGAAGTTCTCGGTGTAGAAATGCATCACCGCCTCGCCCGCAACGCACCACGCCGTCGGGTACGCGCCGTAGCGCGCGACGAGATTGCGCCAGTGCTTCTTCATCACCTCCGGCCCGGCGTACTTGATGTAGAAGCCCCACGCGCCCACAACGCACGGCACGATGCCCGAGCGCACCAGCCACTCGATGCGCAGGTCCATCATGTCGAAGTACGCCGGGTTGATCGCGCGATAGCCCTCGGTCCACGGGCACCCGGCCTCGTTCTCCCCGCGCGGGTCGAACCGGTACACGTCCGGATACAGCCCCGCGACGAGTTGCACGACGTTGAACCCCTTGGCGACGCGGTCCGCGGTCAGGCGCTGGAAATCACCGGGCCACGTCAGCCGCTTCACCAACCCGAACCACCACGTGTCCCCGAGCCAGAAGAACGGCGTCCCATCCTCATGCTCGAGGTGGCGGCGATCCTCGGCGACCCGCAGGCGCCCGTGGCGAAGCAAGGCGTTCGCACCCTCGTATGGGACGACTTCGAGTTCTCCCTCGCGCCCATGCAGGTCCGCGTTGGACTCGTCCGAGCATATCGTGCGGTACGTGTGCCTGCCGACCTTCGATGACGCGTAGCGCACGCGCCAGTTCATGTCCCCCGACCAGAAGGCGGGCACGCGATGCTCGCTGCCGTCGGGCGCGGCAAACACGACGTCGAGAGTCGCATCATTGAATGGATCACCATACCGCTTCCCGGACGTGAACGATAACTCGATCACGCAATTCTGGGCGACGGAAACCATGTCTCGCACCTCGCAATATAGATCGCCGGCGACCGCTGGCCGGGCTTGGGCATATTACATCGTGTCCGCCTCGCCGTCAAATGGCCCGGCGGGAAGACACGCGTTGCCCGCCCGGCAGGAACACCGCGCCCGCCGCGCAGAAACGCCCTGCAACGAAACGGAGGCCCTGCATAATGCAGACCTGGATGATCCCGTCGTTCGCCGTCGCACTCATGCTCGCGCTCGCTCTCCCCGCCCCCGCGCGCAATCTGGGTCGCGAAATCGTCCCCAATGGCGGGTTCGAGCAAGGCGCTGCGAGTTGGAGCTTCTCCGGCCCGTATCGCCAGCCCTCCGGCCCCGACGCCGGGCTCGGCGCCGAGATCATCGCCACCGAAGCCCGCGGCGGCAAACAATGCCTGCGCATCGACACCCGCGGCCGCGATGGCGAGGTCAACGCGCACAGCGACGCCTTCCCCGTCGCGCCGGGCGCGAAATACGCCCTGTCCTCCGCGGTGCGTCTCATCGCGCCGGAGAGGTCCGGCTTCAAGGTCACCATCGAATGGCTCGACGCCGAAGGCAAGCACCTCAGCTATGACAACGATTGGCGTGGCGACGCCTCCGACCACACGTGGCTGCAGCACGGCGGTGATTTCACCGCCCCCGCCGACGCCGCACAGGCCCGCATCATCCTCGGCATCCTGCCCGGCGCGGCCATGCTCTTCGACGACATCTCCTTGCGCGATGTCGGGCCGTGCCTCGAGATCACGACGCTCGCCGCTTCAGCCGCGATATGCGTCGCGGGCGACCCCGCCGCGCTTCAATGCGTCGTGCGCAATTCCGGCGGGCGGGCAGTCCTCGGCGCGCGGGGCGCACTTGGCCTGGAAGGAAATCTGCACACCGTCCACGTCGGCGACCTCGCGCCGGGCGAGGAGAGACTGCTGTCCGTCGAGGTGTCGCCGGCCGCCCCGGGAACACGCCTCGCCCAGGCGCGCTTCAGCAGTGACAACGCGCCTGCCGTCGAGAAGGCGACGCCCATCGTCGCGATCGCAGACGACGCACAGCCCGGCCTCAGGCTGTCCAGCGGAGCCGCCGAGTTGCGCTTCATCGAGAGCGGCTTCGGGCACGGAGTCATCGGAGTCGCGGTGCGCGAGGGCAACGACTCCAGCATGTTGGGCGCCATCCGCGCCCTTGCCGAGTTAGGGATCAACGACGACCCGCCGCGTCTGATATACGCGCCGCTCGACGAGAACGGCAATGCGATTGCCGGCACTTGGCGCAGCGAAACCTGCGACCTCGCCTTCCGCTTCGCCCCTGCGGCCCCGGGCTGGTTCTCCATCCGCTGCGCGCTGACGGCAAAACGCGACTTTGCCCTCCGCGCGCTGACCTGCCCCGAGTTTCACTTCGGCTGGCGCGCCGACGGCGCGGACAAGGACAGCGCGCTGCTCTGCGGACTCGAGTACCTGACGGCGCACGAGGACTCATCGGGTACCGAGTCGGTCGCGCCGAGACTGGCCGCGCGCTTCGTGCCTCACCCCAACAAGGTCACCGTCCCGCTGATGGCGGTCGCCAACCGCGGCTGGGCGGCCGGGTTGGCGTGGAATCCGCTCCAGCAGTGGGACGGCCAGCACGACCGTCCCTCGGTCGTCTTCGCCTCCCCCAACCGCCTCGACCGACAGGACGACCACGTCATGGCCCTGTTCCTCCCGAGCATTCCGGACTTCGTCAACGAAAACGAGCGCGCCGCTGCGCGGCCGTATCCCGTCCGGGCTGGCCAGACCATCACCCTCGAATCGGAGCTCTTCGTCCTGCCCGCGCCCCGCGATATCTGCGACGTCATGCCGGAGTGGTATCGCGCGCACCCGCTCGCCGAGCTACCCGACATCACCCGCGACCACCGCGCGCACTGGGCCCACTCCATCGAGGGGCTCACGCGCGGTTGGAGCGAGGAACACAAACAGTGGAAGCCCGAAGCCCACCGCGACCACGGCTTCTATCCACGCATCGCCGTGCGCTTGCTCAACTACGGCATGCGCAGTGAAAGCGAACTCGCGGCGACGGCGCTCACCCAGGTCCGGCAGGCAGTCGAGAAGGCGATCGCCGACAGCGGTCCCGGCCGCATCGGCCTCGACCTCGCGCTCCACCT